>CBIHOS010000014.1:0-44524 GCA_966211945.1 uncultured bacterium
GGCAGTTCCTCTCCGCGGCGCTCGTCGGGCTCACGCAGAAGGCCGGACGACCGAGCGCCGGCGGCTTCGTCAACGAAGGCCAGGTGCTCGGCCATCGGCTGCGCGACCGCACGCCGTTCCCACCGCCGAAGGAGGAGCGGCGCGCCGCCGTGGTCATCGTCGGTGGCGGCGTTGCGGGCCTGTCGGCCGGCTGGCAGCTCGCGCGGCGCGGCGTCGGCGACTTCGTCATCCTCGAGATGGAGCCTGAGGCCGGCGGCACGGCGCGCCACGGCGAGAACGAAGTCTCGACGTACCCGTGGGGCGCGCACTACGTGCCGATTCCGGGTCAGGCCGCGGGTCTCGTGCGCGAGCTGTTTGCCGACCTCGGCGTGTTCGACGGCCGCACCTGGGACGAGCGGCACCTGGTGCACGCGCCCGCCGAACGCCTGTTCCTGCACGGCCGCTGGCAGGAGGGCCTCGAGCCGGCGATCGGGACGACGCGGCGCGACCACGATCAGATGCGGCGGTTCGTCGATCGCGTGGCCGCGTTGCGGGCCTCGGGCCGCTTCACGATCCCGATGGCGGTCGGCCTGGACGGCACGCCGATGGCCGAAGACCGGCTGTCGATGGCGGCGTGGCTCGACCGCGAAGGCTTCGACTCGCCGATGGTGCGCTGGCAGGTCGACTACGCCTGCCGCGACGACTACGGCGGGCTGCCGGCCGACGTGTCGGCCTGGGCCGGCCTGCTCTACTACGCGGCGCGAGATGCCGACGACGCCGGTCCGCTGACGTGGCCGGAAGGCAACGGCTGGATCGTGCGGCGTCTGCTCGATCGGCTGCGCGGCCGCGTCCACACGGGCCAGGTCACCCACCGCATCGCGCGCGACGGCCGGCGCTGGCGCGTCCTGACGCCGCAGATCGCCTGGACCGCCGACGTCGTCATCGTTGCTGCGCCGCTCTTCGTCGCGACGCGCATCGTCGAGGGCGCGCCGCCGGTGCGCGTCACGTCGTCGCCGTGGCTCGTCGCCAACCTCACGCTCGATCGCTGGCCGCGCGAGCGCGGCTTTCCGGTCGCGTGGGACAACGTGTTGTACGACTCTCCGGCGCTCGGCTACGTCGTCGCGACGCATCAATCACTGCGGCGGCACGTCCCGCGCACGGTGTGGACGTACTACTGGGCGCTGGCGCACCAGCCGGCGATCGAGGCGCGCCGCTGGCTGCTCGCTCAGGACTGGACGACGCTGCGCGACCGCGTGATCGCCGACCTCTCGCGCGCCCATCCCGACCTGCGCGACTGCGTCAGCCGGGTCGACATCATGCGCCACGGTCACGCGATGATTCGCCCGACGCCGGGGCTGCTCTCCGATCCGGCGTGGCTGGCGACACAGCAGGGCCACGACCACCTGTTCTACGCGCACGCCGACGTCAGCGGGCTGCCGCTGTTCGAGGAGGCGCAGTACCGCGGCGTCCTGGCCGCGGATCGCGCGCTGGCCGTCATCGGCGGCCGACGAGCCAGCGAAGGGTGAACTGACGTGCCGGTGATCGCCATTCGCACCGCGACCGACCAGCGCGTTCCGCCGCGCCTGCCTTGGTTGCTTCGGGTGCTCCAGCGCGTCCTGCCTGCCGCCAATCCCGACATCGAGCCGTTGTTTTTCCAGGTCGAGTTGTAGTGGATCGAGGTCGACGGCGTGGGGGTACCGCAGCGAGAGATCGGATTCGATATCCACGGCGAACCCATCGTCGCGGCCCCATTCGGACGCAATTACGGCTTCTGGACGGACTCTCCCGTTACGATCGCCCTCGCGGAGCACGACGCCGTCGACGCTGCGGCTTTCGACGCAACGTGGCAGTCGTTCTTCAGCCGGTGGCGGAACGGGAATGACTTCCCGGAGGTGGCGTCAAGGGACGAGCCTCGGCCGCCGGTCGGATTCGAAGTGTAGGCTGACGTCATGGCTGTCGACCGCGAACTGAGCCACGCCTGGACAGTGAAACCACTCACTCCAGACCTCTGGCCGGCGTTCGAGGACCTCTTCGGTACCCACGGCCGACTTCCATCGCGTCGTCGTCGAGGGACCGCCACCAGGGCTGCTTGCCTTCGATGGCGAGCGGGCGATCGGCTGGTGTCAGCTGACACCGCGCGAAGCACTTGCCGTGGCTCGAGCGGGCGCCGCGGCTCGCCCGCGTGGACGACACGCCCGTGTGGTCGCTGTCCTGCTTCTACGTGCGGAAGGGGTACCGCCGGCGCGGGGTCTCGGCAGCGCTGATCGCTGCGAGTCTCGAGGCAGCGCGACGCGCCGGTGCGACGGTTGTCGAGGCCTATCCCTACGACGCGAGCCGCGCCAATGGCGGCGCGTATACCGGGGTGGTGAGCACATTCGAGCGGGCCGGATTCGCGATCGTCGCCACTCCTGCCGGACCACGCCGGATCGTGCGGCGCCGATTGACACCATCTCGTTCACGCCGGACGGCTCGGCGAGCCGTCCCTACCTAACATGCACATCCGGAACGACTTGCGGGCCTGACAGAAAGATTACAATCGACCATCTCGGGACATGTCATCGTCATCAGCGAGATGAGCGCACCCGTCCACATCGGATCCCTCTATGGCCGCAAGGCCGCCCAAGGCCACGGCATCAACTGGGTCACGGTCATCGCCATGACCGCGTTCCACATCGGTGCAGTGGCCGCCTTCTTCTACATCGACTTCGGCGCGATTCTCGCGGCGGTCGTCATGTGGTTCGTCGCCGGCAGCCTCGGCATCGGCATGGCGTACCACCGCCTGCTCACGCACCGCGGCTACAAGACCTACAAGTGGGTCGAGTACTTCCTCACGATTTGCGGCACGCTCGCACTCGAGGGCGGTCCGATCTTCTGGGTGGCCACCCACCGCATCCACCACCAGCACTCGGACCACGAAGGCGATCCGCACTCGCCGCGTGAAGGCACGTTGTGGGCCCACATGGGGTGGATCTTCATGGGCAAGGCGATGCACCACGACACCGCCGTGCTGCGCCGCTACGTGCCGGACCTGAGCAAGGACCCGGTCCACGTGTGGCTCACGACCTGGCACTGGGTGCCGCAGGTCGTCGTCGGCCTGGCGTTCCTCGCGTTCGGCGGCATTCCCTACGTGCTCTGGGCCGTGTTCTTCCGCACCACCTACGGCCTGCACGCCACCTGGCTCGTGAACTCGGCGACCCACCTGTGGGGCTCGCGCCGCTTCAAGACCAAGGACGACTCGACCAACCTGTGGTGGGTGGCGCTGCTGACGTTCGGCGAGGGCTGGCACAACAACCACCACGCGCACCCGGTGTCGGCGCGTCACGGCCTGGCCTGGTACGAACTGGACATCAACTACATCAACATCAGCGTGATGCGCGCCCTGGGCCTGGTGTGGGACGTCAAGACCGCCCGCATCGAGCACGTCCACCGCATGCCGCAGCAGACCGACGACGCCGTCGACATCACGCAGGCCGAACCGGCGCTGGACTGACGCGCCTGTTCAGACCACACGTCGCCAGGGGCCGGGTTGGGACAACCGGCCCTACCTTTTGCCTGACCTGACGCCGAACCCGGAACCCGGTGCCCGGTGCCCGGTCCCCGTTAAGATGGGGCTGTGACCCGGCGGAACACGGCCACCGTCGTCTTCGTGACGCTCTGCGTCGTCCTGGTCGCGGCAGCCGTCACCCTCAACATCGGCTGGATCTATGTCAGCGGCCGGGACATCCTGCCGCTCGTCCTGGGCGTCCTCGCCTTTGCGCTGATCATCGCCGGCATCATCGTCTACA
This sequence comes from uncultured bacterium, assembly GCA_966211945.1. Lineage (GTDB taxonomy): Bacteria > Acidobacteriota > Vicinamibacteria > Vicinamibacterales > Vicinamibacteraceae > Luteitalea. The sequence goes on from CBIHOS010000014.1 coordinate 3,765, forward strand.
CCGTCTTCCTCGTGCGCGAACTGCATCGCAACGACCAGCACGACGCGTTCATCAACGCCGTCACCCACGAGTTGAAGACGCCAATCGCGTCCATCCGCCTGTACCTCGAGACGCTGCAGGCGCGCGAGGTCACCGAGCCGCAGCGGCGCGACTTCTACCGCATCATGCTGGCCGACGCCGATCGACTGCAGCAGACGGTCGAGCAGGTGCTCAAGGCTGGCGTCGCCGGCCAGCGGGTCGGCGCGCAGCAGCGGGTGCCGGTCGACGTCGGCGGCCTGACCGGCGAGGTCCTGGAAGTGGCGCGGTTGCGCCACCACCTGCTTCCCGATCAGATGCGGTTGCGCGCCGACGGCGACGCGCTCGTGAGCGGCGACGCCGACGAACTCCGCAGCGTGATCTCGAACCTGCTCGACAACGCGGTGAAGTATTCGCATGCGCAGGCGCAGGTGTCGGTCGACGTCTCGACGCCGTCGCCCGACCTGGTGCGCATCCAGGTCCGCGATCAGGGGGTCGGCATCCCGCAGGTGCAGTTGAAGCGCATCTTCCGCCGCTTCCACCGCTTCCAGTGGCGCGGCTCGAAGGTGAAGGGCACCGGCCTCGGCCTCTACATCGTCCGCTCGATCGTCAAGCAGCACGGCGGTCGGGTGAGCGCGGCGAGCGAGGGCGAAGGCCGCGGCTCGACGTTCACGATCGAGCTGCCACGGCTCGCACGGTAGACGACATGGCGCGCATCCTGGTGGTCGAGGACGAGCCGCACCTGGCGATGGGCCTTCGCTTCAACCTCGAGGCCGATGGCCACGCCGTGGACGTCGCCGGCGATGGCGAGAGCGCGCTGACCAGGCTCGAAGCGGCCGAGGGCACGGTCGATGCCGTGGTCCTCGACGTGATGCTGCCCGGCATCGACGGCTTCGACGTGACGCGCGCGCTACGCGCCCGCGGCGACTTCGTGCCGATCCTGATGCTCACGGCGCGCGGACGATCGGACGATGTGCTGCTCGGGTTCGAGGCGGGCGTCGACGACTACCTGCCCAAGCCGTTCGAACTGGCCATCCTGCTGGCCCGCGTGCGCGGCCTGCTGCGCCGCAACAGCTGGACGCGCGCGCCGGCAGCGAGCCCGGACGAGCGGCCGGCCGGCGAGGTCATCACGTTCGGCGGCAACAGCTTCGATCCGGCCTCGCTCGAACTCCGCGTCGGGACGATGCCGTATCACTTGACGGCGATGGAGGCCGACCTCCTGCAGTACCTGCTCCGCAATGCCGGCAAGGTGGTGTCGCGCAAGGCGATCCTCGAGGACGTCTGGGACCTGCACGAAGACACCGACACGCGCGCCATCGACAACTTCATCGTGCGTCTCCGCCGCTTCCTCAACGAGGATCCCTCGGCGCCGCGGCACGTCGTCACGATCAGGGGCGTCGGCTACAAGTTCATCGCCGAGCCGAGCGCGCCGGCCGAGAGTTCGTAGCTGTCGGACTATTGTCCGAGGGTCAGTGACGTGGGCCGGCCGGACAAGTCGGCGTTCCTATTGCGCCGTCCAGCCGCCGTCGATCGCAATCGACGCGCCGGTCATGAACGACGACGCGTCGGACGCGAGGAAGGCGACCACGCCCTTGATCTCGTGGAGTTCGCCCCAGCGCCCGATCGGCAGCTTCGCGACGAAGGCCGCGTACTTCTCGGGATCGTTCAACAGCTGACGATTCATGTCGGTGCCGAACGGCCCCGGGCAGATCGTATTGACGGTGACGCCGTGTACCGCCCACTCCAGCGCGAGCACGCGGGTCAAGGCCGAGACACCCGCCTTCGACGATGCGTACGGGGCCCGGCCAGGCAGGGCAATCGTCGCGAGCATCGACGAGAGGTTGATGACGCGGCCCCAGCCGCGCTGACACATCGCCGGGCCGAACGCCCGCGACACCAGGAACGGGCCCTTCAGGTTGGTGTCGACGACAACGTCCCAGTCGGTGTCGGAGAGGTCGCCGATGTTGCCCCGGATGTTCACGCCGGCGTTGTTCACCAGCACGTCTACCGGCCCCACATCGTCGGCGACGCGCCGCGCGAGCGTATCGACGCCCTCGCGGGTGGATACCTCGCCCTCGACGCCGAGCACTGTCGCGCCGGTCGCCTCGCCGAGCTCGGTGGCGGCCGTCCGCGCCGTCGCCCCCGATCGGCTGGTGATGCAGACACGGGCGCCGACCTCGGCAAGCGCTTCGGCCATCACGCGGCCGAGGCCGCGGGCGCCGCCGGTCACGAGCGCGGTGCGGCCGTCCAGGCGAAACAAGTCGAGGGTTGCCGGTCGTCGGTCGGTCATGCGCGGCCTGTCTCCAGTTTCAGGGTGTCCCGGGCAAACGTCACGCAGGCCCGCACGTTGTCGTCCTCGGCGGCGATCTGCGCCGCTGGCGACAGCCCGGTCACGCGCGGCAACGGCGCCGCCGAGGCGGGCGCGAGCACGCGCTCCTCGAACGCGCGCAGCCGTTCGGCCCGACGCTCCGCCGCGGAGAACGCAATCCAGTACCTGTCGGTGCGATAGGGCACCTGCAGCGGATCGCGCGTGATCATCTCGAGGCACATGCGCGCCTCGGGCCGCGCCGCGGCCACCAGCCGCACGTAACGATCGAGCGGCAGCATACCCTGACCGAGCGGCACCTCCGACAGCTCGAATCCCTCGGCCGTGCGACGCACCGCCATGTCCTTCAGGTGCGTGGTCACGGCAAACGGCGCCAGCACGTCGATGGTCTCGTCGGGATCCTCGAGCAGCGCGAGGTTGTTGCCGAAGTCCAGGCACGCGCCCACCAGCGGCAGATCGATCGCGCGCAGCAGCGCTGCCAGTTCCGGGGCCAGCCAGTCCTTGTGGTTCTCGATGCCGATGGCCAGGCCATGACGCTCGAACTCGGGGCGCATGCGCAGGAGCGTGTCCCGCCACTTCGTGCGGAACCCTGCCCAGGCCGCCGGTGTCTCGAAGGTCTCGTAGCGGCGCCCGGACAGCAGCGCGACGCGCGCCCGGGTCGCACCAAGCGCCCGCGCTGCGGCGGCCGCCCGGGCGTAGGACTCGGGCGTCTCGAGATAGCGCGAGGGTATCGACACCTCGAGTTCCAGCCCCTCGCGCCTGAAGTCCTCGCGCACCCGGGCCAGCGCTGCCGTGTCGTCGACGGCGACCTGCGAGAAGTCCATCTGCCCGCCGCGCGTGCCGAACCGCGCGCACAATTGCCGGAAGGCGTCGGCGCCGAGCGCCGCCGCCGTCGTCTTCATGATGTCGCGGCCCTGCAGCATCCGCACCGCGAAGGACGTGTACGCCAGGCACATCGTCGTCTGCCGGTCTGTCACCTGTCCCCCAGCGGCCATCGTCACGGGCACGGCGCCGAGCATGCCGAGGAGGCCGCGCCGGCCGATCATCGCACCCGTCCTTCTGACTTCCGACTTCTGACTTCTGACTTTGTCGGCGTGCGACCCAGGATGGCGACGCGCTCACGCTCCCACGGTTGCCGGTAGGGACGGACGAGCAGCCGCGAGGCGTCGGGATCGCCGACGATGTCGTTGGCGGACGGGTCCCAGCGGACGACACGGCCGACCCGCATCGCGATGTTCGCGAGATGACACGCCGTGGACGTCCGCTGTGCGCTCGCCAGGTCCGAGTTCGGCGGGCGACGCGTGCGGACCGCATCGAGGAAGTTGCGCACGTGCGGCACGAACTGGTCGCGCACCTGTTCGTAACCCTGGTCGTCGATCGCCTCGGTCCGCAGCGGCACCGTGCGCGGCGGCGCGCCCGAGAAGCTGGCGCGCGGAATCTGGTCGTCGGCCGGAAGCAGGCGGTCCGGCACGATCTCGAAGCCGGCCCGGGTGATCGACATCGTGCCCTTCGTGCCCGACAGTTCGAGGCCGCGCACGCGCCCGGCCGATACTTCCGAGTTCGACCACGTCAGCAGGAACTCGGGGAACTCGTAAATGGCCTCGAACGCGTCCGGCGTCTCGCCGAACCCCTCGAGCGAGCGGCGCTGGGCGAAGGCCGAGACCCGCGTCGGCATGGCGCCGGTGATCCACTGGACGATGTCGAGGTCGTGGGCGAGGAGGTTGGTGGTCTGGCCACCCGAGTAATCCCAGTACCAGCGGAAGTGGTAGAGCGCCCGCCGGCGATCGAACGGCACCATCGGCGCCGGGCCCAGCCACATGTCCCAGGCCTCGGGCGTCAGCGCCGGCTCGTCGAGCGGTGTCGTGAAGCCGGGCACGATGTTGCGGGTCGATCGGATGTGGACGTGCCGCACGTCGCCGAGGTGGCCGCGACGGATCAGGTCGGCGGCCCGCTGGTAGTGCCTCCCCGATCGTTGCTGCGTGCCGACCTGGACGATCCGCGCGTGGCGATCGGCCACGGCGATCATCCAGTCGCCCTCGCGCACCGAGTGCGTCAGCGGCTTTTCGACGTACACGTCCTTGGCCGCGGCACACGCCATCATCGTCATCAGCGCGTGCCAATGGTCGGGCGTCGAGACGACGATGGCGTCGATGTCCTGGCGGTCGAGGAGGCGGCGGAAGTCGGCGACGCCCTCGGCCCGGCCTTCGACCCGGGCCCGCGCTGCTTCGAGGCGCGACGGTGAGACGTCGGCAATCGCCACGACGTCCACGTCCGGCTGGGCCGCGAAGTCGATGAGGTGACGGGTGCCGATCAGGCCGGCGCCGATGAAGGCGACGCGCACGCGATCGCTTGGCGCCGCGCGCGCCAGCCGCGTCGATACCATGCCCGCCGCCAGGGCTCCGAGGAAGGCTCGCCGGTCAGCCATGTCGCTCCTCCTGCGCTGTGTTCGAGGGCGAGAGCGTGTCACACAGGCACAAGCGGCACAAGAGCCCGGCGAGACTTACGGCAGAGCCGGTGTACGGAGCGCCCGGCGCACGTCGTTAGTCAAGCCGAAGCCCCTCCCCCGGACCTTCATCGCAGAGTGCCGGCTGTACGCGCCCGTGGGCGCAGGCCGCGGGGTCGTCTCAATGTCTCTCAGCATCCTTTCTCGCCGACGAGCGCAGGCGCTGCGTCGTCATCAGGGTTTCACCCTCATCGAACTGCTCGTCGTCATCGCCATCATCGCGATCCTGATCGGCCTCCTGCTGCCCGCCGTTCAGAAGGTGCGCGAGGCGGCGGCGCGGCAACAGGCCGCCAACAACCTGAAGCAGATCGGCCTCGCGGTCCACAGCTACCACGAACGCAACGGCGCGCTGCCCACCAGCCTCGCCCCGATTCTCGAAGACGCCAAGCTGCCGGCCGATGGCGCGATCGACGGCTACCACGTCGTGGCACTGAAGCTCGCCGCGCACGCGGTGTCGCTGCTGGCCGAGCCGATGCCCGGCATCACCGGTTCGGACAGCCTGCGTCTCGATCTGCGCGTCGATCAAGGCAGGCTCGTCACGTCCGGCCTGACCGCCTTCCCCACGCCTGGTGCAGCTGACGGCCGGCGCCGCATGCGCGAGGGCATCGTGCGGGCGCACGCAGACGCGCTCGCGTCGATCGTCGGGCTGCTGCCGCACGTCGAGCAGGACACGCTGTTCGGCCTGCTGCTGCCTGCCGTCAAGGAGCCGCCGGCGGATGTCGACGCCGCGCTGCGCCGGCTGGCCGACGACAACGGACAGATCACCCTCGACAGCGTTCGCAACGGCCTCGGCAACCCGGCGTTCTGCGACGGCTCGGTCACGGTACTGTGCGACGGATCGGTGCGGCCGATCCTGACGCGCTTCGCCGAGGACATCACGCGCGCCGTGCAGCTGGGCGCGTATGGCGAGAAGTGGCAGCTGCTGCCGGGCATTGCCGTCCCGACGACCGGGCACCCAGGGCTGGTGACGTTTGCCGGCCTCACGTCGTCGATCGAGGCGCTCGTGCCCGATCCGCGGCTGCGCCTCGAGCTGCTCGGGCTCGCGGGCGCAGCGGCCGATGCGGCGCGCCGCGGCGACGTCGATACCAAGACGCGGTACCTGCTCGTCCTCGCCTCGCGCGCGACGCAGGGCCGGGGCCTGCTGCTGCCGGCGGTTCGCGCCGACGCGATCATCGCGATTGCCCGCAGCCTCTGAGCCAGGAGCAGATGGGCCGGGCTGGGATAGCCGGCCCTACCTTTGAGGAGGGGCAGCCTCGGCCATACCAGGTAGGGCCCGTTGTCCCAACGCGGCCTTTCGGGGATGTCCGCTACCGTTCCGTCGGCCCGTCGGCGCCCGGCACGCGAGGAAACTCGCTGATCCGCAGGTTCGTGCACCCGAAAGGAATCAGCGTGGTGGGTTCGACCGGCTCGGTCGTCAGCGGCCGGCCGGGATCGGCCCAGGCACGCTCGGGCGCCGAGAGCTCGCCGGCCCAGCCGCGTTCGATCGTCCACGCGGGAATCCTCCGGCCCTGCGCCGTGGCCACCACGCCGGCCCCGTCCGGCGAGAACGGTCGGGCGCCGACCGGGCGCTCCTCGAACGTGACGGCGGCAGCGACGCCGCCGTCGTCGAGCACCAGGCCGTAGTTCCAGGGCGACGTCGGCCGCACCTCGTAGTCGGCGTGCGGCGGCTCGCGATGCGGCTTGTCGGCGTTGACGCGGGTCCACTGCTCGCCGATCTGCAACGAGTAGACGAGCGGTCCGCGCTCGATCGACACCGCCTCGTTGTGGCGGGTGGTCACGACCGGCGACATCGGCAGCCGCAGCGTCATCGTCTGCTTTCCTGCCCAGTCGCGCTCGACGCGGTGGAGGCTTGACGATGTGAGCGGCTCGATCGGGCCGCCGGCGACACGCACGGTGGCCGCCGTGGCCCAGGCAGGCACGCGGAGCCAGAGCGGAAAGCGCACCGGCCGCTGCGGCTCGACGGCGACGTCGATCGTGTCGCGGAATGGATAGTCGGTGCTTACGCGCACGGTGACCGGCACGCCGCGTATCGTCGTCTTCACGACGCAGGGCGCCCAGGCCGCCGCGACAAGCCCGTCGTCCGGCGTCCGCATCCACAGGTGGGTGACGAGCTTGGGCCAGCCCTGGTGCATGTTCGCGGTGCAGCAGCCGTAGTTGGGCTCGAGCCCGAACAGGTTCGACTCGGGTCCGTTCGTCGACCAGCCGTGCTCCGGGTTGATCGTGCACTGCACCTGGTTGGCCTGCTGGTCGTACTGGTGCGACCAGCCGTCGGGCGACACCGCGGCCGGCAGCGCGTTGAACGCGACGCGCTCGAGGCGATCGGCATACGCGACGTCGCCGAACACCGAGAACAGGTGCTCGAGCGAGTACATGTACTCGACGACCGCGCACAGTTCGGTGCCCTGCAGCGGGTTGCGCCCCGACAGGCACTCGTCGCCGGAGAAGACGCCGCTCACCTGGCCATGGAAGCGATCGAGGGTCTCGATCATCTCGCCGGCGAAGGTGCGATCGCGCGGCCGTCGATCGAGCCGCCACGACAGCGCCGCGGCCTTTGTCGCCATCGCCAGGTTGACGACGTGCTTGGTCCACGTCCAGAGTCCCCGACGCGCCGTCGGGACGGACATGTCCTCGGTTCCGAACAGCCGGCGGTAGTCGGTGCCCTGCGCGCGCAGCTTGCGGGCGAGGTCGAGCAGCCACGGCTCGCCGCCGCCAGCCTCGAACGCATGGAAGACCGGGATCAGCCCCTCGAACCAGCGGAAGCGGCCCCAGTCGTAGAGCGGCGTGCGATCGAGACCGGCATCCATCGCCCGCAGGCTCCTGATCACGCTGTCGAGGACGCGGGTGTCGCCGGTGGCGTCGTGATACTGCGCGAGCACCTTGTTGGCGAGCAGGATGCCCCACATGTCGTATCGCTTGGCGACGGCATCGACCGGATAGGGCGCGAACCAGCCGTCGGCCCGCTGGTGCGTCACGATGTGGTCGACGTACCTCGTGATCCGCGCCTTCAACGCCGCATCGTCGAGCTGCCAGGCCAGCGGAATCGCGCCATCGAGCCAGTAGGGCGCCCGCTCCCAGCCCTCGGCGTCGCCGCCGAACCACTGGCTCCGCCGGACGTCCGGCCAGAACTCGTCGAGATGCCCGGTCAGGCCGTCGGCCTGGATGCGCAGCTGTCGTTCGAGCCAGCCTGCCGGCGTGATCGCGCCGACCGGCAGCGGCCGGTAGCGCGGCGCCGCGAGGGCATTGGGAGCGGCGGCAGCGGACGGTCCGACTGGCGCCTGCAATGCGTCGAGTGCCGCGCCCCCGGCGGCGACGCCGGCCGTGACACTGGTGAGGAACGCCCGTCGATGCATGGTGGCATTATTGCCGCCGCCGACCCGGTGAGCGCTCGGTCGGCGTCCGGGTGTCGCTACTGCAGCGGTTCGCGCTCGATCCACTGGCCGTCGCGCACGTGCAGCACGCCCGCCTTCCCCACCGCCCGCACCCGCCGCGCCTCGAAGCCGCCGCGCTCTGCGTGCCCGCGATACAGCACGAAGTCGGCGATCGCGCCAGGTTCGAGCCGCCCGACGTCCATCCCGCGGAGCACACGCGCCCCGCCCGCGGTCGCTGCCATCAGCACGGCACGGTGCGGCACGCCGAGGCGTCGCCATGCCTCGAGTTCCCACCAGATGGCGTCGCCCTGGAAGTGGAGGGGCGATCCCGTGTCGGAGGCGATCGAGAGCGGCGTGCCGGTGGCGCGCAGCTGGCGCAGCGTCGTGCGCAGCGCGGCGAAGACCTGCGGCGCCTCGAGCACCGATGGATCCTTTGCGAGATCGGATCGGGCCGTGGCCAGGACGAACGCCTGTTCTGCCGGCTGGAAGAACGTGAAGTTGGCCGGCGCCTCGACGAGCGGCGGCGACGCGAGGTACGCACGGCGACGTTCGTGAATGCCGACCGTCGGCGCCAGCGTGAGATCGCGCTGCGCGGCGATCGTCCGGAGGACGTCGCCGCTGTAAGCCGCGACGGTCGTGTCCACGTAGTCCAGCGTGTCCGGGCCGGCCGCGAGCATCGCGCGGACGTCCTCGGTCCGGGTACCGGCACCCATCACGCGAACGCCGTGACGGCGCGCCGCCGCGACGATCGCGTCGAGCACACCGGGCGCGAAGCGCGCCGCCTCGTGTACCGCGAGCCACTGGAGGCCGGCGTCGGCAACGCGCTTCACCTTCGCGTCGGCCTCTTCGACGTTGGCGACTCGCCAGAGCTGCGGCTGATCGGCCGTTGCGGCACCGCCGAACCCGGGCCCGCCGACCTGCAGGCGGGGCATCGGATGACAGGCGCTGTCGCCTCGGGCCTCGAGACGCGCCGCCTCCTCGAGCGAGGCCAGGTGCAGCCGTCCGGCGGTGACGCCCGATCGCAGCAGCTGGCGGCCGGTGATCGCGCTCGCCTCACGGGCGGGCGCGCCACGCGCCGCCAGGCCGCCCGGCACCACGAAATGGACGTGCGTGTCGATGAGCCCTGGAAGCAGGCTGTGATCGCGCCCCTCGAGGATCTCCACGCCGGCCGCGGCGATGGTCCCGGTGGCGCCAACGGTCGCGATGCGGCCGTCCCGGATCAGCACGTCGCGCCCCGGCAGCAGGCCGTTGGGCGTCCAGACATCCACGTCGCGGATGAGCAGCGACGCGGCACCGCACGCCTGAACCGGCGTCTGTGCCGGCGGGGCGTCCGGTACCCCCACGACGAGCGCCGCGACCAGCGCGGCCACCCGGTGAGTCATAGAGAGGCGAATTGTTCGGCTCGCCAGTCGCGCCTGTCAACGTCTCGCAGTATCTTCTAGGGCTGGTGTCTACACTCGCCACGCTCTCGACCACCGACCTCACGGCCTTCCACGACGACGTCCGCGCCCGTTACGAGGCGTTCCGCCAGCGCGGCCTGTCCCTGGACCTGACCCGCGGCAAGCCCTCCAGCGAGCAGCTCGACCTCTCGAACGGCCTGCTCGATCTGCCCGGCACCGCGGACTACCTGGCCGCCGACAAGACCGACACGCGCAACTACGGCGTCCTGCAGGGCTTGCCGGAACTGCGCGCCCTGCTCGCGCCGCTGTTCGGGGCCACCGCGGCGCAGGTGATCGTCGGCGACAACTCCAGCCTCGCCCTGATGCACGACGCCGTCGCCTACAGCCTGCTGAAGGGCACGGCCGGCAGCCCGCGTCCATGGGCGAAGGAACCGCGCGTCGCCTTCCTGTGCCCGGTGCCCGGCTACGATCGCCACTTCTCGATCTGCCAGGACTTCGGCATCGAGATGATCGCGGTGCCGCTCGGCGCCGACGGGCCGGACATGGACGTCGTCGAGAAACTGGTGGCGGCGGACGCCGCGATCAAGGGCATGTGGTGCGTGCCCAAGTACAGCAATCCGTCGGGAGCGGTGTACGCCGATGTCGTCATCGAGCGGCTCGCCGCCATGACCACGGCGGCCCCGGACTTCCGCATCTTCTGGGACAACGCCTACGCGGTGCATCACCTGACCGACGAGCGCGTCGAGATTCCGAGCCTGCTCGACGCGTGCGCCCGCCACGGCCACACCGATCGCGCGTTCGTGTTCGGATCGACCTCGAAGATCACGCTCGCGGGATCCGGCGTGTCGCTGTTCGCGTCGTCGGCCGACAACGTCAAGTGGTATCTGGCGCGGATGGGCAAGCGCACGATCGGCAGCGACAAGATCAACCAGCTGCGGCACGTGCGCTACCTGCGCGACACCGAGGGCCTGCTGGCGCTGATGGATCGTCACCGCGCGATCGTCGCGCCGAAGTTCGCGGCGGTGGCCGATGCGTTCCAGGCGCATCTCGGGGGGACGGGCGTCGCCTCGTGGCTGGTGCCCAAGGGCGGCTACTTCATCAGCCTCGACGTGCTCGACGGCTGCGCCAGGGCCTTCGTGAAGGCGGCCAAGGATGCCGGCGTCGAGTTGACGCCAGCCGGCGCGACCCATCCGCTCGGCCAGGATCCGAACGACCGGACGGTGCGCATCGCGCCGACCTTCCCCGATCTCGCAACCGTGAGAGTCGCGGCCGAGGGCGTCGCCCTGAGTGCGCTCCTGGTCACGTCCGGCGCCCTGCTGCAGCAGCGCGCCGGCACGCTGGCCTGACGGGTCGCCTACTCGAGGCTGAACGTCACCGAGACGTTCATCACGACGCTCACCGGCTTGCCGTTGAGGAGCGTCGGTGCGAACTCCCACTTGCGCACCGCGTCGAGTGCCGCGACGACGAAGTCGGGGTGCACCTGCGCGGTCAGCACACGCGCGTTCACGACCTTGCCGTCCTGGCCGATCATCGCCTCGATCGGCACTACGCCCTCGCGCCCGGCATCGCGCATCGATGCCGGGTAGACCGGCTTGACGTCCTTCAGCTTCGTCGGCGGACGAATGTTGCCGCCCACCCGCACCGGCGTCACGACACCGGCGGCGGTCGGCTGCGCTGTGTTGGTGCGACGTTCCCGCACGTTGATCGTCTCCTGGACGTCGCCGACCTGCAGCGTGATGGCGCGGTCCCAGTCGCCATCGGCATCGAGGGTGATCTGCTGCGTGAGCGACTTGAAGCCCGGCAACTCCACCTTCAGGTCGTACTTGCCCGGCGCGACGCTGGCGAAGACGAAGCGGCCCGACGCATCGGTGTTCGATTCGACGGCGGGCGCGCTCTCGCCCGCCTTCAGCGAGAGGCTGACGCCCGGCAGCACCGCACCGGTCGGGTCGAAGACGACGCCTTCGAGCGCCCTGACACCTTGCGCGCCGCGCACCGCGGCGATGGGCATGGTCACCGCGAGACAGCCGGCGACGATGAACGAGAGCGTGCGGCGGGTGAGCCCGGCGCGATCGAGACGTGGATTCAACATGGCGACAATCCTCTTCTGCAGGGTGGACGGGCGAGCCATCGGGGTGGCGACGGCGGCGTCGATGCGGGACGGGCGGAAGTGCCGCGCCACCGCGACGAGATGCGAGGCATAGGTCTGCGGCGGAACGCCTTGGGCGAGCACCGCATCGTCACAGGCCTGTTCGGCGTGGAGCGCGAGCCGCCGGCAGGCGATCCACGCGAGCGGGTTCCACCACAGCGCCGCCCGCACGGCGGCGGCGGCAATCTGGATCGCCCAGTCGCGACGCTGGACGTGCGCGAGTTCATGACGCAGCACCGCGTCGACGCGGGCCTCGGGCCACTCCAGCGCGACTGCCGGCACGAGCACCATAGGGCGGCGCCAGCCCCAGGTGGCCAGCAGGTCGCCGCGCGGACTGTGTCGGAGCTCGACCCGTTGCGAGACGTGCATAGCGGTCATGGCGCGATCGAGGGAGGTGCGCCACACCGCCTGTCGTACCGGCCTGGCGCGGCGGGTCGCCGAGGCCAGTTGCAGGAGCGAGAACAGGAGCCAGGCGAGCGCCACCGTGCTTCCGGCGATGCAGGCGACGATCAGCCAGTCGATCGTCGAAGCGGTGTCGACGGGTGCGCCGTCGACGGCGCCCTCGACACCGTCGACGGCGGGCAACGGGGCAGGCGCCCGTGCATCTACGACAACTGGTGCGGCCGGCACGTCGCGATCGACGGCGGCGGGCATGCGCACCTCGAGGCCTGGCAGGGCATTCCCGAGCGGTCCGACGAGTGGCGCCGCAAGCAGCGCGGCCGCCAGCACGGCGTGGCGCACGGCCGGCGACCGGCGGCGCAGGGCGACGGAGGCGAGCAGTCCGAGCGCCAGGACGACGGCGCTGCGGATCGCGAAGTCGGTGAGCGCAGTCATGGCGCCTCCTCACGGGCGCGCTTGAGCAGCGATTCGATCCGCTGGATCTCCTCGGCCGACAGGCGCGCGCTGTCGGTGCCGAGCAGGGCCGCCACGACCTTCGCGCTCGAGCCGTCGAAGAAGGTGTCGACCAGGTGCTTGAGGGCCGATCGCCGGGCCGAGTGGCGGGGCACGGTCGGGGCGTAGACGTAGCGCAGGCCGAGTTCCTCGTGAGCCACGTGGCCCTTGGCTTCGAGGACGCGCAGCTGGGTGCGGACGGTCGAGTAGCTCGGGGAACCGGGCAGTTCGGCGAGCACGTCGGCGGCGGTCGCACGGCCCAGCCGGTAGAGGGCGTCCATGATCTGCCGCTCGCGCCGGGTCAGGTCCTTGTTGGGAGTCGTCATGTTATTTTTATCGCACCTATGCGACAGAAATAACACGCGCCGGAGGCCCTGTCAACAGGTGCCTCCGGCGCCAGGGAGGGGACGGGTCGGCGAAGGCCCGGCCGCCGCCGGCGCGATCAGGAAGCCGTCGGCAGGCGGGCCTCGATCCACTGCGTGATGTCGGCGAGCACCGTCTCCCTGCCGACGTCGTTCAGGAGATCGTGGACGTGGCCCTCGTACATCTTCAGCGTCTTGTCCTGCGATCCGGCGGCGGCGTAGAACTGCCGGCTGCCCTCCGGGCGTGTCACCTTGTCGGCATCGCCGTGCAGGATCAGGACGGGCAGCCGGAACAGCCCGAACTCGCGTTCGAGGCGCTCATCGGCCCTGACCATCTCGGCAACCGTCAGCGTCGGCTGCACTTCGTCGCGGACTTCGGGGTCGGCCTTCATCGCCGCAATCACCGCCGGGTCGCGGGAGAAGTCGTCGATGTTCAGCCGCAGCACGTGGGTGTGCGGCACGACGTGGCTCAGCCCTTTCAGCACCGTCAGCGCGATGTCCGGCGCGAACACGCGGAAGGCAAAGCTTTCGCAGACGAGGCCGGCAATCTCGTGCTGGTGCTCCAGCGCGTACACGCTGGAGATGACCCCGCCGGCGCTGTGTCCCAGCACGTAGATCGGCAGTCCGGACTCGCGGCTGCGGGCCGCCGACACCACCGCGTGCACGTCGTCCTGATACTCCTGGAAGGACTCGATGAAATAGCGCTCGCCTTCCGACTTGCCGCGACCGCGCAGGTCGAAGGTGTAGACGGCGAAGCCGCTCGCCGTCAGACGTTCGGCCACCCACGGGTAGTAGCCGCTGTGGGAGTTGAAGCCGTGGACGATGACGACCACCGCGCGCGGCCTGTCCTCCGGCAGCGAGGTGGTCATGTGCAGCATCCGGCCATCGGCGCTGGCGATCCGTTCGTCGGTCCTGGTCTTCACGATGTCGTTGGACATGGGGGCCTCGGGTTGAGTTTTCGGACGCGCCGGCGGCGCGTCCCTAATCAGGCGAACGCCGCAGTTTCCGCCGCGGGTGGAGTGGACTGGAGCTCGCCGCGCAGGAACGCCAGCAGGTCGGCGTTCAGCTGATCGCGATGGGTGTCGGTGATGCCGTGAGGCGCGCCGGGGTAGACCTTGAGGACGGCGCCGGGCACCAGCGCCGCCGAGACCCGCGCGGCCCGCCCGATCGGGACGATCTGGTCGTCGTCGCCGTGCAGCACGAGGGTCGGCACGTCGAACTTCGTCAGGTCCTCCGTGAAATCGGTCTCCGAGAAGGCCTTGATGCAGTCGTAGGCGTTCTTGTGGCCGGCCATCATGCTCTGCATCCAGAACGCGTCGATCACGCCCTGCGACGCCGCCGCGCCGGGGCGGTTGTAACCGAAGAAGGGCCCGCTCGCCAGGTCGATGTAGAGCTGCGAGCGATCGGCGAGCGAGCCGGCGCGCAGGCCGTCGAAGACGTCGATCGGCACGCCGTCGGGATTGGCCGGCGTCTTCACCATCAACGGCGGCACCGCGGAGATCAGGCCGGCCGCCTTCACGCGAGCGGTACCGTGCCGACCGATGTAGCGGGCCACTTCCCCGCCGCCGGTCGAGAACCCGAACAAGGTGGCGCCCGTCAGGTCGAGCGTGTCGAGCAGGGCCGCCAGGTCGTCGGCATACGTGTCCATCTCGTTGCCGTCCCAGGGCTGGCTCGATCGGCCGTGCCCACGGCGGTCGTGGGCGATGCAGCGATAGCCGCGCGCGGCCAGGAACAGCATCTGCGCCTCCCAGCTGTCGGCGGTCAAGGGCCATCCGTGGCTGAAGACCACAGGCGGGCCGGAGCCCCAGTCCTTGTAGTAGATCTCGGTCCCGTCACGGGTCACGATCGTCGGCATTCCCACACCCTCCACGCCAGCCGTCGGACGCGTCGTGCATCGACGACGAGCCGGCCGCCATGACTGTGCCGCGGCGCGCCGTTTCGCGCATCCCGCTTCGAGGGAGCCAAGTCGTACCACCATCGGGGGACGCGCTCGGTCTGGACGATCGTGTGACGCCAGCCGCACGTCCCGGCGGGCGGACGATGCCGGCCGCACTCTGCATCTGTACACGCCCGCGTAGTGCGAACCGGGTATTGAGCCGCCTGACGGCATCGCCGATCATCCGCTGGCCTGAGCTGCAGCGGCGCGTGTCCGTGCCGGCGGCGCCCTGCTTCCATGCCGCACATCCCACTCGTCGACGGCGTGCCCGGCATCCGGAGCGCGTTCCTGTTCAGCCCCGAGACTGCCCGTCCGATGCTCGCGCTCGCGGAGGTGCTGTTGCGCGGCGAGAGCACGTTGTCGCGGGCCGAGCGCGAGATGATCGCGGCTCGCGTCTCCCATCTCAACGCCTGCCACTTCTGCCGAGCGAGCCATCGCGCCGCGGCGGCCCATCACCTCGACGGCGACTACGTCCTGGTGGACGCCGTCATCGCCGATCCGGCTGCCGCACCGATCTCGCCGAAGTTCCGCCGCCTGCTCGACATCGCTGCGCTCGTGGCGGCCGGCGGCTCCCAGGTCACCGAGACCGCCGTCGCGGCGGCCCGGCGCGACGGCGCCACCGATCGCGAACTGCACGACACCGTGCTGATCGCCGCGGCCTTCTGCATGTACAACCGCTACGTCGACGGGCTGGACACCTGGTCGCCGCACGACGAGGCGCTGTACGACGACATGGGCCGCCGCCTCGCCCACGTCGGCTACGCGGCCCGCGACGCCACCCGCTCTGCGTAGGCGACATGCCACGTGGGCGCCCGACGATCCCGATTTCTACCGTGCCGGCGCCGCCATCGTCGCAGCGCACGGCTATGCGGCGGCAACGCCGTCACCACCCGCATCGGCTGCCTCTCGTGATCGGCCGGATGCTCGTCCAGGAGTGTTCCGTGCTCACGAGGTTCGCGCTCACCGGCCTGATCTGCCTGCTGGCCCTGCGGCCGGCATTCGGCCAGGATCCCACCGGCACCATCGAAGGCCGCGTCGTCGACGACAGCGATGCGGCGCTGCCGGGTGCGGTCGTCCTCGCGACGCACCTCGACACCGGCGTCAGCAAGGAGGCCGTCTCCGGCGACGATGGGTTCTTCCGTGTACCGCTGCTGCCGGTCGGCGCCTACCGCGTCCGCGTCGAAGTGGCACAGTTCGCGCCGGCCGTCCAGGAGCCCGTTCGGGTCAGCGTCAGCGACACCGTGCGCATCACCGTGCAACTGTCGCCCGCGGCGGTCACCGAGACCGTCACGGTCGAGAGCGGCGCGCAACTCGTCGACACGTCGTCCAACGCGCTCGGCCGGGTCGTGACCGGGCGCGAGCTCGTGGATCTGCCGCTCAACGGCCGCAACTTCACACAACTCGGGCTGCTGCAGACCGGCGTGGCGCCATTGACGGCCGGCATCGCGACAGCCGGCGGATCGCTCCGGCAGGGCCAGGCCTATGCGGTCAACGGCATGCGCCCCGAGCAGAACAACTACCTCGTCGACGGCGCGCAGAACCTCAACCGGATGGACGGCGGCTACGCGCTGCGGCTGCCCGTCGATGCCATCGCGGAGTTCCGCATCCTCACGCAGAGTGCACCGCCCGAGTACGGCGGAACGGCGGGAGCCACGACCAGCGTCGTCACGCGATCGGGCGGCAACCAGTACCACGGCAGCGCCTACGAGTTCCTGCGCAACGACGCGTTCGATGCCCGCAACTTCTTTTCGCGCGACGTCGAGCCGCTGAACCAGCACCAGTTCGGCGGCACGGTCGGCGGGCCGGTCCGCCGCGGCCAGGTCTTCTTCTTCGGCTACTACGAGGGCTTCCGCAACAAGCAGGGCATCACGACCACCGCCACGGTGCCGACGGCAGCCGAGCGGCAGGGCGACTTCTCGGGGCTCGGCACGCCGCTGCTCAATCTCGCGGCCGGTGGCACGCCGTTTCCCGACAACAGGATTCCCGCGGCGGCGATCAATCCAATGGCGCGGACCGTGCTCGACCTGTATCCGATCGGCAACGTCTCGCCGTCGATCTATCGCGAGACGCTGATCGGCGAGAACGACGTCGACCAGGCCGGCGCCCGGCTCGATTACTCGCGCGGCGGCCGCGATCAGTTCTTCGCCCGCTACTCGTACTCGGGCGGCCACAACCTCAACCCGGTGTCGGTGCGCGGCACCGACGTGCCCGGCTATCCGACCCGCGACGACATCGGCACGCATTCGGCGTCGGCGTCGGCCACCCGCATCGTCACGCCGGCGTTGACCCACACGCTGCGCGCGTCGTTCCTGCGCTACCGCTTCCACTTCGATCAGCGCATCGGCCAGCGCCCGCCGGGCGATCTCGGCTTCGGCTATTCGTCGTCGAACGAGCCGGGGGCGGGGACGCCGTTCTTCAACATCGCCGGCTACACCCCGATCGGCGGCGCCATCACCGGCCCGCGACTCTCGACACAGACCTCGTTCGACGTGCAGGACAGCCTCGCGTGGAGCCGCGGCGCCCATTTCATCAAGGTGGGCGGCGAGTATCGCCGGACCAGCCTGGACATGTTCCAGGCGATCGCCCCGAACGCGTTCTTCGTATTCGCGGGTACGTTCCCGACCAACAACGCCGTCGCCAATCTCCTGCTCGGCGCGCCGGTGACGTTCTACCAGGGCCTCGGCAACTTCGGCCGCGAGCTCAGCGTGTCGGGCTTCGGTCTGTTCGCGCAGGACGAGTGGCGGATCACGCCGCGCCTGACGATGAACTACGGGCTGCGGTACGAACGCATCCGTCCGTTCACGGAGGCCGAGGATCGGCTGAACGGCTTCACCCCCGGCGTGCAATCGCAGGTGCGGCCCGATGCGCCGCGCGGGCTGCTGTTTCCCGGCGATCCGGGGATCGGCCGGGGCATCGCACAGCCCTTCCACGCGTGGATGCCGCGTCTCGGCCTGGCCTGGGATCCGACCGGCGACGGGCAGTGGTCGGTGCGGACCAGTTACGGCATCTACTTCGACCAGTTCCAGAACGGCTCCGGCACCGCGTCGCAGATCGCGATCAGCGCGCTGCCGCAGACGCAGTTCGTGCAGTTCAGCGGCGCTGGCCTGAACTTCCAGAATCCGTATGCGGGGCGGCCGACGATCCCGCCGGGCACGTTCGTCCGCCCGTCCACGGTGTTTGCGCTCGATCCGGGCGCCAAGCCGCCCTACGCGCAGCACTGGAATCTCAGCGTGCAGCGGGCATTGTGGGCCAAGCACCTGCTCGAGGTGCGCTACGTCGGCGCCAGGGGCACCCATCTGCCGCGCAACGTCGAGGCCAACCCGGCGGTGTTCGGGCCCGGCGCGACCGCCCAGAACGCCGACCGGCGCCGCCTCTACGCCAACTGCCCGGCCGACGGCTCGAGCTGCGACTTCTCGACGATCGCGATGCTCACCAACCAGACGAGTTCGTCGTACCACGCCGGCCAGATCAGCCTCTCGCGCCGCTACAGCGAGGGCATCGCGATGAACGTGTCCTACTGGTATTCGAAGTCGATCGATTACCTGTCGGCGATGAACCTGTCGGGCTCGGCGGCCAAGCCGCTGGCCGGCGAGAACGACCTGGCGCAGAACCCGTTCGACCTGGCGGCGGAGAAGGGCCCGTCGCTGTTCGACGCGCGGCACCGCTGGGTGGCCAGCGCCACCTGGGAACCGCGGCTGCCGGCATCGCTCCCGGCCTTTGCCCAGGTCGCGCTTCGCGACTGGCAGGTGAACATCGTCGCGACGCACTCGTCGGGCACGCCGTTCACGGTCTCGGATTCGACGAACGTCGCGCTGCAGGCCAACAGCCCGCCGATCTCGGGCTTCGCGGCCAGCCGGCCCGACCTCGTCGGCGATCCGAACGGCGGCCCGCGCACCGTCGATCAGTGGCTCAGCCGCGACGCGTTCCGCCGCCTCGACCCGCGCACCGAGGCCGGCGAGTTCGGCGATGCCGGCCGCAACATCGCGCGCGGTCCGTCGTACACCAACGTCGACCTGTCCCTCGTCCGCACGTTCGCGCTGCCGCACACGATGCGGCTGCAGTTCCGCGCCGAGGCGTTCAACGTCGCCAACCACGCGAACTTCGGGCTGCCGGTCGCCGATCTCAACTCGGCGAATTTCGGCCGCATCCTGAGCGCGGGACCGCCGCGGCTACTACAGTTCGCGTTGAAATTGACGTTTTGAGGAAGGGTCGCCGGCCTGGTCGGTCGGCGCCACCTGGTGGGCGCCTCGGGGAGGCGCCCCTACCTGCGCGTCCCTACCTGCCGGTCGGCGGGACGCATCCATGGCGCGCGCCAATGGCACGTCGCGCCGCGCCCGGCGCCTCGGGGAGGCGCCCCTACCTGCGCGTCCCTACCTGCCGGTCGGCGGGACGCATCCATGGCGCGCGCCAATGGCACGTCGCGGCGCGCCCGGCGCCTCGGGGAGGCGGCCCTACCTGCGCGTCCCTATCTGCCGGTCAGCGTGACGCGTCCGTGGCGCGCGCCGACGGCACGTCGATGCGCGCCGGCTGGATGTCGGCCGGAATGAAGCGCCGATCGACGAGGTCCTTCACGTCCAGGTGCCGGTCGAGGATGCCGGCGGCCAGGCCCATGTCGGCGATCTGCTGCATCTCCTCGTCCAGCGGCGAGAGCGCACGGTAGCTGACGCGATCGGGCGGCTGCGTCAACACGTAACGCACGAGTTTCTCGTCCTGCCTGAAATACGGCGCGACGAGCGTCGCGGCCTCCGACCGGTGCGTTTCGGCCCACTCGCCGCTCTCGGCGATGCCCCGCACGAGGTCGCGCACCACCGCCGGGTGCTCGGCGATGAGGTCCTCGGTCACGACCAGCACGCACGAGATGAAGCGCGGCCACAGGTCCTTGGCGTGGTACAGCACGCGCCCCGATCCATCGAGTTCGGCCCGCGCCGCGTGCGGTTCGCCGATGAAGTAGGCGTCGATGGCCTTGCTCGCCAGCGCCCCAGGCATGTCCGGCGGCGGCATCTCGACGAACCGGATCGACGCCGGATCGACGCCCTCGTCCTGCATCACCTTCCGGATGACGAGGTTCTGATTGCTGTACTTGCTCGGGATCGCGAACGTGCGGCCGGCGAGATCCTTCAGCGATCTGGCCGGCAGGTCGCTGCGCACCATCACGGTCGACCCGTCGCGGTGCCCGAGGTAGGCGATCTTGACCTTCACGCCCTGCTCGCGCAGCTTCATCGCCAGCGGCGCGATCATGAACGTGGCCTTGATGCGGCCGCTCTTGAGCGTCTCGACCACCGTCGGGAAGTCGGTGAAGCGCTGCGACTCGAACCGCGTCGCCGTGCTCGTGCGCGACGCGAAGTCGGTGACCGGACAGGTGAGGTGGCAGGTGACCGGGAGGTAGCCCACCGCGAGCGTGTCGCGCCGTTCGGCCGGCATTCCGGCGTCGACCGTGCGGCGCGACCACGGCTGCGTGCGCAGCACGCCCATCAGGGCGACGACGAGGACGGCTCCGAGGCCCCAGCGGACGAACGGTGAACGCAGCATCGCGATGACTCCAGGTATGACCGCGCCTCAGCGCGGCACGGTCGGGACGGCCGGCTCGTCCTGTTCGAGCCCGAGCGCCGTGAGAATCCGGTGCACCGCGCCAACGACGACCGGGTGCGTGAGATCGCGCGGCCGGGGCGCCTCGATGCGCACCTGATCGCGCACGCGGGCCGGCCGCTCGCTCAGCACCAGCACGCGGTCGGCCAGTTGCGCGGCTTCTTCGATGTCGTGCGTCACGAGCACCACGGTGCGCGGCTGCTCCCGCAGCAGCCGTGCGAGCTCGCCGCGCAGGCGCAGCCGCGTGAGGTAGTCGAGCGACGAGAACGGCTCGTCCATCAGCAGCAGGTCGGTCTCCCCGGCCAGCGCGCGCACGACCTCGACGCGCTGTCGCATGCCGCCCGAGAGCTGGTGCGGATAGTGCGATTCGAACCCGCCCAGATCGACCAGACCCAGCCAGCCACGGGCGCGTTCGATCCGGGCCGCCGGGTCGGCCACGTGCTGAAGCCCGAGGCGCACGTTTTCACCCACCGTCAGCCACGGGAACAGCCCGTCGTGCTGGAACACGGTGCGCGATCGGCCGTGGCGCCGGACGGCGCCCGACGAGGGAGTCAGCCAGCCGGCGCACAGGTTCAGGATTGTCGTCTTGCCGCAGCCGGAGGGGCCGACGATCGCCAGGAACTCGCCCGGCTGCACCGCGAGATCGAGCCCGTCGATGACCGCGACGTCGCCGAACGCCTGCGAGACGCGGTCGAACTGCAGCAGCGGTGTGTCGGCCGACATCATCGCTCGTAGCCCCAGCGCACGCTCGGGATGCGCGTCAGCTGCACCAGCAGGCGATCGAGGCCGACGCCGATCAGCCCGATGACGACCATGACCGCGGCCAGCAGATCGATCCGCAGGCCGTTGCGCGCGTCCCACACGGCGAAGCCGAGCCCGTCGCGGCCGGCGATCATCTCGGCCGCCACCACCACGAGCCACGAGAGACCGGCCGTCACCCGCAGCGTGGTGATCACCTGCGGCGCAATCGCCGGCAGCGTGACCTCGCTCAACAGCCGCGTGCCGCCGATCCCGAGGTCGCGCGCCACCCGGAAATAGACGCGTGGAATGCCCGCCACCGCGGCCGCCGTCGAGAGGACCACCGGGAACACCGCTGCCATGAAGATCAGGAAGATGGCCGGCGGATCGCCGATGCCGAGCCACAGGATCGCGAACGGAATCCAGGCCAGCGGCGACAGGTTGCGGAAGAAGTTGACCAGCGGCAGCAACGCCGCGCTGGCGAGCCGCGAGTGGCCGAGCAGCAGCCCGGTGGGCACACCCACCGCAACCGCGAGAAGGAACCCGGCCCCGACCCGGAAGATCGATGCGAAGCTGTCCCGCAACAGCCTGCCGCTCGCCGCCTCCACGAGCACGCCCCGCGCCACCGCGGCCGGCCCGGGAAACAGCGACTCCGGGAACAGCCCGAATGCGGACACCACCGCCCAGATGACGATGATGAGCACCGGGCCGACGAGGCCCACGAGAGGAAGTGACGTGCGAGGAGCCGACACGGAAGGACCGTCGAGTATGTCACGCGGCTCCCGACGGCCGCGATAGTGCGGCGAGAGCCCGCGACTAGTCCCTTTCGATGAGCCGCGCCGGGCCAGAAGCGGAGCGCCGGCCACACCTTGAACACGGCCTGTGCGCAGACGCTAGAATCGGGGCATGCACCGCTACGTCGAGCGGGTCGTCGACCTCCTCGACCCCTCGCTCACCGTCCTCTTCGGCCTCACCGCGGACGAGGCTCGTGCCCGCGTCCTCTCGGGCGACCCCACTGCGGTTCGTGCCATCGACGGATCGTTCGCGCTCGTCGCGCGCGACGGCATCACGGTGCGCATGGCCCGCTCGCTGGACCGGCCGATGCGCTACTTCCTGGCGAAGCGGGCCGAAGGGCCGGCGCTGTTCATCGCCGATCGCATGGACACGCTGCGCGCCGCGCTCGAGGCCGAGGGACTCGCCAACCAGTTCCATCCGAGTTACACGCGGATGGTGCCGGCCCATCACGTCGTCGAGATCCGGCTGGTGGGCTGCCCCGATCCCGACCCGACCTACACCCGGTTCTTCACCCCGGATCGCGCCGCGCTCCCCGCCGACCTGGACGCGATCGGCGCCCGCTACATCGGCGCGCTCGCCGACGAGACCGCCAAGTGGCTGCAGCACGTCGATCGGGTGTCGGGCGGGACCGCGCCGATCGGCGTCTGCTTCTCGGGCGGCATCGACAGCGGCTCGGTGTTCCTTGTCGTCTACGACACGATGCGCCGGCTCGGGATGTCGCCGGCGCGCCTGAAGGCCTTCGTGCTCGATGCGGGCGGCCCCGACGTCGCTCAGGCGCACGCCTTCCTCGACGCGCTCGGGCTCGGCCTGTTCTTCGAATCGATCGAGATCGGTCCCGATCCGCTCGACCTCCAGGAAACGCTGCGCATCGTCGAGGACTACAAGACGCTCGACGTCGAATGCGCGGCGCTCGGCCTCCGCCTGTGCCGCGGCATCCGGGCGCGCTACCCGGGGTGGCGTCACCTGGTCGATGGCGACGGCGGCGACGAGAACCTGAAGGACTACCCGATCGAGGAGAACCCCGAGCTCACCATCCGCAGCGTCGTGGACAACCTGATGCTGTATCAGGAAGGCTGGGGCGTCGGGCGCATCAAGCACTCGCTCACTTACAGCGGCGGCCTCAGCCGCAGCTACGTGCGCACCTATGCACCGGCCCGTCACTACGGCTTCGACGGCTTCAGCCCGTACACGCGTCCATCGGTCATCGAGATCGCCGAAGGCATTCCGTTCGCCGATCTCACCGGCTACGACGTGCCGACGCTGTATGGCCTGAAGGGCGACATCGTGGCGAAGGGCGTGCGCGCGATCACCGGGCTGGACATGCCCGTGTTCCCGAAGCGCCGCTTCCAGCACGGCGCGATGCCGGTCGACACGCTGCGGGCGACGCTGGCGGCCGACGAGGCGCTGTGCCGGCGTGCCGTGCACGCGCAGTACGCATGATCGCCGCCCGTGCCGCCGGCAACGGGACGACGCGACCCGCGCCCTATCCGGTCGGCCACGCCGCGCGCGACCGCTACGTGCTGGCCCGCCGCGGTGCGCGCCCGGCCCGCGACGCGTGGCGGCATCAAGGGATCGTGGTCGAGCCCGAGCGCAATGAAGCCGGGTCGATCGACACGGCGGCGACCGTGTTCCTGACGGGGCGCGAGTGCCCCTGGCACTGCGTGATGTGCGATCTCTGGCAGTACACGACTGCCGGAGACACGCCGGCCGGCGCGCTGCCGGCGCAGGTGGCCGCCGCCGTGGCGACTTTCCACCACGACAACGCACGCCCCTCGGTGATCAAGCTGTACAACGCCGGCAGCTTCTTCGACCGCCGCGCGGTCCCGCCGGCCGATCACGAGGCGATCGCGGACCGGCTCGGCGACTTCACGAGAGTGATCGTCGAATCGCATCCGTCGCTGATTGGCGAGCCGGCGTGGCGCTTCCGCGACCTGCTCGAGTCCAGGCGCGCCGGAACGCGCCTGGAGGTCGCGATCGGACTCGAAACCGCGCATCCCGGGGCGCTGGACGCGATCAACAAGCGCATCACCGTGGACGACGTGGCGGGCGCGGCCGACGCGTTGCGGATGCACGGCGTGGACCTCCGCGTCTTCCTGCTCGTCCATCCGCCGTTCGTGCCGCGGGCCGACCAGGACGAATGGCTCGCCCGGTCGGTGGCCTTCGCGCTCACGTGCGGCGCCACCGCCGTTTCGTTGATCCCGACGCGGCCCGGCGAAGGCGCCATGCAGGCGCTCGCGGCGGAAGGACACTTCGCGGCGCCCACGCTCCTCGACGTCGAGCGCGCGCTCGTCGTCGCGCGCCGCACGGCCGGCGCTGCGCGCGTGTTCATCGACGCCTGGGATCTCGGGAGACTCGCGTCGTGCGCGGCCTGTGCGGGCGCGCGCCTGGCGCGGATGGCCAGCCACAACCTCGAACAGCGTGTGCCCGAACCCGTCGGCTGCGCCGTGTGCGGCGAGGAGACGCCGTCGTGACGCTGCAGGCCGTCCACCGCGTCGAGTGCGACGTGGCGATCGTCGGGTCGGGATTTGCCGGCTCCATCCTGGCGCTGATCCTGCGACGGCAGGGACAGCGCGTCGCGCTGATCGATCGGACCCGCCATCCGCGGTTCGCGATCGGCGAGTCGTCCACCCCGCTGGCCAACCTGCTGATCGAGGAGCTCGCCGACCGCTACGACCTGCCGCGGCTGCGCGCGTTCTCGAAGTGGGGCACGTGGCAGGCGACGCACCCCCAGGTGACATGCGGCCGCAAGCGCGGCTTCAGCTTCTTCCAGCACACGCCGGGGCAGCCGTTCGAGGACGATGCGAGCCATGCGCGACAGATGCTGGTCGCCGCGAGCCCGAACGACGCAATTGCCGACACGCACTGGTATCGGCCGGAGTTCGACCACTGGCTGGCGCATGAAGCAGCCGATGCGGGCGCGGTGCTGCTCGAAGACACGCATCTCGACGCGCCACTGATGGCCGGTGATCGCTGCGTGCTCGAAGGCACACGGCATGGCGCGCGCCTCCGCATCGACACCGGCTTCGTCGTCGACGCGAGCGGACCGCGTGGGTACTTGTGGCGCAGCCTCGGCCTCGGCGACGCCAGGCTCGAATGGCTGCCGCCGACGCAGGCGGTGTACGCGCACTTCACCGGCGTCGAGCTCTGGGACCAACTGGTGGCCGGAGACGCGACACCGCCCTACCCGGTGGACGAGGCCGCGCTGCACCATGTGCTGCCAGGCGGCTGGATCTGGGTGCTGCGCTTCGCAAGCGGCGTGACGAGTGCCGGCGTGGCCGGGACGGACGAGTTCGCACATCGTTACGCATTCGCCGACGGCGGGGCAGGCTGGCGGCGCGTGCTCGCGGACTTCCCGTCGATTGCGGCGCAGTTCTCGGGCGCGCACGCGGTGACGCCGTACGTCCATGCCCCGCGCGTCGCGCACCGTACCGCGACGGTCAGCGGCGACCGCTGGGCGCTCCTGCCGTCGGCGGCCGGCGTGATCGACCCGCTGCTCTCGACCGGCTTCCCGCTGACGCTGCTCGGCATCGGCCGGATGGCGACGCTGCTCGACCCGGCGATGCCCGCCGCCGATCGAGCCAGCGGCCTGCGCCGCTACGCGCACGACACCGTCGAGGAGCTGCGCATCACCGAGCGTCTCGTTGCGGCGCTGTATGGCGCGATGACCGATTTCCCGCTGTTCAAGCGGCTGGCGCTGCTCTACTTCGCCGCCGCGAGCTATGCCGAGACGGTCCGCCGCCTCGGCGAGCCCGATCGGGCGCGGGGCTTCCTGCTGCACGCCGATCCGGTGTTCGGGCCGGCGTTGCGCCGCATCACCGATCAGGCGCGGCGGCTGGCGGCCGGCGACGACGACGCCCGCCGCCGCGTGTATGACGCGATCGATGCCGCGATCGCGCCGTTCGACGTCGCCGGACTGGGTGACGCGAACCGTCGAAGCTGGTATCCCGTGCGGGCCGGCGACCTGCACGCGGCGCGTGAGCGCCTCGGTGTGTCCGCGGATGCCATCGATGCACTGCTCGCCCGCTGCGGGTTCGCGGCCGACGATGCGGCTGTGGGAGTCCACGCATGACTCACTGGGTGCGCTGCGGCGTCGGGTTGGTGCTCGCCTCGCTAATCTCCGGGTCGGCGTGCCGGCGGTCGCAGGACGTGGCGCCCGAGGTCTACCGGGACGCGGTTGTCGCCTTCCACACCGCGCTGGCCGCCATCGAGACGAGCCAGGAGGTGCTGGCGCGCGAACAGCTCGACAAGGTCGTGGCGCTCGTCCCGCAGGAACCGGCCGGGTGGGCCAATCTCGGACTCCTGCTCCTGCGGCAGCAGGACAATGCCGCGGCCAACGAGCGCTTGACCAGGGCTGCCGACCTCGCGCCGGAAAGCGCGGCCATCGTGCGCCTGCAGGCGCTTGCGGCGAGCCGCGAGGGCAATCTCGACGCGTCGACGCGCCTGTGGCGGCGCGCCATGACGCTCGATCCCGCCGACCCGAAGGCCGCCTACGCGCTCGCGCAGGAGATCGAGCGGCAGGGCGGCGCCGACCACGAGGCCGAGGCGCAGAAGGTGCTGGAGCAGTTGCTCGCGCGCGGCGACAACCTGCCGGCGCGGCTGGACTACGCGCGGCTGGCCGCCAAGCGCGGCGACGCCGCGGCGCTGAACGCTGCGCTGGCGGCGCTCGCCACTGCGTCCCACGACTGGCCCGACACGGCGCGCGAACGGCTGTCGGCCGTGCAGCGCGCGGCAGGCGACAACCCGCGCGCCGCGGCGACGCCGATCGCGTTCCTGCGCAACGTGCTGGCGCGCGAGGCGACGTACAGGCGAGCGCTGCGGCGCGTGACCACGCCGCTCGACGCGGTCGGCGAGCCGATCACGCACTTCCTCGTCCTGCCGATGCCGGCAGCGCGGCCAGCCAGGCCAGACACGGGCTTGACGTACACACTGGCGGCGGCGGCCGGTTGGCCGGCAACGCTCACCTGGGGCAGCGCGGTCACCCTCGGCAGCGATGCCGGCGAAGCGCTGGTTGCGGCCGACGCGACACGCCTCTTCGTCGGGTCGCCGGCGCAGGCGGTCGTCACGCTCGATGCCCCCGCCTCGACCGGCGTCCACGAGGCGGCGGTGGTCGCGGCAGACCTCACGTACGACTACCGCACCGATCTGACGATCGCCGGGCCAACGGGTCTCAGGGTGCTGACGCAGAGCGCCGATGGCGGCTTCGCCGACGCGACGGCGACGAGCGGGCTCGACGCCGCGCTGCTCCGCACGCCGCTGCGCGCGGGCTGGCCGGCCGACGTCGATGTGGACGGCGACCTGGATCTGGTCCTCGCGCCGCGCGACGGCGACGCCTTCGTCGCGCGCAACAACGGCGACGGCACGTTCGTGCGGCAGCAGCCGTTCGGCCCGTGCGCCGGCCTGCACGGCTTCACCTGGGCGGATCTCGATGGCGAGGGCGTGCCCGACGCGGCCTGCCTGGACGGCGCCGGTCGCGTCCAGGTCTTCGTCAACCTGCGAGGCGGCGTGTTCGAGGCCGTTGCGGTGCCGGCCGCGCCGGCGCCGCTCGTCGCAATCGCGGCCGCCGATCTCACCGCCGATGGCCGTGCCGATCTCGTCGGCGTGACGGCGGCAGGCATCGTCACCGCGCTCACGCTGGCCGAGCCGTCGGGTGGCGCCGCGGCCCTGACGACGCCGTCGTGGCAGTGGCGGCACCTGGGGCAGTTGGGTGCGGCGCTGACCGCCGCCACACCCGCATCGACGCGCCTGCTCATCGCCGATCTCGACAACAACGCCGCGCTCGACGTGATCGTCACGACGAACCAGACGCGCGTCCTGCTCGGCGGCGACGGACCGCTCACGCCGCTGCCCGCTGCCGTGCCGCTGCGTACGTTCGCCGCCGCCGACCTCGACGACGATGGCCGCCTGGATCTCGTCGGGCTCGACGCCGCCGGACGCTTGACGACGGGCCGGGCGAGCGGCACCACGGCGTATCACTGGCAGCGGTTCCGCCTGCGGGCGGCGACCGCAACCGGGGACCAGCGCGTGAACGCGTTCGGCATCGGCGGCGAGATCGACGTGCGCACCGGCGTCCATGCGCAGACGATTCCGCTGGACCGGCCGATCGTGCACGTTGGCCTGGGTGAGGCGACCTCCAGCGACGTCGTGCGCGTGCTGTGGCCCAACGGCGTCCTGCAATCGGAGTTCTCTCAGAAGGCCGACACGACGATCCGCGCCGATCAGCGCCTCAAGGGATCCTGCCCCTGGCTCTTCGCCTGGGACGGCCGCGAGATGCGCTTCGTGACCGACCTGATCTGGCGGTCGCCGCTCGGCCTGCGCATCAACGCGCAAGCGACGGCCGACGCGTCGACGACCGAGGACTGGGTGAAGGTGGGCGGCACGCAGCTGGTGCCGCGCGATGGCGCCTACGACCTGCGGATCACCGCCGAGTTGTGGGAGACCCACTTCTTCGATCTGGTCTCGCTGGGGCTCGTCGACCACCCGGCCGGCACCGAGGTGTTCGTCGACGAGCGGTTCGCGGTGCCCGCACCGGCGTTGACGCCGATCGTCACCGGCCCGCTGCAGGCGGTGGCCACTGCCCGCGACGACACCGGCCGCGACGTCTCCGCGATCGTCGCGACGCGCGACGATCGGCATCTCGATTTCGCCGGGCGCGGACGCTATCAGGGCGTCACCCGCCAGCATGCGGTCGAGATCGTGCTGCCCGAGGAGGCGCCGCGCCGCGGTCCGCTCTACCTGGTGGCGCAGGGGTGGGTGCATCCGACCGACAGTTCGATCAACGTGGCGCTCGCGCAGGGTTCGCACGCGCCGCCCAGCAGCCTCGCGCTCGAAGTCGCCGACCCGCAGGGCCGTTTCCGCACGGCGCGCGCCAACCTCGGCTTCCCGTCGGGCAAGGACAAGACCGTCCTCATCGATCTCGACGGCCTGCTGCCCGCATCCGGCGAGCGGCGGCTGCGCCTGTCGACGAACCTCGAGGTCTTCTGGGACCGCATCGCCTGGGCCGTCGGTCGTCCCGACGTGCGCATCACGCCGCGCCGCCTGCCGATGACGGCGGCCGACCTGCGGTATCGCGGCTTCTCGCCGATGTGGCAGCGCGACGAGAGCTCACCGGAACGCCCGCGCTATGCCGTCGAGGGCACGGCGCCGCGCTGGCTCGACCTCGAAGGATTCCACACGCGCTTCGGCGACGTCCGTCCCTTGCTGGCCGGCGTCGACGACCGCTATGTGATCATGAACGCCGGCGACGAACTCGCGCTGCGCTTCGCGGAAGCGCCGCCGGTCGCGCCGGGCCACGTCCGCGACTTCATCGTCATCGGCGATGGCTGGGTGAAGGACGGCGACTACAACACGACGTTTTCGCGCACCGTGCTGCCCCTGCCGACGCACGCGTCTGGGCAGTACGACGAGGCACCGCGGCGCCTCGAAGACGACCCCGTCTTTGCACGCCACGCCGAGGACTTCGCGACCTATCACACCCGCTACGTCACACCGGCGGCGCGCCGGGCCTTGCGCGCCACTGCAGATTCGCAACGATGACCCGCTACGCCCGTCCGCTGCTCGCCGTCCTCTTCGTGGCCCTGCTGGCCACGCCCTGGCTGATTCGCCGTTTCGGCCCGCGCGCCCCCGAAACGGCGCCAGCCGCCGACGTCCGGGCCCGCTATGGCTTCCAGCTGGTCGAGTCCTCGAAGGCCGCCGGACTCGACTTCGTGCACGCCGCGCCGACCTTCGACGCCAGCCTCGCGCACATCATGCCGCAGGTGGCCTCGATGGGCGCTGCCGTCTCGGTCGTCGACGTCGACGCCGACGGCCGTCCCGACCTGTACGTCACCAACAGCCAGGAGGGCTCGCGCAACCGGCTCTATCGCAACAAGGGCGACGGCACCTTCGAGGACATCGCCGACCGCCTCGGACTCGCCGCGCTGAACGACGCCGACACCGGCGTGTCGATGGGGTCGGCCTGGGCCGACTACGACAACGACGGCTTCGACGACCTCCTGCTCTATCGCTGGGGACGCCCCGAGCTGTTCCACAACGACGGCGGCACGCGCTTCACCCCCGTCGGCGATCGGGCCGGGCTGCCGCAGTGGGCCAACGTCAACTCCGCGATCTGGTTCGACTTCGATCGTGACGGGCGGCTCGACCTGTTCATGGGCGGCTACTACGCCGACGACGTCGATCTCTGGCGGCTGCCGACAACGAAGATCATGCCGGAGAGCTTCGAGTACGCGAGCAACGGCGGGCGCAAGTATCTCTACCGGAACCTCGGCGACGGACGCTTCGAGGAAGTCAGCGCGGCGCGCGGCCTCGCCTCGACGCGCTGGGCGCTGGCCGCGGTCGCGGCCGACCTGCGCGGCACCGGCTATCCCGACCTCTTCATCGCCAACGACTACGGCGTCTCCGAACTGTTCGTCAACGACGGCGGCCAGTTTCGCGAGGTGGGCCGACAGACCGGCGTCGGCTACGCGCCCAAGAGCGGCATGAACGCCTCGATCGGCGACGTCCTCAACCAGGGCCGCTTCGCGATCTACGTCTCCAACATCTCCGAGGAAGGCATCCTCATCCAGGGCAACAGCCTGTGGGTGCCGAGCGGCGGCGACGCGAAGACGCTGCCGACCTACGAGAACCTGGCGCGGTCGATGAACGTGGATCTCGGCGGCTGGAGCTTCGGCGCGCAGTTCGCCGACCTGAACAACGATGGGCACCAGGACCTGTACCTGGTGAACGGCTACGTGTCGGCGTCGCGATCCGACAGCTACTGGTACGACTACTCGAAGGTCGCCGGCGGCCACGAGATCGTGATCGCGGACGCGAAGAACTGGCCGGCGATGGGCGAACGCAGCCTGGCCGGCTATCAGCCCAAGCGCGTCTGGATGAACGACGGCGCCGGACGGTTCGTCGACGTGGCGCAGATGGTGGGCGTGACCGATCGCTTCGATGGCCGCTCGGTGGCCACCGCCGACTTCGAGAACCGCGGCATGATCGACGTGGTGGTCGCCAATCAGCGCGGCCCGCTCCTCTACTACCGCAACGACGTCGCGCCTGGACGCGGCTACGTCGCCTTCGACCTCGAGGGCGGCTGCCGGCCCGACACACCCGCCGGCACGCGCTGCACCAACCGCAACGCGATCGGTGCGCAGGTGACGCTCCACTGGGACGGCCAGCAGCAGGTGCAGGAGGTGCTCGGCGGCTCCGGGTTCTGTGCGCAGAACCAGCGTCGCCTGCACTTCGGGCTGGGCGCCGCCAGCCGCGTCGACAAGGCGGTCGTGCGATGGCCGTCGGGTAAGATCCAGGAGATCCCTGCGCCGGCGCCTGGTCGCGTCCACGTGCTGAAGGAGCCCGCATGAATCCGTTGGCCCGTCTCGGCGACGTGCTCGGCCTGTCGCGCATCGACAAGCGCTACCTGGCGCCCATCCTCGTCACGATCGTCCTGATCGTCGGCCAGGTGACGTTCGGCTTCCTCGAGAGTTGGTCCCGCACCGCACTGGCGATCGGCACCTCGATCGGGGTGGAACTGCTGCTCGGCCGGCTGCTGGGCGGCCGCTGGCCCCATCTGGCGAGCGCCTACATCTCGGGCATCAGCGTCGGCATGCTGGTGCGTTCGCCGGAGTTCTGGCCGTACGCGCTGTGCTCGGCGATCTCGATCACGTCGAAGTACCTGATCCGCGTCGACGGCCGGCACCTCTGGAACCCGTCGAACCTCGGCATCGTCGCGATGCTCGTCCTGGCCGCCGACACCGTCGCCGGCCTCAGCGTGCAGTGGGGCAACACGCTGCTGCCGATGGTCACCGTGTGGCTGTTCGGTTCGGTCATCATCGGCACGCTCGGCCGCTTTCACATCCCGCTCGCCTACGTCGTCTCGTTCGTCGCGTTCGCGGCGATGCGGTCGGCGATCACCGGCCACCCGTTCCCGGCCGAAGTCGCGCCGATCACCGGGCCGATGTACCAGCTGTTCGTGTTCTTCATGATCACGGACCCGAAGACGACGGTGACGCCGCGGTGGGCGCAGATGCTCGTCGCCGTCCTGGTCGCGGCGCTCGAGGCCGTGTTCCGCCTGATGGAGTTCGTCCATGCGCCGTACTACGCGCTGTTCATCGTCGGCCCGGCCGCCATGCTGATCGAGATCGGGCTCGCCCGCCGCTCCGCACGGCACGCCGCCGCGCCCGCTCCGCGCGTCGAGGCACCGGCGGCACCGATCGCCCAGGAGGCCACCCGTGTCCGATCGTGACGGCGTGGGCCGTCTGACGCGCATGTCGGCCCGCTGACGTACCGCCGCGCCGTGCACGCACCACCGACGTCGCCTCTGCCGCGACCATGCCCCTGACGACAGGGCACCTCGGGGAGGCGCCCCTACCAGCGCGTGCCCCGAACGGCCCAAGCGACGGCGTCGGCCGATCAGGCCGACAACCGCCGAACGTGGTTCACGGACGCGCGAACGTGAAGCGCAGGGTGACGCCAACGGTGCGCGCGTCGCCGACCTGGCCGACGATCAGGCCCGTGTTGCCTGGCGCTGCGCTCATCAGCTCGTAGTAGTCGCGGTCGAAGAGGTTTCTGCCCCACACGAACACCGACCAGCCGTCGGACCAGCGAAAGCCGGCCCGCGCGTTGACCAGCGCATACCCGTCGATCGTCAGGTAGCGCGACGGCGTTGCGCTCGACGAGAACCGCGACCGCGAGCTCGCGTCGACGGCAGCGAAGATCTCACCGCGGCGGCTCAGCACCGTCGCCGGCTGGTGGTACTCGCCGCCAAACGACACGGCCCATTTCGAGATGCCGGGCAGGGTCGCCCCGGAGATGTCCTTCACCTGCGGGCCGCCGGTCTCCTCGAGCGGCGGCGGCGCGTCGAGGAACGACAGGTAGCGGCCGTCGGTGTAGGCGGCGGCGCCGTACACGACGACCCGGTTGCCGAGCAGGGCCGTCGAGTCGAGTTCGATGCCGCGCACGCGCACCTGCTCGGCGTTCGCCAGGTAGCCACGCAGGACGCCGACGTTGGCATTGACCACTTGTGCCTGGAAGTCGCGGATCGCGGTCGAGAACAGCGTCAGGTTGGCCGTGACCCGCCGGAACGGCTCGGTCTTGATGCCCACCTCGACATGCCGCACCGACTCGGGATCGACGGTCGCCGAAGCCAGGATCGGGTTGTTGGCGGCATCGGTCGGCAGACCGTTCAGGTTCAAGCCGACAGACTTGAAGCCGGTGGCGTACGTCGCGTACGTGTTGACGCGCGCCCCGGCCTTGTACGCCACGCTGATCTGACCCGAGACGTTGCTGTCGTCGACGTCGGCGGTGTAGGCCTGCGGCGCGAAGATCGACCGCTGCAGCGCCTGCAGCGCCGGATCGGTCGTCTGCAGGCCGCCGTACACCTGCTGGTCGAAGTCCACCGACTTGTCGTCGTAGTTCAGCCGCAGCCCCGGCAGGATGCGCAAGCGATCGGTGACGCGCCATTCGAGCTGGCCGTACGCGGCGGCGCTGAGGTTGTCGAACTGGACCGACTGGGCGAAGCCGTAGCCGTCGAGCAGGCCGGGAGTCGCTGAGAGCGCCGTCGGCGCGAGCAGGAAGCGCGCCGCCGCCGCGCCGTGCTCCTGCTGGAACGACGGATGGGAATCGAGCGTCTGGTGGAACGCGAAGACGCCGGCGACGAGGTTGACGCGAGCCGCGATCGGGCCGGTGTAGCGCACCTCCTGCGTCCACTGGCGCTGCGTCGAGGGCGCCGCCGACACCGTCGTGATCGGCAGGCCGATGAAGTCGCGGTCGTTGGACGGATTCCAGTTCCAGTACCGCCAGGCCGTCGTCGAGGTGAGGCGGCCGCGGCCGATCGACAAGTCGACGTTCAGCGCCGCGCCGCCCAGGTCCTGGTGCGAGCGCAACTCGGTGTCGGCGTCGGTCAGTCGATCGAACCCGTCGACGCCTGGTGCGGCGTAGCCGAGATCAGCGGCAATCTGCCGATACTGCCGGCTGGCGGATCGCAGGGTCGGCGCCACGCCGGCGACGACCTGCGCGTAGCCCTGCGGCCGCTGCCGGGTGTGATCGACAGACAGTGCGATGGCCGCCCGATCGCTCGGGGCGAACAGCAGCTGGCCGCGCACCCCGAGGTTGCTCAGGTCGTTCACGGCATCGCCGGTGACGGTGTGGCGGAGCACGCCGCCACGCTGCGTGCTCGAGAACGACGCCCGCCCTGCCAGCTTGCGTGCCAGCGGCCCGGTGATCGAGCCCTTGGCTTGTACGAAGTCGAAGCTGCCGTAGGTGACCTCGAAGTCCTGGTCGGACGTGAACGAGGGCCTGCGCGTCGTCACCTCGATCGCGCCGGCCGTGGTGTTCTTGCCGAACAGCGTGCCCTGCGGCCCGCGCAGCACCTCGATCCGCTCGACGTCGAGGAAGTCGAGCGTGGCGGCAGCCGGACGCGCATGGAAGACGCCGTCGATGTAGAGGCCGACGCCCTGCTCGATGCCGTCGTTGGTGAGGCCGAACGGTGCGCCGAGGCCGCGGACGTTGATCGCCGAGTTGCGCGGGTTGGTCGAGTAGAACTGCACCGTCGGCAGCAGTTCCTTGAGCCGGTTGACGTTGAAGTCACCCGAGTCGCCGACCAGCTCTCCGTCCACGACCGAGACGGGGATCGGCACCTCCTGCGCGACTTCCTCCGTGCGCCGCGCCGTGACCACCAGCGACTCACTGATCGACGACGGCGCCAGCGCGAAGTCGACCTGCAGCGGCGTCCCTGCCGCGATCCGCACCGCGCGCGAAACTGTCTCGAAGCCTTCGAGCACCGCTTCGACGCGATAACCGCCAGGCGCCAGTGCCTGACTCACGTACCGGCCGTCGTCGCCAGTCGCTGCGGCCACGACAAGACCCGAGCCGTCGGCGACGATGCGGACGATCACGCCGGGCAGCGCCGCGCCGGCCACGTCCCGCACGACGCCGCTCACCGTCGCGTCCACCGGCTGCGCTGCCAGCGGGAGCTGGGCCAGCCACAGCCACGACACGCACATCCATACTCGTCCGAGCATCTCGTCCCTCCAGCGCCGTGCGCGACGGCGCAGGCCCGCCGACGTGGCGCCAGCGGGACACACAGGTCATGGGTGGCTTACGCGCCGAGCGACCTGATGAGCTGAGGGAGTGAGAAGCGTCGAGGTGAAGGGGCTCCGCTCATCGTCCGGTCGTCGGCTGGGTACACGTGCAGCGACAGCACGCGCGGCGGCAGCAGACGGAGGCGGTGAGAGATGCCGGAAGGTTCACGACCGCGCCATCGTGCGCCGCATGCCCGGGCGCGTCAAAGCCGCACCGTGTCATGCGTCCAGCCGGGCGCGTTGCCGGCCGGCTCGCCGGTAGGCCACGCCCAGGCGTTCGCCGACCTAACGGGTCGGATATACTGCGGCGCCGAGGGGCACATCGCGGTGCGTGCCGGCCATGACGCCGGACCTTCGGACGAGGAACGATGCTGATCGAGATTCCTGGCGTCCTGGACGCCGAGCAGGTGGCGTACGTGCGCCAACGCCTCGCCGAAGCCGAGTGGGTCGATGGCCGCGGCACCGCGGGCCACCAGGCGGCGCGGGCGAAGGACAACCTGCAGCTGCCGGCCGATTCACCCGTCGCCCGCGAACTCGGCGACCTCATCCTCGGCGCGCTCCAACGACACCCGCTGTTCGTGTCGGCGGCCCTGCCGCTGCGCGTGCTGCCGCCGATGTTCAACGCCTATCGCGAGGGCCAGGCGTTCGGGAGCCACGTGGACAACGCCATCCGGCCCATACCTGGAACCGGTCAGCGCATCCGCACCGATCTCTCGGCGACGCTGTTCCTGACCCCGCCCGAGGAGTACGACGGCGGCGAGCTGGTGGTCGAGGACACCTACGGCGTCCACGCAGTGAAGCTGCCGGCCGGACACCTCGTGCTCTATCCCGCCACGAGTTTGCACCACGTGACGCCCGTCGCCTCGGGCACCCGGATCTCCTCGTTCTTCTGGATCCAGAGCATGGTGCGTGACGATGGCGCGCGGACGCTGCTGTTCGACCTGGACACGGCGATCCAGCGCATCGCCCAGGACGTGCCCGGCCATCCCGCCGGCGTCCAGCTGACCGGCGTGTACCACAACCTCGTGCGCCGCTGGGCCGAGCTCTAGCCGACGCGTCAGTCACCTCTGACCAATGTCGGCCGATGACGGGCGTCGACGCGTGGCTCATCGGAATGGTGGTGGCCTGCATGCTCGGCGCCTTCGTCCTCGGGCGCGTCGGCCGGGGCTGAGCGTGCCGCCGCCGGCTTGACAGTGCAGCGACCGGCCGCACAGGATGCGTCGCACAGGAGATCCCATGAAGCGACGTGACGTGCTGCGCCGGCTGGCGGCAGGATCGATGCTGGCGGGCGCCGGAACGGCCGGCGAGCGGCTGGCGATGGCACAGGCGCCAGTGGTGCCGCCGGCACCACGAGGCCTGCCGCCGATCCGCATCGAGGACATCAAGGTGGTGCTCACCGCGCCCAACCGGATCCGGCTGGTGGTGGTCAAGGTGATCACCGATCAGCCGGGCCTTCACGGGTGGGGCTGCGCCACCTTCACGCAGCGCGCGCTCGTCGTCCACACGGCGATCGAGCAGTACCTGAAGCCGTTCCTCATCGGCCGCCGGGTCGACGAGATCGAGGACATCTTCCAGTCGATGTACGTCAGCTCCTACTGGCGGAACGGCGGCGTGCTGTTCAACGCGATGAGCGGCGTCGACATCGCGCTCTGGGACATCCTCGGCAAGCGCGCCAACCTGCCGCTCCATCAGATCCTCGGCGGCAAGGTGCGGCACGGCGCCGACTGCTACTACCACGCGAGCGGCCGCGACTTCAAAGAGGTCGAGGACAACGCCCGCAAGGGCATCGAGGCCGGTTTCCGCCACGTGCGCGTCCAGGGCGGCGTGCCCGGCATGTCCACGTATGGAGCCCGCAGCGACGGCTCGCTGGCAGGGTCGGCCGATGAACCGATCGGCCCGACCAACCCGCGCGCCATCTGGGAGTCGTCGGGCTACGTGCGCATGCTGCCCAAGCTGTTCGCCCACCTGCGCACCACGATCGGCGACGAGGTCCAGCTGCTCCACGACGTCCACGAACGCGTGCAGCTGAACGAGGCCATCAACCTCTGCAAGGCGCTCGAACCCTACAACCTCTTCTTCCTCGAGGATCCGTTTCCCCCCGAGGACAACGCCTGGTTCCGCCAGCTTCGTCAGCAGACCAGCGTGCCGCTCGCGATGGGCGAGCTGTTCAACACGGTGCAGGAGTACCTGCCGCTCATCTCCGAGCGACTGATCGATTTCATCCGCATCCACATCTCGCAGGTCGGCGGCCTGACGCCGGCCCGCAAGATCGCCGCACTCTCGGAGTTCTTCGGCGTCCGCACCGCCTGGCACGGCCCAGGCGACGCGTCGCCGGTCGCCCACGCGGCACAACTCGCGCTGGAGCTGTCCACGTACAACTTCGGCATCCACGAAGGCGGCAACTTCCCGCCCGAGACGCGCGAGGTCTTCAAGGGATCGCCCGAACAGAAGAACGGCTACATGGTCGCCAGCGACGCGCCCGGCCATGGCGTCGAGGTCGACGAGGCGCTCGCGGCGAAGTTCCCGTTCCCGCCCGGACCGCCCAACTTCGACTACTCCTGGGGGACGACGCGGCGGCGCGACGGCACGGTCATCAGACCGTGATCCGTGTGAACCTTCGCTGCACGTTTCGTTGCGTTCCGAACAGGTTCGTCATTTCGCGCCAACGGGTCCCGCGACCTCCGGCAGCGGCGCGCCGGCGGGCCCGGCGATCACCGACCCATCGGTGCGGAACCGCGATCCGTGGCACGGACAATCCCAGGTGCGCTCCGCCTGGTTCCAGGCGACGGTGCAGCCCATGTGCGTGCAGATCGCGGATCGCAGCGTCACGCTGCCGTCCGCGCCGCGGTAGGCGGCGACCTTCTGCCCGTCGCGCTCGATGATCGCACCGCGCCCGCGCCGGACGGTGCGCAGCGACTTCGACCCGGCGCCCGCAAAGCGGTCGCGAATCATGTAGTACGGATAGTCCTTGTTCTCGGTGACGTAGTTCCAGAGGCTCCGCCCGAGCGCCTTGCGATCGATGTCGAACAGGTCGGCCCATGGATTGGCCCGGCCGGCAATCGCATCGGTCATCAGCACGGCCGCGAGCGTGCCGAAGGTGAGCCCATTGCCGGCAAAGCCCGTGGCCGCGTACTCGTGGTCCGCCGTCGCACCGATGTAGGGCAGGCCGTCCGGGGTCTCGATGACCTGCCCCGACCACCTGTGCGTGACGGCAACACCGGGCACGCGCGCCGCGAGGTACGCCTCGAGACGTCGATGGCACGCCTCCGTGTCGGAGGCCTGGCCGGTCTTGTGGTCCTCGCCTCCGAGAATGACGACGGCGTGGTCCCGATGCGGCTCGACCCGCAGGTAGTGATAGGGCGTGGCCGTGTCCCACCAGAGCGCGTCGGGAACGGTGCCGGCCGGCACGCGTCCGGCAACGACGTACGAGGTGTAGAGGGCGAGCTTCGTCTGCAGCAGCGTGGCCCGCGTCATGCCGGCGACGCCGACCTGCGGGTTGTGCGTCGCGATGATCACGTCCGCACAGTGGACGGTGCCATCCTTCGTCTTCACCGTGCGCGGCACGCCGGTGAATGCCTCGGCCTCCGTGTGCTCGAAGATGCGGCCGCCGGCCGCGACGACCGCACTTGCCAGCCCGGCGAGGTACTTGCGCGGATGGATCCGCGCCTGGCCATCGACACGAACGCCGGGCCGCCCCATCAGCGGTACCGATTCGATCCACTCGACGTCGAACCCCAGTTCGCTGGCGAGCTGCACGTCTGCCTGAAGCGGGGGATCGGCGTCCGCGGGC
This sequence comes from uncultured bacterium, assembly GCA_966211945.1. Taxonomy (GTDB): domain Bacteria; phylum Acidobacteriota; class Vicinamibacteria; order Vicinamibacterales; family Vicinamibacteraceae; genus Luteitalea. Next base: position 42,679 of record CBIHOS010000014.1, read on the forward strand.
TCGCCCTCGACCGGCGCGTGCAGGTAGCCGTCCACCCAGGCGAAGTCGGCGTCGAGGTCGTTGGCGCGGACGATCGCGTCGATCTGGCCGACCGCCGCGAGACCCGCGTCCCACACGGCCTGGGCGTGCGACCTGCCCAGCCGCGCTGCCAGGTCGCTGATCCGCGCATCGGTGACCATCGTCACGTGCGCGCTGGTGTGCCCGGTGTCGGCGAGTGCGCACCGGTCGCGTTCGAGCACGGCAACGCGCCGCCCGTCGCGGGCGAGCAGATAGGCCGCGGTGAGCCCGGTGATGCCGCCACCGACAATCGCGACGTCGACGGTCAGGTCACGGTCGAGGCGGGCGAACTGCGGAAACGTCGCGGTCGTGGACCAGTACGGCGATGTGGCGGTGTTGACGGCCATCGGGAGGCTCCATCGAAGTGGCGCAAGAGCGGCGGAGGACTGCGCGTCACTGCCCGTCAGGTGACACCGGGCTTGGGACGAACCCGCCGCCCTTCGGTTCGGCGCTGGCGTATCGCGGCCTTCGCCGTCCGGTGGAACACGAGCCGCGTGGACGGCGCGATCCGGCCCTTCAACACCAGCGCGATCTGGCGGAGCGCGTGTTCGTTGTCGGCCGGCGTGTTCGACGCGACGCAGTCGGACGGCACGTACACGTCGAGGTCGCGCATGTATGCGTCATTGGCCGTGAACAGGACGCAGATGTTGCCGGCGACGCCGCAGAGGATGACGCGCCGGACCGCAAGCGCCTCGAGTAGCGTGTCGAGCGTGGTGTCGTAGAAGCCGGAGTGCTTCGGCTTGAGGACGAAATAGTCCCGCGAGGTCGGCCGCAGCCGCCGCGACACGACGCGTCCGGGCGAGGTCGCCGAGGTGCAGTGCGCCACCGTCTGCCTGAAATCGGAGCGCCACTGTCCGAAGTTGTCGTTGACGTAGATGGTCGGCACGCCGGCGGCGGTGGCCCGCCGCTTGAGCGCGGCAATCCGCATGGCCATCGGCTCGGCTTGCGCGACGAGTGTGTCAGAGCCGTCGAAGGCCAGATCGTTGATGACGTCGATCAGCAGCAGCGCGGTGCCGCTGGCCGGCACCCGCACTGTACGCGCCTGCGCGCTGCCCCGGCCGCCGGTCCTCGTCGTCGCCACGCGTGTTCCCAGAGCACGTTGCGTACCAGCAGGCCGCGAACCGGGGACGGACGCAGCGGACTGGGCTCAGCCAGGCCGCGCGGTCAGGAGGGCCGCCGGCTTGGTACGCTTACGTGTCCGCACCGTGGCGGACGCCCGAGCCATCGACGATGAACGACGCCCGCAACCAGCCACCCCCGGCTCCGCAGCCGGTCCCCACGCTCACGACACGCGAGCGCGCCGCCCTCAAGGCACGCGCCCACGGCCTCGAACCGGTCGTGCGTATCGGACACGCCGGCCTGACCGATGCCAGCGCCGACGCGATCGGGCGCGCCCTCGACGCGCACGAGCTGATCAAGGTGAAGATCGGCGAAGGCGACCGCGATGCGCGCGCCGGGGTGACAGACGCAATCCGTGCAAAGACCGGTGCGGCGGTCGTCCAGCAGGTCGGCCGTGTGCTCGTGTTGTGGCGTCCGCGGCCGGACGCCGAATGAGCCTGCGCCGCCTGTTGCGGACGGCCGGGCGGGCCATCGCTACCTGGCCACCACGGCTGCTTCTCCAACCGTGTACACGTAGCCAACGCCGCGAACGGTCGTGATGCGGGCGCCGCCGCCGCGCCGCGGCCCGAGCTTGCGGCGCAGCTTGCTCACGTGCATGTCCACGCTCCGGTCGGCCGGATCGCAGGGACGCCCCAGCGCGTGCCGCGACAGGTCGTCGCGGGCCACCGGA
>CBIHOS010000015.1:0-44435 GCA_966211945.1 uncultured bacterium
ATCTACGAGGCGATCCAGCGCGACGGCGCCGGGCCTGGCCGCAACCGGCCCCGTCGCGGGCAGCACCATGGGCAGCGCCATCGACAGGCCTGCCGTCGCCGCCACGGGGCGGCCAGGTGCCAGCGCGTCGGGCCCACCGGTCACGGCGGGGGCCGAGAAGCCCGAGCACATTCGCGAACAGATCGAACGGACCCGGGAGGACATGAGTCAGACGCTCAGCGAACTGCAGGAGCGTCTGAGTCCGCAGCACCTCGCGCAGCAGGCGCGCGAGTCGGTGCGCGAGGCCACCGTTGGCCGCGTGCATCACATGGTCGGGTCGGCGGGTGACACCGCGTCTCACGTCGCGGTGCGCGCGCAGGATGCGGCCGGAACGATGGTCGAACAGGTGCGCGAGCACCCCGTCCCGGTTGCCCTCGCGGGTGCCGGGGCGGGCCTCGTATGGTGGCTGATGCGCCGCTCGTCGAGCCGGCAAACCTGGAGCAGTGAGGACATGTACGACTGGGATGATGCCAACGTGACCTACGAACGCGACATGGCGTCGCTCGACATCGACAGCGACGACGGATCCACGCGCCGGAGTTCCGCCTGGACGAGTGGGGCGACGGGCTGGGCGCGCGTGCTGCGCGATCACCCGGTGCCGGCCTCGATCGCCGCGGCGAGCATCGGCTACATGTTGTGGAACCGGCATGGTGCCGACGACGCCCACCACATGCGCCCGGTCGACGAGCTCGGTTATCCCGTCGACACGTACGGCTCGACGCCGCGTGTCGCCGATACCGCGCGTGACGTCACCCGGCAAGCACGCGAGCGCGCGTCGGAGATGGGAGAACACATGAGCGAGTCGGTCCGGCACGCGCAGGAGCGCGCCAGCGCGGTGTCGCACGACGTGCAACGCCGCCTCCGTTCGGCCGGGGCGCGCACGACGTCGCAGGTCGGACGCTGGATGCACGACAACCCGATGGCCGTGGGGATCGCCGCGCTCGCGGCCGGAGCCGTCGTCGGACTCGCGATGCCGCGGACACGGGCCGAGGACGACTACCTCGGCGCGTCGCGTGATGCGCTGGTCGACCGCGCCAGCAATACCGCTCAGCAACTGAAGGAACAGGTGCGCGACAAAGTGCAGGAAGTGGCGCATGATCTCGCGAGCGAGATGAACACCGGTACCCGCAACCCACCGGCGTCCAGTCACGTGTGAACGACCCACGTTCGGCGGTTCGTACACGGGCGCGGGATGCTGCCGGCCCGGTGGCCACGCTGGAGTGGCCGCCGGCGGCAGACGACCTGGCCGCCATCGTCTGCGTGGACCTGCGTGCCACGTCAGGCGTCGTGTGTGAGCCCGATCGGAGGCCGTACAAGCCGATCACGCGCCCTCGCGCGATCCCTGCGTCCCAGCCCGCCGGCAGCGAAGGGCTGCGGTGGCCGCCTCCTCCCTCCGAGCTCGACGCCATCACCGCGTGGCCCGTACGCGGCGCTGCGCCGCGCTCCAGTCCGCCTCACGCGCGACGCGTAAGCAGATGGTCAGGTATGGCCGCGACAGGCGCCGCGGCGGCAACGGCGCTGATGGTCGCGGCGACGGCGGCGACGCAATGGCCGGCACGTTCGCCCGGTGCCGCGTCGCCCGCCGATCGCGTCGCCACGCGCCAGTCGCCCGGCCCGTCCGCGCCGGATCCGCCTCGGGCGCCGGGCGCGACGCCGCCGGTCGCCGCTGTGCCGGCGCCGGGCGCGGCTGCCTCGCCGGCGGCCGCGACGTCGGCTTTCAGCAACGACGCACCACGGGCACCATCGCCGCCGGCACCGGAGACGACTGCGCTGCCCGCCGCTCGGACTGCGAGGGCAGAGGTCGCGATCGTGCGCGCTCCGACGGTCGGAGCAGCGGCCGCGTCGACGCCGCGGCGTGAAGCAGGCGAGGCGCCCGAACCCGCGACGACCGATCGCCGCAGCAGTGAGCCGCCGCCGGAATCGCCCGTCGCGGCGATCGCACTGTCCACGGAGTTGTCGGGCCGCGTGTCAGCGCTGCTTCCCGCGACGGTCGCACCGCCGCCGCTGCCAGCTGCCAACGCCACACCGCCGGCGACGACGGGCCTGGCGCGGCTGGCCACCGCCCCCACCCGCGACCTCGACGAGCCGCGCATCGAGGCGGTGCTGTCGCGTTATGGCGACGCCTACAGCCGCCTGGATGCGGGTGCGGCGCGCGCAGTGTGGCCGACCGTCGACGCGGATGCCCTGTCTCGTGCCTTCGAGTCGTTGCGATCGCAGCAGGTGGTCCTCGGTCCGTGCGACATCTCCGTCGACGGCGATCGCGCCGAGGCGGCGTGTCGCGGCACGTCGACGTATGTGCCGATGGTTGGCGATCCGACGCCGCGTCGTGAATCGCGGCAGTGGCGCTTCCAGTTGGCGCGCACCGACAAATCGGCCTGGCACATCAGCTCGGCGGAGAGCCGTTAGCGCCGCCGGCAGGCATGCCACTGACGCGTCCCCGCGGGCGGCGCCGTGACGCTATCTGCCGATCGAGTATTCGCCGCCGATCGTGAACACGCGTGCATGACGGAGGCCGCGGTCGGTGAGAGGCAGCGTCACGTGGGCACCGACGAGGAGCGTGCGGGCGATGTTCCACTTGACGCCGAGCACGGCCAGCGCGGCGTGCGTGCTGTCGTTGGTGGGCAGAAGCCGCAGCGTGTCGACGTCGCGGATCGTGGGATGCGCCACGCGGGTCAACGCCAGGCGCCCTGCCTCGTCGATCCGGCGGCCCAGGACCTCCCCGACCACGGTGACGCTACGCGCCGCAGCCACCGCGACTGCGGCCCGGTAGTGTGCCTCGTTCGACAGGCCGCCGCGCGCCACTCCCGCCGACGCATGCACACCGAACGGGCCGGATTCGCCTGATCCGACCACGCTCGTCAACACGGACGCCTCGCCCGCACCGAGCAGGTCCTCTTCGCGTCCGGTCGGCAGCCGCGCCTCGACGACCGCCGCCAGGCCGGAGGCACGCGCGCCCAGCAGCCTGACCTTGCCGCGAACCGCGACGTCGCCGATGCCACTGGCGCTGGCGTCGGCGGTCGCCTGGACGACCGACGCGTCGCGGTACGTGTTGACGCGGACGCCGTCGAGCGACACCGCGACGAACGGCACGACGATGCCGACGTCGACGCGATCGGCCAGGCCGATCGTCGCCGACGTGGTCAATGTGCGCGTCTCGAGCGACATCGCCAGCGTCTCGACGTCGAACGGCTGCGCTTCGTCGCGAAACTGATTGCCGCTCGTGACGATCGTGCCTGCGTCCAGGTCCTGGCCGTCCAGTCGCGTGAAACGTCGTACGCCCCATGTGGTGCCGAGCGTCAGGCGTCCCTGTCCAGTGGTGAGACTGCGTTCGGTGAAGAACGGGCCGAAGCTCTCGCTTGCACGCTCGGGGGTGCCGAGCGCCGGGTTGAAGCGGTAGACGAATCCCGGCGAGGCGGTGCTGACCGGCACCGTGGAGAGTTCCACGAGCAGCAGGCGGCCGATCGTCTCGCTCGACGCGCGGGCAGCCGCCGCGTCGCGGTCGAAGTCGCCGGAAGGCACGCCACGGTTGGTCAGCAGGAAGGTCAGGACGTCGGCGAGCGGGGTCTGGGCGCGGGCCGTCCCTGCAGCCGTGAGCAGGCCGCCCGCGACGGCGAGCACGTGCAGGCACAGCCGGCGCAACCGGGTTCTCGTCGGCGCGTTCATTCGTCGTCCCGGATGCGGACGCGCGCGGCGAGCAGCGATCCGTCGAGTTGTGGATAGCCGCGGACCTCGACGACGGTTCCGTTGCGGATGTCGCGGCAGCGGCCGCCATTGAACGACGTGAGCAGCGACGTGCGGATGAGCCGTCCCGCCAGCCGGAACGTCAGCGCCGGGCAACTGCCGTCGAGATCGGAGATGCGCCCTTCGAGCTCCTGCGGGTCGAGCAGCGGCGCACCTGCCTGTGTGACTTCGATCGGTGCCCCTGCCACGGTGACCACGCCGATCCGCGGCAGCGTCGAGTCGTTGCGCGCGACGAGAAGCCTGACCTGTGCGGTGCCCGTGCGGCCCGGCGCGTCGAACGTGAGCCATCCTGCCGTACTCGACGTCGTCCAGGCGCAGCTCGGCGCCGTGGCGGCGACGCTGATCGTTTCCTCGTCGCCCTCGGCATCGGCGAGCACGATGCGGGGCGTGACCTGGAACGTGCACGTCGGCGTTGGCGTGGGCGTGGGCGTGGGGGCGGGCGTCGGCGTGGGTGCGGGCGTCGGCGTCGGGGCTGGCGCAGGGGGCGGCTCTGGCGCAGGTGTCGGTGTCGGTTCGGGCGTCGGCGTGGGCGTCGGCGTCGGACTCGGCGCAGGTGTCGGCTCGGAAGGCGGAGGGACCGGGGCCGGCGCGGGCGCAGGACCTGGCGTCGGCGTCGGTGTGGGTGATGGAGCAGGCGTCGGCCCCGGCGTCGGCGCGGGCGTCGGGCTCGGTGTGGGTGAGGGTGTCGGCGGCGGGTTCGGCGTCGGGGTCGGACCGGGCGTGGGCGGCGCCGGTGCGGCTTCCTGCGTCGCGATCCAGGGCTGGCCGGCGATCGTCACCGCCGCTGAACGCCCAGGGCCGGAGTTGCCGGCCACGGCCACGACCACGGCGCCGGGCCCCGTGCCGCTGGCGGCGCCGTCGATGGCCACCCACGGCGCCGAGCTCTGGGCATTCCACGCGCAGCCGTCCGGCGCGTCGACCTGGATCCTGTCGCCGCCGCCGGACGCCGGGAACGTGCGGCCCGTTCCGCTCAGCTGGTAGCGGCACGTGGCGCCCGCCTGGCGAAGGTCGAGGCGGCCATCGTTGACGCTGACCGCAGCCTGGCGCTCGCGCGCCGCCGGGTTCGGCGTCACCGTGTACGTGATCGTCGCGCTGCCCTGGCCGCTGGTCGGCGAGCCGAGCGCGAGCCACTCGGCGCCGGACCGCGCCTCCCACGCGCACTCGCGGTTGACCGTCAGCGTGATCGTGCCGCTGCCGCCGTCTGCGGCGACGGTCGGAGGCGTCGCGGCCAGCGTCACGCCGCAGCGGGCGAGCGAGGTCGGTGCGGTCGCCTGCGTCGAGGACGACCCACCGCAGCCCGCGAGGCTCAGGACGGCCGCCGCGATCCAGGCGGCACACCGAGTTCCCCGGCCTGTCGCGGGGGAATACATCGTGGCAAGAATGGATGTGATCGAACGCGACATGGACGCGACCGCGGCGCGTCGTGTCGGGCACGCGCCTCCAGCGGTGGCTTGTCCTGCAAGCGCCGGACCAGTGGGCCGTCAGGAAAGCATGCCCTGACCAATCGCGTCGCCATCGGGCGACGTGATGATCAGCGGCAGCCGCCGGCCATCGTCGAGGACCAGCACCAGGTCGTGTCGATGCTCGGTGTACCAGTGAAAGAGATCAGCCACCCGCGCCCGCAGCGCCACCCGGGTGACGAAGGGGCCGCCGCCCGGAGGAGGAGGCTGATCGGCAGCCTGCGCGAACAACTGGATCGTGTAGCCCACGGCGACAGGGGCATTCGAGCCCGGAGCCTCGACCGAGCCGAGGCCTTCCATCGTCGCGAGGAGATCGTCCCTGGAGGAATCGGACATCACGGGCGTCGCGCCGTCTCCATCGACTGATGACAGGCGGCTCGGCGTAGTGTACCGGCAGTGCTCCGGCGTGACCACCGGCCTGGCAGGCCGGGTCAGCCCGCTGACGAGCGGACGACCGTCTGTTCGGCCTGCCACAGATGCCGGCGCGCGTGGACCGGCAGTATCGCCAACGCGGCATATGCGTTGTAGCGGGCCCGCTCGACGAAAGGCGACGCAATGCTCAGGCGATCGAGGGCCAGGCCGGCAGCGTCGGCGAGGGCCGCCCGCACCCGGTCGTGCGCCTGTCTGAGCGTGGCGACATCCTCGGCCGGCGTCCGCGTCGTCGTGGGGACGAACGCGGGTTTGGTCTTCGACTTCAGGCGGTAGGGCGGTTCCAGCCCCCAGATGAGAAGGCGGCCCAGCAGGCCTGCCCCGAATGGACCGGTGCCCGTGAGCTGCCTGGCCCGGCCGTCGGCGAGCGCGCCCTCCACGCGCGGCAGCATCGCGTCGACAGAAAGCACGAGGTGCTGCACGCACTCGGACGGCGACCAGCCGCCCCCGGCCGGCCGCGCCTGCCACTGGTCTGGCGTGCATGCGGCCGCGAGGCGCTCGGCCCGCGCGTCACAGGCGTCGAGCTGGCGCCGGAGGGCATCCAGTTGCTCGGCTCCTGACATCGTCACGGCTCGACGTCGTTCTCGAAGACCATCGGACGGAAGGCCGCCGGCGCGTGGAACGTCGATCCGTCCGGCACCGACCAGGCGGCGTAGATGGCGCCCTCCTCGGGATGGGAGGGACCGCCCGGCCGCTTGATGCGGAAGGCGTTGAAGTGCCATACGGCGCCGGGAGTCACGGGCAGGCACGCCGCCACCCGCGGTGCGAGCGTCCCGAAGTCGAGGAAGGGCAGCACCGCGATGGCGGACCAGTCGTCGCGACCGGGCACCGATCGCACGGCCGACTGCAGATGCGCGAAGTCCCAGGCGAGATGCACCCGCCGTTCCGGTGTCAGCCGCTCGATGTGCAGGTCGCAGACGACGTTGGTCGGGCTGATTTCGAGCTCGGCGTAGTCCTCACCCGAGCACGTCGGATCGAGGAACACTTCGACTACTTCGGTCTCCCAGAGGCAGCCGTCGCGCGATGTGCGCGTTGCCCACGGCGTCAGGTCCTGCGCGTCCCACCTCACGTAGAGCGCGTCGGGGCCCCACAAGGCTCTGAACGTCGTGCCGAAGCCGTCCGGTCCCCAGCTCACCGGCATCGCGTGTTCCCAGCCGTCGCCGTCGAGCAGGCGCCCGGCCGGCAGGCTGGTGCGACGCACGCGATAGACAGCCGGCTGCAGGAGCGCTTCGGGGCCGCGGTACAGGTCCACCATGGCTCGGCGTCTCGCGATCAGAGTTGCGACGATGACAGCTGCGAGTAGACCTCGAGCAGCCGCTTCTGGGCATTGAGCGGCTCGTTGCCGGGGGCGGGAGCGACGGGCACGTACGAGCCATCGGTCTGCAGGACGCGGGCGCGATCGGTGTCGGCGAGCAGGGTCTCGAGGACGACGTCGCGAAGATGGTCGCGCAGGTCCGGCTGGTGCACCGGGCACAGGACCTCGACGCGCCGATCGAGATTGCGTTCCATCAGATCGGCGCTGCCGATGTACACCTCGGGAGCGCCGCCGTTCTCGAAGTAGTAGATGCGCGAATGCTCGAGGAACCGCCCGACGATCGAACGCACCGTCACGTGATCGGAGATGCCGGCGATGCCGGGCCGCAGGCAGCACACGCCGCGCACGATGAGGTCGATCTGCACGCCGCACTGGCTGGCCCGGTACAGCGTCCGCACCATCGCCGGATCGGCGAGCGCGTTGACCTTGAAGAGCAGCCGGGCCGGGCGGCCGGCCTGCTGGTGCTCGCACTCGCGGGAGACGAGCGCCTTGAGCTGGGTGCGCAGCGACACCGGTGCCACCAGCAGCTGCTCGTAGACGCGCCGGTTGGAGTAGCCGGTCAGGTAATTGAAGACTTCCGTGATGTCGCCGACGATCGCCGCATCGGCGGTGAACAGCCCGAGGTCGGTGTAGACCTGGGCGGTCGCGCGGTTGTAGTTGCCGGTGCCGACGTGGGCGTAGCGGCGGACCCCTTCCTGCTCCTTGCGGACGATCAGGCACAGCTTGGCGTGCGTCTTCAGGCTCACCACGCCGTAGACCACGTGGATGCCCGCGGCTTCCATGCGTGCCGCCCACTCGATGTTGTTGCGCTCGTCGAAGCGCGCCTTCAGCTCGACGAGCACCGCGACCTGCTTGCCCTGCTCGGCCGCACCGATCAGCAGATCGACGAGCGGCGAGTTGGCGCCGATCCGGTACAGCGTCATCTTGATCGCGACCACCTGCGGGTCGTCGACGGCGGCCTTCACGAACGACTCGACCGAGGAGAACGAGTCGAACGGATGATGGACGAGCACGTCCTCCTCGCGGAGGTCGTCGAAGATCTCGGTGTAGCCCGACCAGATGGAGCGCGGCGAGAACGGTGGATCCTTGAGATGGGGGAGATGCAGCCGGGTCAGCTGGTGCAGATCGTCCCAGTCCATCCGCTCCGGCGTCCGCGCCACCACGTCATCGTCGATCTCGAAGTTCTCGACGAGGATGTTGAGCACGCGGCGCGGCATCGCCTCGTCGACTTCGAGCAGGCAGAGCGCGCCGTAGCGCAGCTGCTTGAGGCTGCGGTCGACCGTCTCCAGCAGGTCGTCGGCCTCGTCCTCCTGGATCACCATGTCGGTGTCGCGGATGATCCGGAACAGGTGTGCCGACTGCAGGTCGGTGCCGGGGAACAGCGTCTGGAGGTTCGCCCTGACGATGTCTTCGAGGAACGCGAAGCTGGCGCCGGCATAGGGCGACAACTCGGGAGGGACGGGCACGAAGCGATCGAGGCCGCCGGGCATCTTGACGCGGGCGAACTTGGTGCGGCCGCCGTGCTTGACGACCACCGCGAAGTTGCGGCTCAGGTTGGAGATGTACGGGAACGGGTGGCCGGGATCGAACGCGAGCGGCGTCAGGACCGGCAGGATCTCGGCCCGGAAGTAGTTCGCGAGGTGGTTCGTGATGGCCTCGGTGTACTCCTGCGGCTCGAGGATGTGGACGCCCTCACCGGCCAGCGCGGGACGAAGCTGCGTTCGCCAGCACGTGGTGAGGGCCGTCATCATCTGGGCGGCGCGGGCCCGGGTCGCGACGAGCTGCTGCTCGGTATTGAGCCCGTCCGCGCTCACGTCCTCGATGCCAGCGCGATACTTCTTGAGCAGCGTCGCAATCCGGACCATGTAGAACTCGTCCAGATTGGTCGCGACGATGGCGAGGAACTTGACGCGCTCGAGCAGGGGATGCCCGGCATCGAGCGCCTGGTTGAGCACCCGCTGGTTGAACTCGAGCCAGCTCAGCTCGCGGTTGATGTAGAGCGCCGGATGCTCGAGGTTCTCCGGATCGCACTGCGACCAATCGGTCAGCGCCGCTGGCATCCGGATCCGGCGCTTGCCGCGGTTCCGCCCGGGGCGGGCCGATGATGGGGAAGTCGCGTTCATGGGCTCCTGTGGCAGGTCGCTCGGGCCGATGATAGCAAAGCACCTGCTCACACGTGTGACGTCTACTCATGCAGATCACCCTGCTCCCGCCGCTGCTGCCGACTGACGGCGTCACGTCCGTCCCGGGTGCCCGGAACGGGCTCGTGACCGGTGCCCGCATCGTGGCGACGGTGGCCGCGACCACCGAGGGCGGCGGCACGCACCTGACGTTCGGCGGGCGCCAGGTACCGGTCCGTGAAGGGCTGCCGTACGCGCCGGGCACGAAGCTGCGGCTGGAGGTCGTCCAGGCGGGACCGCAACCGTTGCTGCGCGTGATCGGCGAAGTGGACGTCGAGGAGACGTCGCCGTCGGCACACGAGCCGGACACCGGCCGCGTCTCGGTGTCGCCGCGGTTCTACGGTCTCGCCGCGGCCGTCATGGCGGCGACCGACGGCGAGGAGGTGGGACCCGCGGCTGCCGCCGTCGCGCGTGTGATTCCGGCGCTGGTGAGCCGTGGGGTGCTGACGCCGGAGCAGGGACGCGACCTCGCGGCCGCGCTGTCGCCTCTGCCCATCACGTTTCGCGCCCTCGACGGGCCCGAGGGACGGCGGGCGCTGGCCGAGGCGCTGGCCGACCGCGTCGCCCACGGCGGCGGCCTGCTGGAGCGTGCGATCGCCGATCTGCTTCGTCGTGCGCGGCCGCTGACGGAGCGGGCGCTGGCCGACGACCTCCGCATCCGGCTGGCGTTCCTGGCGCGGGCGTTGGGTGATGCGACGGCCGACGCGGCACCTGCGCGCGAGGCGGTGCACCATCTGCAGCAGGTGTTGCTTGCGGAGCAGGCGCGCACCGCGGCGTACTATGCGCACGAAGGCGTGCTGGACATGCGCCTCGATGCGGCGACCGATGCCGCGGGACCGGGCGGCCTGCGCGTCCGCTTCGAGCGCGAGCCGTCCGAGGAGGGCGAGGGCGCCGGCCCGTCGTGGTCGCGCGTCCGCATCGACCTCGATCTCGCGGGTCTCGGTCGCATCCAGGTACTGGTGTCGGTCACCGGCGGCGGCGTCCGCACCGAGTTCATCGTCGAACGGCCCGATGCGGCCGATGCGATCGAAGCCGGGTTGCACGACCTCGGGGGCAGTCTCGAATCGGCAGGATTCGCAACCGTGCTGTCGCGCGTGGTGGTGGATCCGGTGCGCGCCTGCGCACCGGACGAACTTCCGGCCCTCCCGGCACCGCACGCGATCCTGGACGCACGGGCATGAGCGACTCGACGCCGTCACGCAAGCGGGCCGCTGCGCTGCGTTACGTCGCAGGCGAGATGGCCGCACCCGAGATCGTGGCGGTGGGCGAAGGCGCCGTCGCCGAACGGATCGTCGCCCTCGCCCGCGAGCACGGCATTCCCATCCACGAACACCGCGAACTGGCCGCCTTGCTCACGCGGCTGCCGCCCGCCTCGGCCGTGCCGCCGGAGCTGTACCGCGCCGTCGCGGAAGTGATTGCCTTCCTGTTGCGCACCGACGATCAGGTGCGTTCACGCTAGCGGCGACCAGGCCGTGCGGCGTTCCCGGAGTGTTGGCAGGGCCGGCTGCCTGGCGCACCGAAGCCGTCAGGCGAAGGTGGGTCCCAGGCCGGCCGATGTCCGGATGGGAACGGCCTGGCCGTCTACTTGGCGCTGATGGCGACGCTTTGCTTCATCGACCCGAGGTGTACCTCGAGGTTCGATCCGACGATGGCGACGACGAGCTGTTCGGCAGGCGCGGCGAGCTTGCCGGCAGTCATCGGCACGCGACCGAGGTCGTCGGACTGCTGGTAGACCGTGCCCCACTGACCGGTCAGCTTGTTGACGATCAGCTGCCAGCCGCTCGTGTCCGGCAGCGTGTAGAGCGTGTAGGTGCCCGCCGGCACCGCGAGCGTGCCGATCTGCAGCGCCTTGTCGGTCTTCAACGTCGTGGCCTCGTCGGCACCCGTGCGCCACACCTTGCCGGCTGGTGCCAGCGTCTCGACGGTGCGGCCTTTGAGGTACGGCCGGCCGTAGGTGATCGTCACCGTTGCGCCGCCGACCTTGTATTCGACTGTCTCGTGAGGACTGCCGCCCTTCCCGGGCGTGCTGGACACGACCTTCTGCGCCAGCGCGATCGCGGGCGTGGCCAGGTCCGACGAAACGACCGCGAGCACCGCGGCAAGAGTCAGGAGAGCACGTCGCATATTCAGATCCTCCAGTGAGGGACGTCTGTGACAGAAGAGTGCGCTCGCGAGCCCGGAGCCCGGGAGCGCAGGACCTCAGAGTATCCGCATACCCATCGCGGACGCTGCGAGTTCGGCGGCCAGCACGGCCGTCATGTTCTGGACGTCGAACACCGGGTTGACTTCTACCAGATCGAGCGCGAGCAGGCGCGCGTCGGCGAGCATCTCCATCGCCATGTGCGCTTCGCGGTAGTTGAGGCCGCCCCGGACGGGCGTGCCGACGCCCGGCGCGATCGCTGGATCGCACACGTCGAGATCGAAGGACACGTGGATGCCGGCGGTATCGTGGCTGGCCAGCGCGATGGCCTCCTCCATGACCGCGGCGGCGCCGCGCCTGTCGATGTCCTTCATCGTGAAGACGTGGACGCCCGCGGACCGCACTTCGACCTTCTCACGCTCGTCGAGATTGCGGATGCCCACGAGCACGGTGTGCTCGGGCCGTACCTTGGGTTCCTCGCCGCCGATCAGCGCCAACTCGCGGGGGTTCTCCCCGAGCAGCGCGGCCAGCGGCATGCCGTGGACGTTGCCCGACAGCGTGGTTGCCGGCGTGTTCATGTCGGCGTGCGCATCGATCCACAGCAGACCGATGGGCAGGTCCCGCCGCCTGGCGTGCAGCGCTGTCGCCGCCACCGAGCCGGCGGCAAGGCTGTGGTCGCCGCCGATGACGATGGGGAAGGCGCCACGGCCGAGGCTGTCGCTCGCGGCGGCGAACAAGGCCTCGCAGACGCCGCGGATGTCGTCGATGTACCGCTTCTTCGGGTCGCCTGCTTCGCGCGTTTCCGGCGTCGGCGTCGCGATGTCGCCGCGGTCGGCGACGCGGTGACCCAGACCCGAGAGCCGATCGGCGATGCCGGCGATGCGGACCGCCGAGGGCCCCATGTCCACGCCCCGTCGCCCGCCGCCGAGGTCGAGCGGCACTCCGATCAGATCGATGTCGGCCATGGCCCTTGCCCCGCGGGTCAGCGCTTGACGGTGATCGAGATGCCCTCGGTGCCCGGCGCGACGATCGACGTGAGCACGTCGGGCCGGGTCGTCACGGTCTGCAGGAAGTCCTTCATGTCGCCGCCCTTGTTGATGACGTTGTGGGCGAGGATCAGGCCGCCGCGGCGCAGGCGCGGGAAGGTCATGTCGAAGTACTTCTGATAGTCCGGCTTCCAGGCGTCGATGAACACGAAATCGAACGACCCGGGCTCGGCTGGCACGGCCTTGAACGCGTCGCCCGCGACGACCGTGACGACGTCGTTCAGGCCGGCGGCCGCGATGTTGGCCTTCAGCTCCTGCGCGCGGACCGGGTCGTACTCGATGGTGGTGAGCTTGCCGCCCGTCTCGCGCATGCCGAGCCCGAGCCAGATCGCGCTGTATCCGCTCGCCCCGCCGATCTCGATCGCCTTCTTCGACTTCGTGAGGACGACGAGCAACCGCAGGAAGCGGCCATCCTCCTCGGACACGGCGAGCTGCCCCTTGTCGGCGGCGCGGATGCGCGCCATCAGCTCGGTGATCTCCGGTGTCAGGGCCGGCAGCGTCGCGACGTCCTCGGCGCTGCGAATGCTCGTGTCCTCGCGCCGGCTCTCGGCTGTGGCCGGCGAGGACGGGGGCGTTCCTCCGCAGGCAGCGGCAACCAGCAACGACGTGAGCGCGAGGGCGGCGAAAGCAGAATGACGAGTCATGCCGGGGGCATCTTACCGTGCGCGCCACGCGTCGAGCAGGCGTCGCACCTCGGCGCGCGCGTCGCTGATCACATCCGGAATGCCGATGGCTCGGAAGCCACTGCCGGCGACGCCGAGTCCGCCCAGGCTCTGCAATGCCGCGTCGAGCGCGCCGACGCGGGCCATGTGCCCGACGTCGTGTTGCGGACTGCAGCGCTCCCACCGAACCACGCGGCTCAGCACGGCCGGAGCACCGACGCCGAATCGCCGCGCCCAGCTGGCATGCGCGTCGGCAGCCAGCGCCTCGTCGGTCGACGCCAGGGCAGCTTGGTCGCAGGCACCGCCGTAGAACCCGCGGAGGATGGTGAAGCCGGCCGGCGCCCGGCCGGCCCATTTGCCGGTCAGCCAGCTCGTGGCAAGGAGACGTTCCCCACGCGCCTCGGGCGTGGACACGTAGCCGCTGCCGCGCAGGGGGCGGGCGATGTCGGTCGAACGGTAGGCGGCGAGGACACCCGCGCTCGAGACGTACCGCACGCCAGCCGCGAGGCCCGACGCGTCGGCCGAGATCGGGGCGAGCCACGAGGCGACCACCGGCGCCGGCGCCGCCATCAGCAGGATGTCGGCCTCGAGGGACGAGCCCCGCGAGGTGTTCACCCGCCAGGCGCCATCGACGCGGGCCACGCTCACGACCTCTGTACCGACCCTGACCGTGTCCGGTGGCAACTGCTGCACGAGGGCGTCCACCAGCGCCGTCATGCCCTGCCGGAAGCTCCGGAACGGTCCACCCTCGACCCGGCGCCGGCCCTGCGCGCGCAGGCTGAGCAGGACGCTCTTCCCGGCGCGCTCGACCGCCACCAGTTGCGGCACGACTGCCGCGGCCGAAAGGCGATCGAGATCGCCCGCGTGGATGCCGCCCAGCAGCGGCTGCGCGACCCGGATCGCGAACTCCCGGCCGAACCGCCGGCGAAAAAAATCGCCGGTGCTTTCGTCGTCAGCAGTTGTCCGGGCCGGCAGCACCGGCTCGACCGCCACCCGCAGCTTGCCAAGAGGCGACAGCAGGGTCGACCGCAGGAACGGCACCACGCGCGTCGCCACACCGAAGGCGCCCCCTTCCGGCAGCGCATGGAGCGTGTCGTCTCGCAGCACGTAGGCGCCGCGCGGCGCCTCCATGGCAATCAGCTGTGAGGTGAGGCCGAGTTCGTCGCAAAGATCGCGCGCGCCCGGCTTCGAGATCAGGAACGCGTCAGGTCCCGCGTCGAGGACGAAGACGCCATCGGCGGTCGCGACGCGATCGGTTCGGATGACACCTCCGGCCCGGTCCTGTCGTTCGAGCACGGTCGCGGCCAGTCCCCGCCGGTGGCATTCCCAGGCGGCACCGAGGCCGGCGATGCCGCCGCCGAGCACGACGATGCGCGGCGGCGTGGCGGTCATGGGCGCCGGGCGGCCGTGAGGGTGTGGACGAGACGCGCGACCCGCTGCACAGCGTCTGGCGAGGTCATCGGCAGCACGCCATGCCCGAGGTTGAAGATGTGCCCGGACCGTCCTGCCGCCCGCTCGAGAATGTCCTCGACTGCGACCCGGACGCGCGGCCATGGGCCGAGCAGCAGGGTCGGGTCGAGATTGCCCTGGATGGCGCGGTCGTGACCGATGAGCTGCCAGGCGCGGTCGAGCGGCGTCCGCCAGTCGGCGCCCACGACGGTGCTTCCGGCGGTGGTCATGTCTTCGAGCAGCATCGCCGTGCCGACGCCGAAATGGATCGACGGCACGTCGAGGCCGGCAATCGCATCGAACACGAGCCGTGTGTAGGGAAGCGCGAACTCGCGGTAGTCGGCCGGGGAGAGCTGTCCGACCCAGGAATCGAACACCTGCACGGCGTCCACACCGGCGGCGATCTGGGCCCGGAGGTAGGCGCCCGCCATCTCGGCCAGGCGGGTGCACAGCGTCTGCCATGCCTCGGGCTCGGTGTACATCATCGCCTTGGTGCGGGCGAAGTCCTTGGAGGGCCCGCCCTCGATGGCGTAGGAGGCCAGCGTGAATGGCGCGCCGACAAAGCCGATGAGCGGCACGTCCAGGGTCGGCTTCAGCTGGCGGATGGTGTCGAGCACGTAGCTGAGCGAGTCGGACGGATCGATGGGCCGGAGGCGGGCGACATCGGCGGCCGACCGGATCGGGTCATCGAAGGCCGGGCCCTCGCCCTTGACGAAGTCGAACGTCAACCCCATGGGTTCGAGGGGTAACAGCAGGTCGGAGAACAGGATGGCGGCGTCGATGTCGAGCGCGTCGACCGGCTGGCGGGTGACCTGGGCGGCCAGTTCTGGCGTTCGACAGAGTTCCAGGAGGCTGAATTGCTGCCGCAGGGCGCGGTATTCGGGCATGTACCGACCGGCCTGGCGCATGAACCAGACGGGGGTGGCATCGACGGGTTGGCGCCGGCAGGCGCGCAGGAAACGGTCGTTCACGGTGGGAATGAGCTGGCTAAGTAGTGTGAAAGCAGCGCGTTAGGAGATTCCTGACGGGCTGTGGCAGAATGGCGGCGCCAGGCGGAACGCGCTGGCAACTGGTTACGCATCCATGCTAGCATTCCGCGTTTGCCGTCGCGTGGCAGCGCGGGGCACGCTGGCGCCCGTCCCGGGGCCGCGGAGGCAGTGTGGCGATTCTCATCCGTCCGGTCCGCGAGCAATTCGAACACGACCGGGTCATTCGGGCACTCGAGGTGGCGTTCGCCGAGCGGTATGGCGTCGACGTCAACGTGGGAGATGAACGCCGGGTGCCGGTCAAGGCCGGCTCGGGCCAGGCATTTCCCGACTTGATTCTCTCCTCTCAGGAGCCCGCCAAGAAGCCCTACGCCATCGTCGAGGTCGAGACCGCCGAGTCGGTCAACAACCTCGAAGCGATGTACCAGTGGGTGCTGTTCAACAAGGCACGGACGCAGTTCCACCTGTACGTGCCGGCGGCGTACGTGGACGCGGCCCGCCGACTGTGCGCGCAGCACCAGATCGCGCCGGCCGAGGTGTGGTCGTTCGCCCCGTTGAGTGGCGACCAGATCCGCCTCGAGCGGGTGTACCGCGACACGTCGCTGCCGCCGGACGCGCACGCCAAGGCCGATGGCCCGGTGGTCGACATCGTGTCGATCAAGACGCGCCGCGCCAGCGACATCGAGGCGGCCGTCGAGTCGGCCATCCAGAATCCGCGGCGCCCGGAGGAGATGACGCCCGCCGACAGTCGCCGGGCGATTGCGGAAGCGGCCGCTGCCGCCGCGGCCGAGCCGTGGCGACTGCCCCCGCTGCGGGCCAAGTCGTCGCGTCCCAAGGCGGCGAAGGCCGTCAAGGCCGCTGCGGCCAAGGCCGCTGCCCACGCGACGCCGGCAGTGACACCCGCGGCGAGCAACGGCTCGCCGACAGCGCCGGCACCCGCCACGGCGGCAGGCAAGGGCAAGGCCAAGCCCACGCCGGGCGTGCCGCCGGCACCGGTGCAGACGACGGAGCCATCGGCGAAGGACGTCGCGCGTCAGCGGGTTGCCGCGGCGGCCGCCAGGCTCGCGGAGGTGTCCAAGGCGTCTGCTGCCAAGGCTGCGGGGCTGGTGAAGACGCCGGGCGCGGCCGCGCCGGCTTCAGTGCCGGCGCCCACGGCTGCGCCCCCGAAGGCCGAGAAATCTGCCGCGCCGCCCCGGACGAAAGACGCGGCCGGGCGAGGCGAGGGCGCGACCAGGGCGGCGGCGCCGCCAACGAAAGCCGCTGCGCCAGTCAAGGCTGCGCCTGCCAAGCCATCGGCCGCGAAGCCGTCGGGTGCGAAAGTCGTCGCCCGTACGGCCTCTCCGGCCAAGGCCGCCGCCCCAGCGAAAGGCCGGCCCGTTGCCCCGCCCAGGAAGGCCGGTACGCCGGCCAACGCGAAGGGCGCTGCGCCTGCGCGGCCCGCTCCGGCCAAGGCTGCCAAGGCCGTCAAGGCGAAGGCCGCCAAGGCCCCTGCGAAGCCGGCGCCAAAGGCACCCGCGGCCCGCGGCCGCAACGGGGCCGCCGCCAAGAAGTCCGGCGGCACCGGCCGCAAGCCGGCCCGTCCCGGTACGAACCATGCGCGCACGCCGGCCAAGGCGAGTGCGTCGCGCGGTGCCGCCGGGGCACGTACGTCGGCCTCGGCCCGCAAGGCGCGGACCGCAACCAAGTCGAAGGCCGCCCGTCCGGCGCCGGCCCGTCCCAAGAGCGCGGCGCCGACCCGCGCCGGCGGTGCGAGAAGCGCTGCGCCGTCGCCCGCCAAGAAGGGCAATGGCGGCGCGGCGGGCAAGCCTGCCTCCGGCAAGCCGAAGAGAAAATAGGAGCTCGATTCGCACGTGCCGCTGATTCGCCTGGCCCGGGACAAGCGCGGGCTCGACACCGTGTATCTGCTCCATCAGCGAACCGACCGCAATGGCGAGCCGCGGCTGCGCGTCCTCTATTTCTGCACGTCGCCGCAGGGGTTGGCGTTCGGCCGGCATTGCCTCGATCAGCTGACCCAACGCGCCCTCGAACGGCGCTATCCCGAGATCGTGTTCGACTGGGGTGCGCTCCTCAAGGAGATCGACCAGCGTCGCCTGCCGCCGCCGGTCGAGCCCCAGGCCCGTCGAGGACGGCCGTCCGCCAAGGCCGATCGGCGTCCACCGGCGTCTGAGGGAGCGCAAGAGAAGCCCGATCGTCCGGGCGGCAAGCGCAAGAAGCGGCGCGGCAGTGGGGCAGGAGGATCGACCCCGCCCGCCGAGAGGCCCGCTGACGAGGCGCGGCCCGACTCTCCGGCTCCTATAATCGAATCATGAGTGCACGTCTGTTCGGCCGACTCGCTCTTCCCGCGGTGGCGACGCTGCTCGGCCTCGCCACCCTCACGGCCCAGCAGCCACCGGCTCCAGCAACGCCCGCCCCGGCCCCTCCCGCCGCCGGCCAGCAGGCGGCTCCCACGCAGGACTCCCAGCGTCCGGACTTCGTCAGCGTCACGAGCCTGGTCAGCACCGACGTCATCCCCCGGGACAGCGCCGGTCAGTTCCTCGCGGACTTGAAGAAGGAGGAGTTCACGGTCCTCGAGGACGGCGTCGTGCAGACCGTCGCGTCACTCACGCTGGTGCACGGCGGCCGCTATTTCAATCTGGCGACGCCGCCGCCGGCGCCGGTCGAAGAGGGCATGGTGCTGCCGCCGCCGCGGCCCGTGAACGATGCGGCAGGTCGCATCTTCATGCTGTTCGTGGACGACCTGCACCTGGACTTCCGCAACACGCCGCGCATCCGCGATCTCTTCAAGAAGATCTCCACCGAGCTGATCCACGACGGCGACATGTTCGGCATCGTCTCCACCGGCCCGTCGTCGCTGTCGGTCGATCTCACCTACGATCGCAAGCGCCTGGACGAAGCGATCAAGCGCATCAGCGGCAGCGGGCTGAAGCCGGCCGACATCCTCGAACAGCCGGGCAGCAGTTCCCAGGGCAACCAAGAGCTCCGCTACCGCGCCCATGTCGCGTTCAGCACGGCGTTCGACCTGATGCGCGAACTCGAGAAGGTGCAGAACCGCCGCAAGGCGCTCATCTACGTCAGCAACGGGTACGACTTCGACCCGTTCCCGCAGGGCCGGCTCCAGCGCGAGGCGATGTACGGCTACAACTCCACGGGGCTGGACCCGCGCGATCCGGCCGCCGTCACGTCGCGACAGGGCCAGCAGTTCGCCGACGCCGATCTGGCACGTGAGCTCGCCGACCTGACCCGCGCCGCCAACCGCGCCAACGCCACCATCTACACGGTGGACCCGCGCGGCCTGATCGGCGGGGCCGAGATGGACGACGAGGTCGACATGGTCGAGTGGAACAACCATGTCCGCAAGACGCAGGACAGCATGCGCGTGCTCGCGGAGGAGACCGGCGGCACCGCGGTCGTCAATCAGAACGACTTCGTGAAGGCCCTGAAGAAGATCGACGCCGAGACCAGCGACTACTACGTGCTCGGCTACTACTCGAGCAATCCCGATCCGACCCGCAAGCGGCGGGCGATCGAGGTCAGGGTCACGCGGCCAGGCGTGAGCGTGTGGGCGCGCAAGGGCTACGCGCTGCGGACCCCGAAGGACGACGAGAAGAAGAAGTGAGGTAGGGCCCGTTGTCCCAACGCGGCCCGTACCGTAGGCCGGGCTGGGACAGCCGGCCCTACCGGGCAGCCTTCCGCGCGGCGGTCTTCTTTGCCGCCACTTTCCTGCGCGGCGCCGCGGCGGCCGTCCGGTTCGCCGCCGGCCTGGCGCTCCCGAAGAACTCCGCATGCACGGCGCGGACGGCCTGATCCAGGTCGCCGCGGCCGATGACGCAGCTCACCTTCATCTCCGACGTGGAGATGCAGTCGATGTTGACGTTGTTGCGCGCCAGCGCCGTGAACATCCGTGCCGCCAGGCCTGGCGTCGACGCGATCCGCGACCCGACGATGGCGATCTTGGCGACGTCGAGATCGACCTGCACCTCGCCGACGATGTGGCGCCGGCGCCAGGTCGTCTCGAGTTCCTTGATGCGATCGACCTGATCGTTGTCGGTGACAAACGTGATCCGGTTGCGGTCGTGGGTCGCGGCGGCCTGGATGATCAGCCGCACGTTGACGTCCTCGCGCGCCAGGTCGCGGAAGATCGCGGCGGCCAGCCCGGGCTCGTCGCGCACTTCCAGGAGCGTGACCTTCGCGATCTTCTTGTCCGAGGTGATACCGACGACCGCCGCGTTCTCCATTGCTCCTCCGCGAATCCAGGTGCCCGGGCGCCGATGGAACGTCGAGCGCACGTGGATGGGCACGTCGTACTGCATGCAGATCTCGGCGGCCCGTGGGTGCAGCACCTTCGCGCCGCTCGCCGCCAGTTCGATCGCTTCCTCGTAGCTCATCTCAGGGACGAGCCGCGCGGTGTCGACCACGTTCGGGTCGGCCGTGAAGACTCCGTCGACGTCGGTGCAGATCTCGCACACGGGTGCCTGCAGCGCTGCCGCGAGCGCGGCGCCGGTGATGTCGCCGCCGCCGCGTCCGAGCGTCGTGATTTCGTGGTCGCTCGTGATGCCCTGGAAGCCGGCGACGATCACGACCCGGCCGCTCTCGAGTTCGTGCACGAGACGGCCGGTCTCGACGTTGGCGATGCGCGCCCGGTTGAACGAGCCGTCGGTGCGGATGCCGCACTGCGACGCCGTCAGCGACACGGCCGGCACGCCGCGGTCCTGCAGGGCGAGGCTGAGGAGCGAGACCGCCATCGTCTCGCCGCACGCGAGCAACTGGTCCATCTCGCGCCCTGACGGACGCCCCGAGACCTGGCTGGCCATCGCGATCAGCTGATCTGTCGTCTTGCCCATCGCCGAGACGGCGACGACGACGTGCCTGGCTTCCTGCTGGCACGCGATGATTCGCGTGGCGACGTTGCGAATGTGCTCGGGCGTGGCCACCGAACTGCCGCCGTACTTCTGCACCAGCAGTTGCGACCGCTGGAAACGGCTCATGCCCCCTCCCCGCCGACCGCCGTCAGCGTGCCAGCGAGGTAGGCATCGACATCGTCGATCGAGCGGCTGATGCGGACGGCCTTGGCCACCCGCGCGGTCATGATGTCGGCCGTCTTGTAGCCGTTGCCGGTGATGCAGACGACGATCGATTCGTCCTTGGGCAGCTTGCCCTCGGCGATCAGTTTGCGGGTGACCGCGACGGTCGTGCCGCCGGCCGGCTCGGTGAAGATGCCTTCTGTTTCCGCCAGCAGGTTGATGCCGTCGAGGATCTCGGCGTCGCTGACCATCTCGCCCCAGCCGCCCGATTCGCGCAGCACTTCGAGAACCTGGAAGCCGTCGGCCGGGTTGCCGATGGCGATGGACTTCGCGATGGTGTCGGGCTTGACCGGATCGGGGTACTCCTGCCCGGCGTGGAGGGCCCGAATCACCGGCGCGGATCCGGCCGCCTGGGCCCCGTAGATCTTCGGCAGCGGGCCATCGGCGAGACCGAGCTGTGCGAGTTCGCGGAATCCGCGGAAGACGCGCGGCAGCAGCGTGCCGCCGGCCACCGGCAGCACCACGTGCTGCGGGAAGCGCCAGCCGAGTTGCTCGACGATTTCGAACCCCATCGTCTTGGCGCCTTCGGCGTAGTAGCTGCGCAGGTTGATGTTGGCAAAGCCCCAGCCGTGCTTGTCGGCCACCTGCGTGCAGAGCCGGTTGACGTCGTCGTAGTTGCCGCGGACGGCGAGCAGCGTCGGCTGGTAGACCGCCGACCCGAGCACCTTGTAGGGCTCGAGGTCGTCGGGGATGAACACGAAGCATCGCAGGCCGAGCCGCGCGGCATGGGCCGCAACGCTGTTTCCCAGGTTGCCCGTGGAGGCGCAGCCGAAGGTGGTGAAGCCCAGTTCGACGGCGCGCGTCGCTGCCACCGACACGACGCGGTCCTTGTAGGAGAGGGTCGGGTGGTTGACGCCGTCGTCCTTGATGTACAGCTCGCGGACGCCGAGACGGTCGGCCAGCCGCGGGGCGGGGACCAGCGGCGTGAATCCCGAGCCGAATCCGGTCCGCGGCTCGCCGGTGATCGGCAGCAGTTCGCGGTAGCGCCAGAGATTGCGCGGACGCGTCGCGATCTGCTCACGCGTGAACGTGGCGCGGGCCTTGTCGTAGTCGTAGACCGGCTCGAGCGGGCCGAAGCACTGGTCGCAGACGTAGGTCGCCTCGGCCGGGAACGGCGTGTGGCAGACGTGACATTGCAGGCCGATCAGTGTGGAGACCATGGCAGTTCCTTACCCGTGGGACACGGCGAGCGGTGTGGCAGCCGCCGGTTGGTGCACGTCGAGCACGCGGATGACGACCGCGGGGTCGATGCTGGCATAGAGCGCACGCAGCGCGTCGACGACCGGGGCGACGTCGCCGACCGCACAGACCGCGACCGACGGCCCCGCGCCGGAGAGGAAGGCGCCGACCATGCCGGGGACGTCGAGCGCGAGGACCTCGGCGAGCCCAGGCACGAGCGGAGTGCGATACGGCTGGTGGAGGCGATCGGCGAACGCCTCGCGGAGCACGTCGACGCGGCCGGTGGAGACAGCCTGAATCAGCAGCGCGACGCGCTGGATGTTGAAGATCGCGTCCTGCCGCGTCAGGTGCGACGGCAGGACGGCGCGCGCCGTCCGCGTCGGCAGCGGCACCGCCGGCGTCGCGACGATGAGCCGCACCTCCTCGGGCCAGGCCGCGGCGACGGCCACGACGTGGCCCCGACCGTCGACGCAGCCGGCGACGAGGCCGCCGAGCATCGCGGCCGAGACGTTGTCGGGATGGCCTTCGAGCGCCGACAGCACATCGATCAGCAGTGCATCGGCGGCGCCGTCCACGACCAGCGCGGCCAGCCGGCCGCCGGCGACGCGCGCGGCCGCGCTGCTGCCGAGTCCGGCGCAGGCGGGAATGTCGCAGGCCACCCTCACGTCCAGCGACGGCACGCCCGTCGCGCCCACGGCGCGACAGACTTCCCGGAAGCCGGTGACGATCAGGTTGTCCCCTGGCGGCGTCGGTCCGGCGAACTCGCAGCGGATCTCTCCGGCGCCATCCTCGGTGATCGCGTTGACTTCCACCCGGAGGTAGAGCGACAGCGCGAGGCCGAGGGCGTCGAAACCCGGGCCGAGATTGGACGTGGACGCAGGCACGACCACGGTCGCCAGTGGACGGGCGGGGCTCATGCGAGGACCGGGAGACAGAGTGGCGGCGTGACGTGGAAGGGCAGCGTCGCGATCTCGGCGAGCGCCGTGGTCATCGCCTCCGTCGGACACGTCTCGAGCGTGATGACGAACGGCAGGCGATCCTTGGTGCCGCCGGGTTCCTGGAGCACCGCGTCGATGTTGATGCCGTGCGCCGAGCAGATCGTGGCCAGGCTGGCGATGATGCCTGGGCGATCGTTGACGACCAGCCGCAGGTAGTACGGCGCCGCCTTCAGCGTGCTGACCGCGCGGGGCGCAACGGTCGCGGGCCAGGACGCCGGCGTGCTGCCGGCGCGACGGGCCAGCGCCAGCAGGTCCGACACCACGGCCACGGCGGTGGGGAAGCCGCCGGCACCGTAGCCCGAGAAGGTCGTTTCCCGGCCGTAGGCGCCGCCGGCGACGATCAGGTTCTGGCTGCCGATCACCCGGGCCAGCGGTGACGTGAGCGGCACCAGCGCCGGGCCGACGCGCGCCTCGACGTCGCCGTCGCCCACGGTCACCCGGGACACCTGGCGCACGGTCGCCTGCAGGCGCCGTGCGTAGACGAAGTCGTCGTCGCTGATCGATCGGAGCGATTCACAGGACACCGACTCCGGCGCCAGATCGATGCCGAGGCCGACCCGCGCCAGGATGCACAGCTTGGCGCGCGCGTCGTAGCCCTCGAGGTCGTCGGTGGGATCGGCTTCGGCGAACCCCTGCGCCTGCGCCTCGGCGAGGGCCGCGTCGAACGCGAGGCCCGCCGACTCCATTCGCGTCAGGATGTAGTTACAGGTGCCGTTGAGGATGCCCGAGACGCTGGTCAGGCGGTCGGCCGCGATGCCTTCTCGGAGGCCACGCACGACCGGGATGCCGCCGCCGACGGCGGCTTCGAACAGCAGGTCGACGCGGCGTTGGGCCGCCAGGTCCAGCAGGCGCTGCCCGTGCGTCGCGATGAGCTGCTTGTTGGCCGTGACCACCGGGCGACCTGCCGCGAGCGCCCGCTCGTGCCAGAGGCGCGTCGGCTCGATGCCGCCGACGACCTCGACGACCACGTCCACCTGGCCATCGACGATGTCCTCGATGCGGTCGGTCCAGACCACCGACCCGGGGATCCAGTCGACCTTCTTGCGGGCGATGTCGCGGTTGAAGATGTGGGTGAGTGTCAGCAGCCCGTCCGTGCGCTCGACGATCAGTCGCGCGACAGACTGGCCCACCGTACCGAATCCGAGCAGTCCCACGGACAAGGGCATCAGCGCCGATTCTACATGTGATGTGGATATGCGCATGGGTGGATGCGCAAGGTATGACGAAGATGTTCCGGACGGCCGCGATCCGGCCGGACCGCCGCGGAAAAGAAGGCCGAACGGGTGCGAGTCGTCCGGCCCAAGGAGGGACGTGCGTACTGGCTCGTGGAGACACACGTGCGTGAGCACGTGCTCGGGCCGACCTTACTGCGGGCACAGCGATAAGGGAAATAGAATGTCGTTATCGCGCCGACACCTCGCGTTTATGCAGGACGGGGCGGCCTGCCCGCCTCGTCGCGCATCGCACCCGTTAGAACCCGACCGTCAGTCGCAGCGAGAACGTCCGGCCGTCCTGGCCGATCAGGTCCTGCACGAACTCGGCTCCCACCGGGTGGGCGTACCTGGTATCGAAGGCGTTGTACAGCGAGGCGGCAATGGCACCCCGGAAGCTCTGCGGCACGTACCGCCAGGTCACGTGCGTGAGGGTGTAGGGGGCGGCGACGACTCCGCGGTTGCTGAGCCGCGACGAGACCGACTCCCAGTCGACGGCCATCGTCGCGCGGCGCGTGAAGAGCGGTGCCTCGGCTCGCGCCGTGGCCAGACGGCCTGGCGAGTTGGAGAGGCGGGCCGCCGTCTCGCCATCGCGCGTGTGCTGGGCCGTGAGGCTCGCGTTCAGGACCAGGCCGTTCACCCACCGCCGCTCGGCCTCGAACTCGACTCCCTGCGATCGCACCGTACCGCCGTTGGCGTACCAGTTGAAGTCGGCGGTTTCGAACTGCGAGATCAGCCCCTTGATTCGAGAGGCATAGACCGACGCGGCGAGCCGAAGCCGTCCACCGACATACCGCTCGGCGACGATCTCTCCGGTCTGCAGCGTTTCCGGTCTGATGAGCGGATTGGCGATGAAGTTGCCCGTGGTGTAGAACCGCTCGAACGCATTGGGTGCGCGGAAGGCGCTGCCGTAGAGCACTTTCAGGGACGTGTCGCCGTCGGGCCGGAAGATGAGGCCGCCGCGCGGATGGGCGCTCCAGCCGTCGAGGGTCCAGTGGTCGGCGCGTGCACCGAGGACCGCCGTCCAGCGGCCACTCAGCTGGATTTCGTCCTGCACGTACAGCCCCAGCTGCCGCGAGCGGTTGCTGTGGTCGACCATGCCCTCGTCGGTTTCGATCGCCTGCATCTGCCGGAGATGCTCGCGGAACTCGGCCCCGCCGGTCAGCTGGTGCCGCCCGCGCACGCGCCGGGTGAACGTCACCTCGCCGCCAACCCAGGTGCCGCCCGCCCAGTCCGGCGTCACGCCGTCTTCGCTGGCGTAGGCGCCCTCGTACTGCATGTAGTCGACGAAACCGCGCGCCGCGAGCGTCCCGTCCTTCCAGTCGCTGCGCCAGGTGGCATCGACCCAGGCCCGCGAGTCGACGGTGAACGTCCGCGGGTCCGACAGGAGCGTGTCCCAGGCGCCGGTCGGCAGGTGCTTGGTGCGCTCCGCGTACGCGCCCTGCAGCGACAGGCGGCCGAGGTGCGACGACGCGAATGCCGACGTCGCCGCGTCGCCGTCGGCGCCGCGGCTCACGCCCGGCCCGGCCTCGTCGCTGTCGTACTCGGGAAACGACAGGGCCTGGGCGCCGCGGCTGGAGAGATGCGAAACCGACACCAGCAGGTCTCGTCCGCTCCCGTCCGAGATGCCGAACGACCCGCGGCTCCGCCACGTGTTGAAGCTCGCACTCTCGACGCTGCCTTCGACGCCGGCCAGCCCGTCGCCGCGTTTGGTGATGACGTCGACGACGGCGAAGAAGGCGCTGGTGCCGTACAGCGCCGAACCTGGCCCGCGAATCACCTCGATGCGATCGACGAGTGCCATGTCGACGGGGAAGTCGGTGCCGACCCCGACCGCGTCGTACACGTTGTCGTTCAGGCGATGGCCGTCGATCAGCACCAGGACGCGGTTGTTGTAGTCGGTGGGCCGGCCGAACCCGCGGGCCCCGAGGTATGCGTAGTTCCTGTCGTACGTGATGTAGAAGCTGCGCGTCGCCCGCAGGACGTCGGCGAGCGTCCGCCAGCCGTACGTCTCGATCTCCTCCGCCGTGATCACCGTGACCGACGAGGGCGCTTCGGTGACCAGTTGCTCGCGCTT
Source organism: uncultured bacterium (assembly GCA_966211945.1). Taxonomy (GTDB): domain Bacteria; phylum Acidobacteriota; class Vicinamibacteria; order Vicinamibacterales; family Vicinamibacteraceae; genus Luteitalea. The sequence goes on from CBIHOS010000015.1 coordinate 25,994, forward strand.
CGCGGCGCCGGCGACCGTGTCGACGCGAATCGTCATCAGGTCTTCGAGCGAGTGCTCGGCCAGTGTCGGCGGTTCCGGCCCGGCCGGCGGTGTTTGCGCCTGGAGCGCTGCGGGCGTGAGCACGAGGAGGAGCAGGTAGCGGTGGATGCGGAGCATGAAGGTCATCCGACGATGCGGGCGAGGCGGAGAAGACGGGAACTGAGCGTGAGTCCGGCGCGTGCGGCGGCGCCGGTGTTGGCATCGAACCGGATGCGGTCGCCGTCGACATAGACACCGATGACCATGCCCGCCTTGCCCATGCCTTCGCCCTCGCCGATCGTCAGGACCTGCCTGGCTTCGAGCGAGCGGGCGACGGCGGCAGCGGCGGTGCGCTGTGAGGCGGCGAGCACGACGACGACCGGCGTGGGGTCGGGCAGTTGCGCCGGCGCGGCGACCTGGGTCACGACGAGAGCGCGCCCGTCCACGGTCTGGCCGGCGGCAGCATCGCGCATCGCCGCCGCGAGGTGGCTGTCGCCGACGACGGCGATCGCCATCGGCGATGCCGAAGCGGCCGGCGCCCGCCACGCGACGTAGCGGAGCATGCTGACGATCGTTGCTGCCTTCAGCTGGCGCGCATCGACATCGACGGCGCCGAGCGGCGCACGCGCGGCGAACAGGGCCGTCAGGACGAGGAGTCCGGACACCCTCCGGAAGAACACGGACGAAGGAGGCACGATGACGCGGGCGGGGAGGACGCGCCCTGCGCTTTCGCAATCGGCGGGGGATGGGCCGACTTCAACCTCACGTCAGGAGATGCCCGTGCCGATGATGTCGAAGGGTCTTCGCCCCGTCGGCCTCCCCATCGTTCGTTCATGCTCGTCCGACTCTCACTGCGGCATCGGCTGACCCTGATCCTGATCGCCACCAGCGCCAGTGCGCTGGTGCTGACCGGCGTGGGGCTCGTCGCCTACGACACGCGCACGGCGCGGCAGCACCTGGCCAGCGAACTCGAGGGCGTGGCGGCCGTCGTGGCGGCCAACAGCGACGCCGCCCTGACGTTCGACGACGCGGCCGCTGCGCAGGCCAACGTCACCTCGCTCGGCCAGCGCGCCGACATCCTCGCCGCGGCGCTCTACGACCGGGAGGGCGGTGTCGTCGCCGAGCACCGCCCTGACCGCCGCATCGCGCTGCCGAGCCAGGCGCCGAACGCCGGCACCGTGTTCGACGGCAACACGATCCGCGTGGTGCGTGACGTCTGCACGGAAGGCGGCTGTGTCGGCCGCCTCGTCGTGGTGGCCAGCCTGCAGCAACTGGAGGCGCGCCTCCGCGGCATGGTCGCGATTTGTGCCGCGGTCTTCGTGCTGTCGCTGGCGGTGGCGTGGGTGGTCGGCGCGCTGCTGCAGCGGCCGGTCGTCCTGCCGCTTCGTCAACTGTCCGATGCCGCAGCCGAGGTGATTCGATCGCGGCGTTTCGACGTCGCCCTGCCGGAAGTCAAGCGGACCGACGAGATTGGCGTGCTGGTCCAGGCGTTCAACGACATGCTCCAGCACGTCGGGGCGCGCGATCGTGAATTGCAGGAACACCGAGACGGGCTCGAGCACGTCGTCTCGCTGCGCACCGCCGAGTTGCGCCGGGAGAAGGAGCGGGCCGAAACCGCCAATCGCTACAAGTCGGAGTTCGTGGCCAACATGAGCCACGAGATCCGCACGCCGATGAACGGCGTGCTCGGCATGACCGAGCTGGCGCTCGAGACGGACCTGACGCCGGTGCAGCGCGAGTATCTGGAGACGGCCCGCAAGTCGGCCGAGTCACTGCTGCTCGTGATCGACGACGTGCTGGACTTCTCGAAGATCGAGGTCGGCCGCCTCGAGGTCGAGGTGGTGCCCTTCGACTTGGCCGGGGCGGTCGAAGCCGCCGTCGGCGCCCTTGCGGTCCGTGCCCACCAGCGGCATCTCGATCTGGTGTGGGACCAGTTGCCCGGCCTGCCGGCGATGGTGCTGGGTGATCCCGGTCGTCTGCGTCAGGTGCTGATCAACCTCCTGGGCAACGCCATCAAGTTCACGCAGCAGGGCTTCGTCCAGCTCTCGGTCCGCGTCGCCACCGCCGAGGACGGGCAGCCACGCCTGCATTTCTCGGTCACCGATACCGGCGTCGGCATTCCCCTCGACCGGCAGCAGGCGATCTTCGATGCGTTCACCCAGGCCGATGGATCGACGACGCGCGTGTTCGGCGGCACGGGCCTCGGCCTGACGATCTCGGCGCGGCTCGTGGCGCTCATGGGCGGCGCGCTGACGGTCGCGAGCGCGGTCGGGAAGGGCAGTACCTTCGCGTTCGATCTCCCGCTGCAGGTGGCCAGCGGCCAGCCGGCGACCGAACCGCTCGGCGTCGGGGCCCTGGCCGGCCGTCGCCTCGTGGTCGTGGATCCTCAGGCTGCCTCGCGCGCGGCGCTCGCGGGCTGGCTTGCAGGCTGGGGCGCGCGCGTCGACGCCGTCGGGACGGTGGACGAGGCCGTCGCGGCGATTCTGGACTGCGACGGGGTCGTCGCCGACGCCGGGCTGCTCGACGACCGGCGGTTGCAGGGGCCCCCTGGTCGGCGCGTCGCCCGCATTGCGCTGCTCACGACTGCGTCGCGCGCCGACGTCCAGGCGACGCCGGCGGACACGCCGGTGCTGTTCAAGCCCCTGCGCCGGCCGGCGGTCGCAGCGGCATTGGCAGGGGCCTTCGGCATGGGGCCGGCCACGACGGCGCCCTCGGGCGACCTCGTCGCAGCCCGGACCGGCATCGTCCCGCGCCGGCTGCGGGTGCTGGTGGCGGAGGACAACGTGGTCAACCAGCGCGTGGTCCAGGCGCTGCTGAAGGCCCGGGGCTGCGAGGTCGTGCTCGCCGACAACGGCCGCGAGTCGGTCGAGGCCTGGCAGCATGGTCAGTTCGACCTCGTGTTCATGGACATGCAGATGCCGGTGATGGACGGCTTCTCGGCCGTGGCGGCCATCCGTGCGGCCGAAGCGGCGGGTGGCCGGGCCCGCGTGCCGATCGTTGCGCTGACCGCCCACGCCATGCACGGCGACGCCGAGCGCTGCCTGGCCGCGGGCATGGATGCCTATCTGTCGAAGCCGCTGCGCCGGGCGGCGCTGGACGAGGTGCTGGCGAGACTCGGTGTCGGCCACGAGGCGCTCAGGACCACGGCCTGAGCGGCGGCCGGCCGGCTGGCGGCCCGTCAGGCGTGGACGTCCGGACCGATCCGATCGCGTCCGGGCGGCGGCATCACCCGTAAGCGTGGCTTGACGCGATCGAACGACGCCAGCACTTCCTGGACGGCGCGGGGCACGCGATTGGCGCGGACGTAGACCCAGCCGGTCTCGCGGATCAGCGTCTGGCCCGACAGGCGAGCGCAGAAGAACTGCCCGGACGCCACTTCCCGCGACACCGCCTGGTACGAGATGATCGACAGACCCAGCCCGGCCCGGACCAGCGCCTTGATGATCTCGACGTTCTCGGTCTCGGTGACGATCTGTGGCGTGATCTGATTGCGGAGGAAGAACTCGTCGACCACCCGGCGCGTGTTCGAGCCGGTTTCGAACAGCACGAACGGCTGGTTGCGGAGATCCTCGGGGGTGACCCGCGCCTTGCTGGCGAGCGGGTGGGTCGGCGAGGACACGACGAGCAGTTCTTCCTGCAGGGCCGGCACCGTGACCAGGTCGGGGTCGTTGATGGGCAGGGTCAGCAGCGCGACATCGGCGAGGCCGGAGCGCAGCCCGGCAAGACACTTGTCGGTGGAACCGGCCGTGATCTTGATCTCGGCGTCCGGGTGGTGCTTGCGGAAGTCGCGGAGCAGCGCCGGGAACACGTAGAGACTGACGGTCATCCCGCCGGCGAGGCGCACCGGACCGATGAGCGATGCCTGTGAGTCGGTGATCCGCGAGACGGTGTCCTTGACGTCGAGGAACACGCGGTGGCTCAGCTGCAGAAGCGCTTCACCGGCCGGCGTGATCCGGATGCGGCGGCCGATCCGCAGGAACACCGCCTCGTTCAGTTCCTCTTCGAGCAGCAGTACCTGCCGGCTGATCGCCGACTGCGAGACGTTCAGCTTCTTGCCGGCCGCGGTGAACGACCCGGTCTCGGCGATCGCGCGGATGATCTCGAGCTGGCGGAGGTCCATTGGCAGCGGGGGGCGGCGCCGGGCGCCGGCGCGAATTCAGCAGGAGAGACGCTCGCAGGCGCCGATCGCGGTGTTGGGGTCGAGGGCCGGGAAGAACGCCAGCACCACCGTCTGCGGGTCGTGGTCGACGGCGACGATCGCGATCGACGGGGCGCTGCAGCCGGCCGGTGGGCCGGAGCGTACCACGCCGCCGCCAGGGCGGCGGTCAGCGTGCGGCCGAGATGCGGGCCGCGACCGGAGCGGTGGGAACCGCGACGGCGGCCACGGACCGGCGACGGCGCGTGATCATCGCGTGGTTACGCCGATGGCTGGCGTCCGCACACGTCACCGCCTTCTCCTCGACGTACGTGACCACGCTGACGGTGCCGGCATCCCGATAATGCCCAACCACGCACCCACAGCCCAATGTCTCGAATCCAAGCAGCTTCACGATGCTCATGGCCTGACCTCGCGACCGAAGACCCGGCGGGAACCGCCTTGTAGATGCCACTGAGTTATGCACGTTCAGTGCCGTGATTGGGCAGTGGCTCGAAGTCGCCAAAGAAGCCATCGATGGCGTCACTTGTGGAGAGTTTGCCATCTCGATCGGACGTTTTCGCGACGTGTCGGTGACAGTTCCGTCACGGCTGGTTCGATAAGATTCACGAATCTGGATAACGGGTGCGAAAAGTTGAACCGCTTGTCACACCAATTCGGTTCCCGTATATGACTGGACACACGATGCGTTTCTTGACGGTTCCTCGACAGCTGGCAGTCATCGCACTGTGCCTGCTCGCGGCTCCCGGCCTGGCCCAGCAGGGGGCGGCGGATCTGGGCGCACGGCTTCTCGCGCAGCCCGAACCGGCCGCGGCGGTGGCCCTTGCGGCGTCTGTCGAGTCCTGGGTGCTGGACCAGCAAATCGCCTTGTGCGAGATTCCCGCCCCGCCGTTCAAGGAACAGGCGCGGGGGGCGGCCTACCGCAAGGCGTTCGAGCAACTGGGACTGCAACGGGTGCGTGTCGATGCGGCCGGCAACGTCATCGGCGAACGTCCGGGGACGGGGGCGGGACCCCATCTCGTGTTCACGGCGCACCTGGACACCGTGTTTCCGGAAGGGACGACGGTGACGGTCACGCGGACCGCGTCGAAGCTCAGTGGTCCGGGCATCAGCGACGACTGCCGCGGCCTCGGCGTCGTGCTCGGCGTGATCCGCGCACTTCGCGACGGCAAGGTCCGCACGCCCGGACGCATCACGTTCGTCGGGACGGTCGGCGAGGAAGGCCTCGGCGATCTGCGCGGGGTCAAGCAGCTGTTCGGTCCGGACGGCCTCGGTCGCATCGACCGCTTCGTGTCGGTCGACGGCGCCGGCCTCGGCATCACCAACGGCGGTGTCGGCAGCAAGCGCTATCGCGCCACGTTCCGCGGTCCGGGCGGGCACAGCTACGGGGCGTTCGGCCTGCCGAACCCGCTTCATGCGATGGGGCGGGCGATTGCCGCCATCGCGGCCATGGAGGTTCCCGCCAGCCCCAAGACGACGTTCAACGTCGGGCGTGTCAGCGGCGGCACGTCAGTGAACTCGATTCCGTTCGAATCGTGGATGGAGGTCGATCTGCGATCGGAGGACGCGTCGACCCTGGCCGCGCTCGACGGGCGCGTGCGCACGGCCGGGGGGGCGGCCGTCCCGGCCGACACCCCCCGGGGGCCGCCCGCGCTGGGGGTGAGCGTCCAAATTACCCTGGTGGGACCCCGCCGGGCGGGGCGGACGGCCGACACGTCCGACATCGTGGTGGCCGCCAGCTCGGTGCTGCAGGCGCTCTCGCTGCCAGTCGCACTGAGGAACTCGTCGACCGACGCCAACGTGCCGATGGCGCGGGGCGTGCCGGCGATCACGATCGGCGGCGGCGGCCGGGGCGTTGGTGCGCATTCGCTCGAAGAATCGTTCGAAATAGCAGGAGGAACCGACGGCGTGCGACAGGCGATCCTGATGGCCATCGCACTGGCGCAGCCCTGACGCGGTGCGCCCGCGCACGGGCCGCAGATGGTCGGCGGCGCGGCTGGCGCGGCGAGTTGGCCCGAACCGGGTTCCACCCGGCACGACTTTCGCTCTCTGGGATGCACGCGCCTGGGCCTTCGATACTGTCGAACTCCCTGCAAGTGCTTGTATCGGCGGCACCTGTAAAGGAAGTTTGTTAGACTGTCGATGTCCCTTCTAGAGACACTCGTTCAAGGACTTCAACGGATGCACTACGTTCCCGGCTTTCGACCGCTGCGTGCGGTGTTCCTCCTCGGACTGACTACAGCCCTGCTGGGCTCGCCAGTGCTGAGCGATGTGAGCGAAGCAGCGACAGGATCGCGCGGGACGGCCGTCGAGACGACGCAGAAGAAGACCCAGAAGAAGAAGACGACGGCGCGCCGGACGTCGGGTCGATCGACCGCCAAGAAGGCGCGGCCGGCCCGCACGCGGTACTCGGCCAGCAAGTCGCGGCAGCGTCGCCTCGCGATGGCGCGGGCGCGGCAGGCCGCGTATGCCCGCCAGCTCAAGGAAATCCAGACGCCGCAGTTCAAGCCCGGCGCCGACGGCGAGATGGTGCCCGACGTGCGGGCCACGGCCGCCATCATCTACAACCCCGCCACGCACCAGGTCCTGTACGAGAGCAACGCCAAGACACCCCGTTCGATTGCCAGCATCACCAAGGTGATGACGGCGGTGGCCTTCCTCGAGAACGAAGTCGACCTGAACCGGATGGTCACCGTCGATCCGGCCGACCTGCGCGGCGCGTCGACGACGTACCTGCGGCGCGGCGACACCGTGTCCATCCAGCAGCTCCTGCATCTGTTGCTGATTGGCTCGGACAACGTCGCGGCGCGCACGCTGGCGCGCGCGTCGATCTACGGACCAATCGGGTTCGTCGAGCGCATGAACCAGAAGGCCGCCGAACTCGGGCTGGCCAACACGCACTACTCCGATCCGTCCGGGCTCTACGCCGACAACGTCTCGTCGGCCTTCGACATGGCGCGGCTGATCTCGTTTGCGTCCGGTGACGAGCGCATCTCGTCGATCATGCGGATGAAGGACTACCAGTTCGCCTCGCGGCGGCGGACGGTGACCCTGCACAACACCAATCACCTGGTGGGGACCGACGTCGACGTTCGCGGCGGCAAGACGGGCTTCATCTCCAAGTCCGGCTACTGCCTCGCCACCCTCCTCCGCCTGCCCCAGGGCGATCAGGTGGCCGTCGTCGTGCTCGGCGCGAAGAGCAATCCGGCGCGGTTCTGGGAAACACGGCACCTGCTCAACTGGCTGGCCACGAAGGCGCCGGCCGTGCTCGCGACCCAGACGACGCAGGATCAGCAGCAGGACTGATTCACGCCCGCACATTCGAAGAAGTCGGACAGTGCCCGCTGATCGTCCCCCTGTCGCGTGGATGAGATGAGCGCTGCGCTACACTTTCTGCGGTGTCCGTACGTGGCCTGACCACGGCCCGGCTCGCAGATTCCATGGCCAAATCACCCCGACCCACGCGCAAGAACCCGGCCTCCACTCAGTCACCCGCAGAGCCGCAGGCGCCCTCCGCCGCGGCCCCGTCCGTCCAACCGACAGCGAACCCAGCGCCGGCCGCGCCGGCCGCCGCACCGCGTCCTCGAAAGACGCACAAGGCTCCGCCGGCGAGTGCCGGGCCCAGTGCGGGAGACGAGGCGGCGACGCCGAAGACGGCCACGCGCAAGAAGTCACCGGCATCGACGGCAGCCGCCCACGCCCAGGCTGCCGGCGCACCGGCAACCGAGAAGGCCCCGACCCGCCCGCGTTCCTCGAAGTCGGCAACGACGACCTCGCCGAGGGTCGCGTCAGGAAAGCCCGGATCCGGGATCGTCGGCGGTGCCACGCCGCGTGCCGCGGCGCCGCGGGCGCGCAGGCAGGCCGTGCCGCCGGCCGAAGTGGTCCATGGCGTGGCGCCGGAGGAAGCGGCCCAGGCCGGCGTCGTCGACAGCGACGGCACCGTGGACGTGCCGCTGCCGGAAGGCGTGCCGTCGGCACGACCGCTCTCGGACGTCGCCCCGCGGACGCCGGTGGCTGCCGTGGCGGCCACGACGCCATCGGCCGCACCGTCGGGGCCAGCCATCACGCGTGGCGCGCAGCCGCCGCGCCCTGAAGCGCCGGTCGACACGGGTGCCGCCATCCCGCACGTCGTCGGCACCCATGCCCGGCCGCTGCGCATCCTGATGGTGGCGAGCGAGGCCGTGCCGTTTGCCAAGACCGGCGGGCTCGCCGACGTTGCCGCCGCGCTTCCGAAAGCGCTCGGGGCGCTCGGCCACCACGTCACGGTGGTGATGCCGCGTTATCGCGGGATCGCGATCTCCGGACCGCCGGCGACCTCGTACGCGGTGTCCATGGGCGGGCATCACTACCAGGCCGACGTCCACGTCCGCGAGACGAGTCCCGGCGTGCGGGTCGCGCTGGTCGACCATCCGGCGTTCTTCGACCGCGACGCCCTGTACGGGCTCGGGAGCCACGACTACGGCGACAACCCTCGCCGCTTCGCGTTCCTGGCCCTGGCGGCGCTGGAGTTCGCCCGGCTCGAAGGCCAGGCTGTCGACGTCGTGCACGCCCATGACTGGCAGGCCGGGCTGGCGCCGGTGTACCTCAGGACGCGCTACGCGTCGGACCCGGTGCTGAGCGGCGCCGCCACCGTCTTCACGATCCACAACATCGCCTATCAGGGGCTGTGTGCCTCGGACTGGCTGCCGCAGCTCGGGCTCGGCTGGGAGCTGTTCACGTCGGACGGCCTCGAGTTCTGGCTGCACGCCAGCTTCCTCAAGGCCGGGATCATGTTCTCGGACCTGGTGACGACGGTCAGCCCGCGGTATGCGCAGGAGTTGATGACGCCGGAGTTCGCGTTCGGCTTCGAGGGCATCCTGCGGCACCGCGCCGCCGACCTCGTCGGCATCGTCAACGGGATCGACGTCGAGGTGTGGAACCCGGCCGACGATCGACACCTGCCGCGCGGCTTCTCGTCCGACGACCTGTCGGGCAAGGCCGACGCCAAGCGCATCCTGCTCGATACCTACGGGCTGCCGGGCGGCGAGGAGATGGGCCAGCGGCCGGTCATCGCGATGATTTCGCGCATGGTCGACCAGAAGGGGCTCGACCTCATCGCGTCGGTGTCCGAGCAGCTGCCGCACCTGGGTGCTGCGTTCGTGATTCTCGGGACCGGCGAGCCCTGGTACGAGGAGATGTGGCGGTCGCTGTCGCGCCGTTACCCCGACCGCGTCGGCGTGCGGATCGGCTTCGATGAGCCGCTTTCCCACGTGATCGAGGCCGGCGCCGACCTCTTCATGATGCCGTCGAGGTTTGAGCCATGTGGGCTCAACCAGATGTACAGCCTGAGATATGGCACACTACCAGTAGTACGTGCGACCGGCGGCTTGGACGACACGGTGCAGAACTACGACCCGGCCACCGGCGTCGGCACCGGCTTCAAGTTCCATGACGCGAGTGGCGAGGCGCTGCTGGGGACGCTCAGGTGGGCACTGCACGTCTTTCATAATGATCCGGATCGCTGGCGGCAACTCCAGCGGGCCGGGATGAGCAAGGACTTCTCCTGGCAGGCCTCCGCGCGGGCCTATCTGGACGCCTACGGGCGGGCGCGGACGCAGGTGACGGCACGCGGGTAGGGTCGCGTCCGCCCGAGAGGCGGACACCAGGCGACGAGAGGAATAGATCGATGGCTTCCGAGAAGGTACAGACGCTGACCGACGGCAATTTCACGCAGGTGATCGGCAGCGCGCCGCAACCTGTGCTGGTGGACTTCTGGGCCGAGTGGTGCGGTCCGTGCCGGATGCTCGCCCCGACGATCGAGGCGCTGGCCGACGAGCTCGACGGCAAGGCCGTGATCGCGAAGATGGACGTCGACGAGAACCCGACGGTGCCCGGCAACTACGGCGTCCGCTCGATCCCGGCGCTGCTCGTCTTCAAGGGCGGCCAGCTGGTCGATCAGACGGTGGGCGTGCAGTCCAAGGATGCCCTCAAGCGGCTCCTCGAGCGTCATATGTGAGAGCGCGGCTCACGCCGTGAGCCGCGCGCAGTAATGCGGGATGTCGAATGCTCGGTGTCGAAAGCCTTCAATGGTTCTCGACATTGCGCATTGAGCATTCCGCATTGCTGTCTCTGTGAACAAGGTGTCGACTATGAGTGGCGATTTGCGGAACGTGGTGATCATCGGCTCGGGCCCGGCCGGGTTGACGGCGGCGCTGTACACGGCGCGCGCCAACCTGCATCCGCTGGTCATCGAAGGGCTGCAGCCGGGCGGTCAGTTGACCATCACCACGATGGTGGAGAACTGGCCGGGGCATCGCGACGGCGTCATGGGCCCGCAGTTGATGGCCGACATGCGCGCGCAGGCCGAGCACTTCGGCACGGCGATCCTGAACGGCCTGGTGGAGAAGGTGGACCTGACGCGGCGGCCGTTCACGCTGACGCTCGACGGCGGACGCCAGATCCAGGCGCGCGCCCTGGTCGTCGCGACCGGCGCCTCGGCCAAGCTCCTCGGCCTGCCCTCCGAGATGAGGCTGATGGGCCGCGGCGTGAGCACCTGCGCCACCTGCGACGGCTTCTTCTTCCGTAACCGTCCGGTTGCCATTGTCGGCGGCGGCGACACCGCGCTGGAGGAGGCGATCTACCTGTCGAAGCTCGCCTCGCACGTCACCGTGATCCACCGGCGCGACTCGTTGCGGGCCTCGAAAATCATGCAGGACAAGGCCATGGCCAACCCGAAGATCTCGTTCCGGTGGAATACCGTGGTCCAGGAGATTCTGGCCGATGCGCGCGGCGACGTGAATGCGGCGCGGCTGCTGGACACCGCGTCCAACGCCGTCGACGAACTGGCGGTCGACGGCGTCTTCGTGGCCATCGGGCACACGCCGAACACGGGGCTCTTCCGCGGTCAGCTGGACATGGACGAGGGCGGCTACCTGGTCACGCGCGGCACCCGCACCAACGTCCCTGGCGTCTTCGCCGCCGGCGACGTCCAGGATCAGGTGTACCGCCAGGCGATCACGTCGGCCGGCACGGGCTGCATGGCGGCGATGGACGCCGAGCGCTGGCTCGAACTGGGCGACGCCGAGTTCCATCATTCGGAGCCGGAAGCCGCCGCCACGGCGTAGCCGCGGAGCGGCAATGCGCAACGTCGAATGCGCAATGTCGAGCGCCGAGATCGCGGCTTCCAGGCTCGCATCGAGTTGAAGCTCGACACCTGCCGGAATTCCACGACACGGAGCGCGGAACGTCAGGAGGTTTCGACATTCCGCATTGAGCATTTCCGCATTGCGCCGGGCCGTCAGCCTCTTCCGATCCAGCCTCCCCCCAGCACTTCCTCGCCGTCGTAGAACACGGCAGCCTGACCGGGGCTGATGGCGTACTGCGGCGCGTCGAACTCGACGTGCACGACGCCGTCGCCCACCGCGAGCAGCGAGGCGCACGCCGCGTCGTGGCGGTGGCGAATCTGCACCTCGGCGCGGACCGGCGCTTCGGGGACGCGACCCGAGACCCAGCTCACCTCGTGGACGACGCACCGGCGCTCCTCGAGCGCGCTGCGCGGCCCCACCGTGACGACGCTGGTCCCGGCGTCGATCGCCACGACGTAGAGCGGCACGCCGACGGAGAGGCGCAGCCCCTTGCGCTGCCCGACGGTGAAATGATGCACGCCGTCGTGCGCGCCGAGCGCGCGGCCGGCGACATCGACGATGCGACCGGCGGCTGGCGCGCGGTCACCCGCAGCGCGCGCGACGAAGGCCGCCTGGTCGCCATCGGGGACGAAACAAATCTCCTGCGAGTCGGGCTTGTGCGCCACCTGCAGACGACGGTCCGATGCGTAGGCACGGACCGACGGTTTGTCGAGATCGCCGATCGGGAAGACGGCGCGGGCCAGCTGCGCCTGGGTCAGCGAGAACAGGAAGTACGACTGGTCCTTCGTCCGATCGGCGCCGCGGCGCAGGTGCCAGCGACCATCGCCGTCCTGTATGGACCGGACGTAGTGCCCGGTCGCGAGCCGCTCCGCCTGCAGCGCCTCGACCCGGTCGAGCAGGGTCGCGAACTTCACCTCGCTGTTGCACCGCGTGCACGGGATGGGCGTGCGGCCGGCGACGTAGTCGTCGACGAACGGCGCGATCACCTGGGCGTGGAAGTGCGACTCGAAGTTGACGATGTAGTGCGGGATGCCGAGGCGGTGTGCGACCCGGCGGGCGTCGTGGAGGTCGTCGATCGTGCAGCAGGTGCCGAAGTTCGCCTGCCCCTCCTGCTGATCGTAGAGCTGCATCGACACGCCGACCACGTCGTGCCCCTGATCGACGAGCAGCGCCGCGGCGACCGAGGAATCGACGCCACCCGACATCGCGACGACGATACGCATGGCGGTCAGGACGGCGTCGCGATGTCGGCGGACTCGCGGCGGTCGGTGAGGTGTCGCAGCCGCTCGACGATGGGCGGCAGCGTGTCGAGCAGCTGCTGCACGTGATCGGCGGTCGTATGGCGGCCGAGGCTGAGACGCAGGGCGTTCTGGGTGTCGTGCAGGGGCAGTCCCATCGCCTTCAGCACGTGCGACGGCTCGAGCGTGCCTGACGAGCACGCCGATCCGGTCGACACCGCAACGCCTTCGAGGTCGAGCGCAATCAGCAGGGACTCGGCCTCGATCCCGGCAAAGCCGATGTTGGTCGTGTTCGGCACGCGGGGCTGACCGGCGCCGTTGACGTGGGTGCCCGGCACGTGCCGCAGCACGCCCTGCTCGAGCGTGTCGCGCAGCGCCGCCTGGGTCCGGCCGTCGGCCGCGAGCCGCTCGGCGGCGAGCCGGGCCGCCACCCCGAGCCCGACGATGCCTGGCACGTTCTCGGTGCCGGCGCGACGGCTGCGTTCCTGCTTGCCGCCGGTCATGGGGGAGAGCAGGCGGGTGCCACGGCGAATCCAGAACGCGCCGATGCCCTTCGGCCCGTAGAGCTTGTGCCCGGACAGGGTCAGGAGGTCGACGCCGAGCTGATGCACGTCGACCGGGATTTTGCCGGCCGACTGCACGGCGTCGGTGTGGACCAGGATGCCGCGGGCGCGGGCAAGCGCCGCGCACTCGGCGACGGGCTGGATCGTGCCGATCTCGTTGTTGGCGTGCATCAGGCTCAGCAGCGCCGTGTCGTCGGAGAGCGCCGCCTCGATCGCGGCCGGCGAGACGACGCCTGTCGCATCGGGGGCGACGCGGGTGACGCGCCAGCCGCGCCGCTCGAGGGCGCGGGCGGTCGTCAGGACGGCTTCGTGTTCGATGGCGCTGACCACCAGGTGCTTCTTGCCGAGAGGTCCGAGCGCGTCGGCCACGCCTCGGAGCGCGAAGTTGTCGCCCTCGGTGCCGCCGCTGGTGAACACGAGCTCAGCCGGGCTGCCGCCGATGAGCGCAGCGACGTGCTGGCGGGCCTCGTCGAGCAGGGCCTTGGCGCGCTGGCCGAAGTGATGGACGCTCGAGGCATTGCCGAATTCGTCGCGCATCGCCCCGGTCACGGCCGCGATCACGTCGGGATCGACGGGCGTGGTGGCGTTGTGGTCGAGGTAGAGCCGCGCGCGAACACCGGGCACCGGAGGATCGTATCACCCGGACTTGACCGTAAACCACAGCAATTGCGCGATCTAGACACTTAGGTGATGCTTACGTATACTCCGCCGGACGTGGGTCGTCGCCACCCTGCGGACCCATTCCGGAGAAGCCAACATGTGGAAACGCGATGACGCGCCGCGGCAACCTGCACCCGCGCCGCCCAATACGCCGCCGGCTCCCGTCGCCCCGCCCTCGTCGGCGGCCGACCCCGTGCCTGCAGTTGCCGCCCGGCCGACGCCGGCGGCTGGAGAACGAGCACCCATGAGCATGGGCAACATCGGCAAGTCGGTAATCATCAAGGGCGAGTTGAGCGGCAGTGAGGATCTGACGATCGAAGGCCAGGTCGAGGGGAAGATCGAGCTCAACAACAACATCCTGACCATCGGGACCAACGCGAAGATCAAGGCCCAGGTGTTCGCCAAGACCGTCGTCGTCCTCGGCGAGGTGACGGGCAACCTCACGGCGTCCGAGAAGGTCGACATCCGCGACAACGGGTCGGTCGACGGCGACATCACGTCACCGAAGGTCGCCATCGCGGAGGGCGCGCATTTCCGCGGCGCCATCGACATGAATCGCGGTGCGACGGCTCCCAAGCCGGCCGAGGCCAAACCCACGCCGGCGACGGCGGGAGTGGGCAAGGCCTGAGGAACGTGGGGGATTCGGGACGGAGCGCGCGGCTCGTGCTCCGTCCGCGCGGTCTCACAATCGGGCGGCTCACCGAGCCGTCCCTACCGACTCGTCCCTGTGTCTGACACGTCCGACCGGTCCCTGTCGTCCCGCCTGTTCGGATGGGCCCGACGCGACGCCCCCGGCCCCGAGGGCGGCCGCCACGCCGGCCCGTCCGTCGGGACGAAGGTCATCGCCAAACTCCTGGCCTCGCTTGCCAACCGCGAGAGCCCGGTCGTGCTCGACCTCGGTCCGGTCGTCGGCAGCAACGTCTCGTTCCTCGGCGAGCAGCTCGGCTGCAAACTGCGGGTCGAGGATCTGTTTGCCGACGTCGAACGCCTGACCAAAGCGCAGCAGATCGACACGCTCCCCGGGTTTCTCGAGGAGCGCTTCTCCTACGAACCCGAGAGCCTCGACGCCGTCCTCTGCTGGGACGTGCTCGACTACCTCGACAAACCGGCTGCCACGATCCTCGCGCGCAAGGTCGTCGAGTGGGTCAAACCCGGCGGCGTCGTGCTGTGTTTCTTCAACATGGCTCCCAGCCCGACGCCGGTGTACACGCGCTACCTGATCGTCGACGCGGAACACCTGCAGTACCGCACGTCGCCGGCGGCGCAGGGGCGCAGGACCATCTATCAGAATCGCGACATCGAGCGATTGTTCGCCGGCCTGGGCGTGACCGAGAGCTTCCTCCTGCAGCACAAGGTGCGTGAAGTGCTGCTCCGCAAGAAGGCCCCCGCCGCACCGAAAGCGTAAGGGTCGGCCAACTACCACAGAAGGTTGGGCCCGTTGCCTGGCCCGCCCGAAGCCGCAAGGCGAAGGCGGGTCCCAACGCGGCCCGCAGACTGCACGGCTGATCAGGCCGGGCTCGGAGAGCCGGCCCTACCAACGTCTCGCCGGGAGCGCGGCCGAGTGATGTAGCATCGCCGTGCCGTGGCGCCTTGCGCCGCCGCCCGCGCTCGCGGGCGTTTCACCGGGGTTCCGGTGTTCATCCTGGGGTCGTGCTGCATGATCGATCTTGATCTGACAGAGGAGCATCGCCTGCTCGAGCAGACGGTGCGCGAGTGGGGAGCGCGCGACGTCGCGCCGCGGATCGGCGAGCTCGATCGCCAGCACCGCTTCGATCCGGCCATCCTGCCGCAGATGGCCGACCTCGGCCTCCTGGGTATCTCCGTGCCCCAGGAGTACGGCGGCGCCGGCATGGACTACCTGAGCCTCGGTCTTGCGAGTGAGGAACTCGAGTACGTCGACACCTCGCTGCGCGTCGTCCTCTCCGTCCACGTCGGGCTCAACAGCCTGTCGCTGCTCACGTGGGGCACCGAGGAGCAGAAGCGGAAGTACCTGGTACCGCAGGCGCAGGGTCAGAAGATCGCGACGTTCGGCCTCACCGAGCCGGCCGCCGGCAGCGATGCGCGTGGCATCCAGTCGGTGGCGATCAGGAAAGGCGATCGCTACGTGATGTCGGGCGAGAAGATGTGGATCTCGCTCGCCGATGTCGCCGACCATTTCCTCGTCATCGCGTGGAGCGATCTCGAGAAGAAGCGCGCCAAGGATCCCAGCGGGCTCAGCGCGTTCATCGTCGAGCGGAGCTTCGGCGGGTTCTCGAGCGGTACGCTGACGCACAAGTGGGGCATCCTCGCGGGCAATACCGGCTTCTTCAAGATGGACGAGGTCGAGGTGCCGGCCGAGAACCTGCTGGGCCGTGAAGGCGAGGGCTTCAAGATCGCGATGTTCGCGCTCGACCAGGGCCGCTACACGGTGGCGGCTGGCGCGACCGGCCTGATCCGGGCCTGCCGCGACGCCAGCGTGCGCTACGCGAAGACCCGGCAGGCCTTCGGCGTGGCGATCGGTCAGCACCAGCTGGTGAAGGAGATGCTGGCGCGGATGGAGGCCGACTACCAGCAGGCGCGCCTGCTCTGGCTGCGGGCCGGGTGGATGAAGAACATCGGCCGTCGCAACACGAAAGAGACGGGCCTGGCCAAGTGGATGGCCACGGTCGCCTCCGAGCGCGCCGCTGGCGACGCCGTCCAGATCCACGGCGCCAACGGCTACTCGGACGAGTACCCGGTCGGCCGCTACTACCGTAACTGCAAGGGCGCGGTGATCTACGAAGGCACGCGCGAGATCCACGCGTTGATGCAGGCCGACTACCTGCTCGGGTACCGCGCCGACAAGCCGACGCGGTGCGAACTGCCCCCTCATCGGTCGCAACCGGCGCACGCCTAGGCTCGCCGGCCCGAACGGCCCGCGTCCCGCGGGCCGTTGCCGTGTCAGGCGTCTCGGCCAGACAGGGAACCATGGATCCGGAACTCTCGCTGGAATTTCTTCGCGTTGTCGAACAGGCGGCGATCGCCGCCGGCCACACGATGGGGCAGGGCGATCGCCACAAGGCCGATCGCGCCGCCGTCGAGTCGATGCGCAAGACGCTGGACTCGGTGCCGATCGACGGCACGATCGTGATTGGCGAAGGCGAACGCGACGAGGCGCCGATGCTCTACATCGGCGAGAAGGTGGGGCGGGCTCACGCCGACGACGGGCCGGCCGATCGACGGGCGATGCCGCGGGTCGACATCGCCGTCGATCCGCTGGAAGGAACCAACCTGTGCTGCACGGGTGAGCCCAATGCCCTGGCCGTGCTCGCCGCGTCGGATCAGGGCGGCCTGCTGCACGCGCCCGACCTGTACATGGAGAAGCTGGTGGTCGGGCCAGACGCCAAGCACGCCGTCTTCCTCGACGCGCCTGTCGCGCACAACCTGAAGGGCATTGCGCGTGCCCTGTCGCGCCGCGTCGAAGATCTCGTGATCTGCGTGCTCGATCGCCCGCGCCACGCGCGGCTGATTGGCGAGATTCGCGAGGCCGGTGCGCGCGTGCGCCTGATCGGCGACGGCGACCTCTCGGCCGGCATCGCGGCGGCCGTGCGGGGCATGAACATCCATGCCGTCATCGGCATCGGCGGCGCGCCCGAGGGCGTGCTGACCGCGGCGGCCATGCGCTGCCTGAATGGCGAGATCTTCGCCCGCCTGGTCGTGCAGACACCCGAGCACGAGGCCCGGTGCAAGGCGATGGGGCTCGACGATCTCGGGCGCATCTACACCTCGGCCGACCTGGCGAGCGCCGAGGCCCTGACCTTCGCTGCCACCGGCGTGACCGATGGCGACCTGCTGCGCGGCGTGCGCTTCTTCGGCGACGGCGTGCGCACCCATTCGGTGATCATGGAGACACGTCCGGCCCGGATCCGCTTCGTCGACACCATCCACGTCTACCCGGATCGCGACTTCAGAGTGCGCTTCTGATCGCGTGAGCCGCAACCTCTTCGCCATCGCCGGTGCGTGCTTCATCGGCTTTGCCGGCTTCACGCTGGTGATGCCGTTCCTGCCGTTGTACTTCGCGCAGCTCGGCATGCGCGATCCGGCCGACATCGCGCTCTGGTCGGGGCTCAGCCTGGGCGTGACACCAGGCATGACCGCGCTGCTCGCGCCGCTCTGGGGCCGGGTGGCCGACCGTTACGGCAACAAGTTCCTGGTCCTGCGGTCGCTGGGCTGCTTCGTCATCACGATGGTGATGATGGGGCTGGCGACCCGGCCCTGGCACATCTTCGGGTTGCGCGTGCTGCAGGGTTTCTTTGCCGGCTACGGCGCGCTGGCGGTGGCGATGGCCGCCGCCGCGGCGCCGCGTGACCGCATGGCCAGCGCGATCGGCACGGTGCAGACCGCCCAGCGGCTCGGCCCGGCGCTGGGACCGGCAATCGGCGGCCTGCTCGCCGTGGCGATCGGCATCCGGGCGTCGTTCTTCGTCGCCTCGGCGTTCTATCTCGCGGCGTTCGTGCTCGTCTGGCGCTGGTTCCACGAGCCGCCGGCAGCGAGCGGCGCGGCCCGCGTCGAGCCCGAGGCATCGCGACTGACGTTCGAGACCGACGGCGACTTCCGCCAGTTCGTGCTGCTGATGGGCGTGATCTTCGGGCTGCAGCTGGTCGAGCGCAGCTTCGGACCGGTCCTGCCGCTGTTTGTCGGGCAACTGGGTGTGCCGGACGAACG
>CBIHOS010000016.1:0-43586 GCA_966211945.1 uncultured bacterium
CGAGGAAGATCTGCCCGTCGGTGATCGAGATCACGTTGGTCGGGATGTAGGCCGAGAGGTCGCCGGCCTGCGTCTCGATGATCGGCAGCGCGGTCAGCGAGCCGCCGCCGTTGGCGTCGTTCAGCTTCGCGGCGCGCTCGAGCAGCCGCGAGTGCAGGTAGAACACGTCGCCGGGGTACGCCTCGCGGCCCGGCGGGCGGCGGAGCAGCAGCGAGATCTCGCGGTACGCCTGCGCGTGCTTCGAGAGGTCGTCGTAGATCACGAGGGCGTGGCGGCCGCTGTCGCGGAAGAACTCGCCCATCGTGCAGCCCGAGTACGGGCTGATGTACAGCATCGGCGCCGGGTCGGACGCCCCGGCGGCGACGACGATCGTGTAGCGCAGCGCGTCGTTCTCCTCGAGCGTGCGCACGACCTGGGCGATCGTCGACTGCTTCTGGCCAATCGCCACGTAGATGCAGATGACGCCGGTGTCCTTCTGGTTCAGGATGGCGTCGACGGCGACGGCGGTCTTGCCGGTCTGGCGGTCGCCGATGAGCAGCTCGCGCTGGCCACGGCCGATCGGCACCATGCCGTCGATCGACTTGATGCCGGTCTGCAGCGGCTCGCGCACCGGCTGCCGATCGACCACGCCAGGCGCCAGGCGCTCGATCGGCGCAACCTGCGTCGACGCGATCGGTCCCTTGCCGTCGACCGGCTGGCCCAGCGCGTTGACGACGCGTCCGAGCAGCTCGTCGCCGACCGGCACCGAGATGATCCGGCCGGTGCGGCGGGCCTGGTCGCCCTCGCGAATCAGTTTCGACTCCCCGAGCAGCACGGTGCCGACCGAGTCTTCTTCGAGGTTCAGCGCGATGCCGAACACGCCGTGCGGGAATGCGATCATCTCGCCGGCCATGGCGCGCTCGAGGCCCTGGAGGCGCGCGATGCCGTCACCGACGGACTGCACCGTGCCGACCTCGGCCACGTCCACGTTGGACTGATAGCCGCCGATCTGCTCGCGGATGATGCGGGAGATGTCGTCTGCCTTGATAGTCATACGTCAGCGTTCGGAGAGAGAACCGCGGTCCGCCACAGGGATCAGCCCTGCTGGACGAACTGCTCCTTCATGCGCGCCAACTGGCGCGCGAGACTGCCGTCGTACAGCACGCTGCCGACGCGGGTGACGGCGCCGCCGATGACCGCCGGATCGACGCGGGCGGTCAGCGAGACCAGCTGGCCGGTGGCCTGTGACAGCGCCTCGCGCAACCGGGCGACCTGCGCCTCATCGAGCGGCACCGCCGTCGTCACTTCGGCGTCGACGCGGCGTTCGAGCCGGTGCACCTGGGTCTTCAGTTCGCGCACCAGGCCGGCCAGGCCATCGAGCTGCTGCTGCTCGGCGAGAATGCGCAGCGTCGAGGCGGCGGCGGGCGCGAGGCCGAGCACGGCGCCGACCCGATCGACCACGGCGGCCTTGGCGTCGCCGGCGACGAAAGGCGAACGCAGTGCGTGATCGAGTTCGGCGTGCTCCTGGAGCAGCGCACTGAAGGCGAGCAGCCCGTCGAGCGTCGGACGTGCCGCGCCATTCGCACGGGTGGCTTGGAAGAGCGCGCGGCCGGCGCGGCGAGCGTCGGCGGCCTTCACTGGACGTTCCTCATCTGCGTGGCGTACTGGTCGACGAGCGCGGACTGTTCGGCCGGCGTCAGCGTCTGGCGCAGGCGCGTGCCGGCGACGTCCACCGCGAGGGTCGCGGCCTCGGCACGCAGCGTGGCGCGGGCGTTGCGGGTCTGGGTCGCGATCTCGCGCCGGGCCTGATCGACCAGACGATCGCGCTCGGTCTCGGCGACCGCGCGGATGCGGCTGCGCTCGGCGGCGAGTTCCTCGGCGCCGCGTGTGCGCAGGGCATCGAGCTCCGCCGGCAAGGCCGCCAACTTCGCCTCGATCTCGGCGAGACGCGCGGTCGCAGTCGTCCTCATCTCGGCCGCGTCGACGAGATCCTTGCGAATCTGCGCGTGCCGGGCCGCGAGGTGATCGGCCAGCGGCTTGCGGCCGAGCCAGTACAGGAGGCCGGCGAGCATCGCGAAGTTCGCAAGGCGCGACAGCGTGACCCAGATGCTCTCGCCGTGCTCGGCCGCCTCGCCGTGGCCGCCGGCCGCGGCGCCGTGATCCTGCCCGCCGTGACCCGTCGCGGCGGCGACGCCATGACCTGCCGCCGGGGTCGCGGCGTCATGGGCGTCCTGCGGCGCATCGGTGGCCGGGGCGTGCGTATCGGTGGTGCCGGGCGTCTGTGCCGACGGGCTCGGCGCCGACGGCTGCGACGCCGGAGCGGTGTGCTCCTGAGCGCGGGACGGAACGGCAAGTGCGAGCGCCACGGTCATGACCGTGGCGACGCAGGCGGCGGTGCTGGCGAAAGTGCGACCCGTCATCGTTCTGCTGGCCTTCAACGGGCGCGGCCCGCGAGGCGGTCGGCGAGTTGCTCCCCGAGTTGCCGGGCGTCGTGTTGCAGCTGCGCACGGGCCTGGGCGGTGTCGGCCGCGAGGGTCTGGCGGGCGTCGGCAAGTTCACGATCGGCCTGGCCCCGAGCCGCAGCCACCATCGCCGTCCGCTCCTCCTGGCCCTGCTTGCGCATGTCGTCCAACTCGCGATAGAAGGCCGCACGGGCCGCCGTGGTCTTGGCGTCGAATTCTTCGCTGGCGCGGCGCGCTTCGGCCGCACTGCGTTCGGCCAGGGCACGGGCCGACTGCGCCGCGTCCTCGCGCGCGTGGATCACGCGCAGGAGCGGCTTGAAGAACAGCTGCTGCAAGACGACAGTCAAGAGCAGCACGAGGGCGATGACCCACAGGACCGACAGGTCCGGTAACACGGTGCCTCCGGGAGTAACCGACGTGGACGGGCTCGCCCCGCCGCAGCAAGACACGGGCACAGGGGTGAATCAGCGTGCCCGCCGAAACACCGATTTATACCATCTTTCGGAAAATCAGTGCAATACGGCGAGGTTCGGCGTCGTACTGCCGGGCCCGCGCTCGCCGGGTCTCCTTGCGGCTCATCGGGTCGGCCAACAGGGTAGCGGCTGGCGGTGCGTGTGGCGATGCTCGCACGTTCCTGGCGGGCTGAGCCATGACGCCGACGCGGCGCGTGCCTTCTCGTGTACTGGCGGCGGACGCGCCGCAGTCCAAGGCGCCGTCCCGCCGGCCGCCCTTTCGAGCCCGGTCAGCGGAACGTCACGGCCGCCTCGCCCGGCCCGGCTGGTGTGACGTGGCCGACGCGCGCCGCCGACAGGCCGGCGGCAACGAGTTCGCCGACGATCGCCGCGGCCGCCGCGGCATCCACCGACACCAGCAGGCCACCCGACGTCTGCGGATCGAACGCGAGCGCCGCGAGATCGTCGGGCAGCGTGGCGACGTCCACCGCGCCGCCGAAATGTGCGCGGTTGTTGACCAGTCCGCCGGTCCGGTTGCCGAGCGCGAGGGCGCGCGCGCCCGCCAGAAGCGGCACGTCGTCCATCGCAATCTCGAGGCGGACGCCGCTGGCCGCGGCCAGCTCGCAGCCATGGCCCGCGAGTCCGAATCCGGTGACGTCGGTGCAGCCGTGCACGTGCGCGACGTGGCGGTGCAGCACGTCGGCGGCCTCGCGATTCGTGCGCTGCATGGACGCAACCGCACCGGCCACTGTCGCGGCATCGGTGCGGCCGAACTTGCCCGCCGTCGCGATCACGCCGGTGCCGATCGCCTTGGTGAGCACGAGCGCGTCGCCGGGCCGCGCGCCGCCGTTCGTCCAGATCGCGGCGGGCGACACCAGGCCGGTGACCGCGTAGCCGAACTTGACCTCGGTGTCCTGCACGGTGTGGCCGCCGAGCAGCGCGACGCCGCTCGCCTGCAGCACCGACAACCCACCGGCGAAGATCGCCTTCACCACCGCCGGATCGAAGTCCTTGGCCGGAAACGCCGCGATCGCGAGGGCGGTGATCGGCCGCCCGCCCATGGCGTAGACGTCGCTGATCGCATTGGCCGCAGCGATCCGGCCGTACGCCTCCGGGTCGTCGACGATGGGGGTGAAGAAGTCGACGGTCTGCACCAGACCGACATCGCCCACGACGAACACACCGGCATCGTCCGCGTTCCGGTAGTCGACCAGGACACGGGGATCGGTGGGCACGGGCAGGTCGCTCAACACGTGAGCGAGCTCGCCAGGGGCGAGCTTGCTCGCTCAACCGGCGCAGGCGGCGTAGTCGGTCAGTCGCTTCATCGTTCTCGATCGCCCTTTCGGGTCTGGACCTTGGGCCCGGGGCTTGGGCCTTGGGCCTTGATTTGGGGCCTTGGGTTGTTAGGCAGGGCCGGCTCGCCGAGCCCGGCCTGCGCGGGGCCTCGGAACATGAGCCCTGCTCGACCCGCTCGCGCCGCTCCCCGCCGCCGTTTCCTGGTTCCTGTCTCCTGCCTTCCTGTTTACCGTCAGACCTCCCTTACCTATCCGTCAACAGCTCGTAGAGGCGAATGAGTTCGTCTTCGCTGACGAATTCGATCTCGAGATGGCCACCGGTTCCCTGGCGTCGGATCGCGACGCGGGTGCCGAGCACGACCCGCAGCCGCTCTTCGGCCTGACGCGTGTGGACGTCCTTCTCGACGACGGGCGACGGGGCGGCCGCATCCGCCGGCGGCGTCGAGAGCTTCCTGGCGAGCGCCTCGGTGGCGCGCACCGACAGACCGCCAGCCACGACCTTGTCGACGGCCCGAAGCAGCGTGTCCGGGTCCTCGAGCGACAGGAGCGCGCGGGCGTGGCCCATCGAGACCTCGCCCGACGCGACGCGCACGCGGACCTGCTCGGGCAGCTTGAGCAGGCGCAGGTGGTTGGCGACGGTGGCGCGGTCCTTCCCCACCGATGCCGCGATCTGCTCCTGGGTGAGCCCGGAGTCGTCGGCGAGCCGCCGGTACGCGAGCGCTTCCTCGATCGGATTGAGGTCCTCGCGCTGGATGTTCTCGATCAGCGCGGTCTGCAGCAGTTTGTCGTCGGGGATCTCGCTGACGTGGACGGGCACCTTGAGAAGGCCCGCGATCTGGGCCGCGCGCCAGCGGCGTTCCCCTGCGACGATTTCGAACCGCTCACCCTTCCGCCGCACGACGATGGGCTGGACCAGGCCGGTGCTGCTGATGGACTCGGCGAGTTCCTGCAGCTTGGTTTCGTCGAAGCGCGTCCGCGGCTGCAACGGGTTGGGGTCGATCAGGTCGAGATCTACCTCCCGTTGTGGTGTCTGAGGCGAGACTGCGGCCGAAGGCGATGCTGCGGGAGCGGGTTTCTCAGGGATGAGTGCGCTCAATCCCCGGCCCAGCGCTGGACGACGGTCGGACTTGGAGGCCACGTGGATGCTCGGTGTGTTCAGGCCTTGGCGGCGGCGCGACGCGCCTGGGCGCCATTGCGCGTGAGGAGTTCGTGGGCGAGCGACACATAGGCCTCGGCGCCCTTGGACCGCGGGTCGTACAGGAGGGCCGGCAGGCCGTGGCTCGGCGCCTCCGCGAGTCGGATGTTGCGCGGAATCACCGTGTCGAAGACCTTGGATTCGAAGAACTGCCTGATTTCCTTGGCAACTTGTGCGCCGAGGTTGGTCCGGTCGCCGTACATCGTGAGCACGACGCCCTCGACGTCCAGATGCGGATTCAGCCCGGCGCGGATGCGCGACAGCGTCGCCATCAAGTCCGCGAGGCCTTCGAGCGCGAAGTATTCGCAGTGGAGCGGTATGAGCACGGTGTCGGCGGCGACGAGCGCATTCAGCGTCAACAGCCCCAACGACGGCGGCGTGTCGATCAGGATGAAGTCGTAGCGCCCACGTATCGGTTCCAGCAACTTCCGCAGCCGCGAATCGCGCTCCTCCATCGTCACCAACTCGACTTCGGCGCCGGCGAGGTGGCGACCAGCGGGCACGAGGTGGAGGTGATCGACGGCGGTCTGCAGGAGCGGCAGATCGGCATCGCCGATCAACGCTTCGTAGACGGTGTGCTCGGCTCCGGATTTCTGCCCGAGGCCGCTCGTGAGATTGCCCTGGGGATCCATGTCCACCACGAGCACGCGTTGGTCCGCCATGGCGAGCGAGGCCGCCAGGTTGATGGTCGTCGTGGTCTTGCCCACGCCGCCCTTTTGATTGGAGACCGCGATGACCTTGTTCATTGGGCTGGTGCCATGGTGGACACCAGGCGTGTCCAAACGAACCGGCAGAATACCATCCGAAGCCTTTGTTGCAGCGCGGAGAAGCTCAACCGGCTACACAGTCAGGGCAGACATAGCTGTCTCTGCCCAAGTGGTCGTCTGTTACCGAGTGTTCCACGTGGAACATTCCCGGTACTGCGCGGACGGCGCGATCTGTGGCGGGCAAAACACGTCGCATCGGTGCATGCACGATCCGTTGCGATTGGCCTAGGCCGGCCGACTCTGCCCACTATGACGTCGATGCCAGAGGAAGCGGCAACGAGTGGTGCGAGCGGCGCGATTCACACCGAGAGGCTCCTGGCAGGGGTGGGCGAGGGAAATGCGTGCAGTCGCCACCCGAGTCAATGTTCCACGTGGAACACTGATTCAGTCGCGACGAACCACGAGAAGGCGACTCTGTAGTGCCGGAACCAGCGAAATCTCGCGTTCGATGCGCAACGAGGCTGGCATCGGCGCGAGAGGTTGGCTTCCGCTGAGGAACCACAACTGCTGACCACCCTGGCGCAGCGCCTGACCAAACAGAGCCAGCTGCGCGGTCTCAGCCCTCACGGCACGGACGGAGAGCGTATCGACGGTGCCGAGGACGTTCGGCTTGGCGAGCACATCCTCGAAGCGAGTAGTCTCAACGGCCGTCGACGACAATCCGAGGTGCCGCGCCACCTCCCGCAGGAAGACAGATTTCCTCGTTTTGACCTCGATCATCGTCAGCGCGACATCCGGTCGCATCACCTTCAACGGGATGGCCGGCGATCCTCCACCCGACCCGATATCGACAAGCGATCGGGAGTGTGCGTCCATCTCGGCCGACGCCACGACCGGCTCGACGATCAAGCGGTCCACCGCGGCGTCCTGATCGTCGAGCGCCGTCAGGTTCATTCGCCGATTCCACCGCACCAGCAGGATCAGATAATCCGCGAGTTGATCGAGCTGGGCCGTGGACACGCGCATCGCGGTCCTTGCGAGTCTCCGCTCGATTCGTCTCGTCGTGTCGTGCATTCGCGCAGCCCGTACGCCCAGCACCACCATGCGGCCTCCGTCGGAGGGCCGCCTCAGTGGGCCGCGTCTCCCCCACTGTTGTCGTCCACAACGGACGCCTTCGACAGTCCGCGCGACAGGGCTGCGGAAAGCAGCGACAGGGCGGCCGGCGTCATGCCAGGGATCGTGCCGGCTCTCCCGACAGATTCCGGGCGCACTTCGCTCAATCGTTGCTGGATCTCGCGTGACAGCCCGGAGAGTCCCTCGTACGAGAAGTCCTCCGGCACCCGCTGGGCGAAGTAGCGCTCGGCCCGGTGGACTTCCCGCTCTTGCCGCCGGAGGTAGCCGGAATAGCGATGATCCGCATCGAGACTGGCGATATCGAGGGCTGGCGCCGCGCCGTCCAGCTCGAGATCGACGATCCCGTTGGCGAGGAGGTCGGCAAGGCGCACGTCTGGATTGCGCAGAGCTGTCGATGCGGGCACGCGATCGCCAGATGCCACCCGCACCAGGGTCGCCGACAACGCAGCCTGGTTCCGCTCGAAACGGCCCTGCCGCTCCACGAACCTGGCCCACCGCTCATCGTCTACCGTCCCGATCTGGCGGCCCAGAGCCGTGAGCCGCAGGTCTGCATTGTCGATGCGCAGCACCAGACGATGCTCGGCGCGGGAGGTGAACATGCGGTAGGGCTCGAGGCAGCCGCGCGACACGAGGTCGTCAACGAGAATGCCGATGTAGGCCTGATGCCGCTCGAGCACCACCGGGGGCTTCCCCAGCGCCCGACAGGCAGCGTTCACGCCGGCAATCCACCCCTGCGCGGCGGCTTCCTCGTATCCGGATGTCCCATTGATCTGCCCGGCCAGGTACAGACCTCGCACCGACCGGACCTCCAAGGTCCGATGCAACGCCGTCGGTTGGACGAAGTCGTACTCCACGGCGTACCCGGGCCGCAAAATCTCGGCGCGTTCGAGACCCGGCAGCGCGCGGACGAGCTGCACCTGCACCTCTGCCGGCAGGCTCATCGAATAGCCGTTGATGTAGACCTCGTCGACGTCCAGCCCCTCCGGCTCGAGAAAGAGTTGGTGCGCGTCCTTCTCGGGGAAACGCATCACCTTGTCCTCGAGCGACGGGCAATAGCGCGGCCCGATTCCCGTGATCGACCCGTTGTAGAGCGGCGAGACGCCAATGTGCGCCCGCACGAGATCGTGCACCGCCTTCGTCGTCCGAACGGTGTGGCACGACACCTGAGGTTGCGGCAGTCGCGTGGTCAGGAACGACAGCGGGACGGGATCGGGGTCTCCTTGCTGCTCGACGAGGGCGTCGAAGTCGATGGATCGCCGATGCACCCGCGGAGGTGTTCCGGTCTTCAACCGCCCCACCGGCAGCCCGAGCGAGCGTACCGATGCCGCGAGCGCGGTTGCGGAGGGCTCGTCGTAACGCCCAGCTGGCCGCTGCGCCGGCCCAACATGGATCAGGCCATCGAGGAACGTGCCGGTCGTGAGCACGACCTGACCAGACGCCACCTCAGTGCCGTCCGCAAGCCTCACGCCACGCACGAGCCCGTCGTCCACGACAAGTTCCGACACGTGACCATAAATAGGTCGAATACCAGATGCCTCCTCTAGACGGGCGCGCACGTGCTGCGCGTAGAGTCGCTTGTCGGCCTGGGCCCGCGGCGACCAGACCGCCGGCCCGCGGCTCCGGTTCAGCAGGCGGAACTGGATGCCAGTCGCGTCGATCGCCTCGCCCATCAACCCGCCGAGCGCGTCGATCTCACGGACGAGATGCGCCTTCGCGGTGCCGCCAATGGCCGGATTGCAGGGCATTTGACCTATGGTGTCTCTGGACATCGAGCACACCACGACGGACGCCCCCAACCGCGCCGCCGCCCACGCCGCCTCGATGCCCGCGTGCCCCCCGCCGACGATCACCACGTCCGCGTGCTGCGTCTGTGTGTCACCCATGTCGTTCCCGTCCCCGCGCAGGCCGCGAGCTGGCTCAGACTCGTGGCCCGTGACCGCGAAACAGCCCACCCAGCCTGCTGTCGCGGCTCGACTACTTCCCGATGCAGAACGTCGAGAAGATCGCCGCCAGCACCTCGTCCGCCGTCTCCACGCCGCGCAACTCGTCGATCGCCCGCAATGCGTCGTGCAGGTCCGCGAGCAGGAACTCCTCCGAACCCGCCGACGCCGCCAGCGTCCGCGCCCGTGCCATGGCCGCAGCACACTGTGCCACCAGCGACCGGTGCCGCGCCCGGGTCAGCGTCGCCCCGTCCCAGAGTCCGCGCCCCAGTTCTCGCGCCAGCCTCTCCCTCAGCGCCCGCAGGCCGTCCTCGTCGACGACGCTCGCGGCCACGGCATCGGGCGGCACCCAGGCCGGCCGCGGCGCCTGCGCCGGCGCGAGGTCCTGCTTGGTCAACACGCAGACCCGGCGTCCGTCGCCCGCCGCCGCCCACAGCGCCTCGGCCTCACCCAGATCGTAAGCCGTTGCTGACACATCCACGGCGACCACGACGAGATCGGCGGCCGCCATCGCCGCGCGCGCCCGCACGATCCCTTCCCGCTCGATCGCGCTCTCGGTCTCCTGCACACCCGCCGTGTCCACCATCATCACGGGCACGCCGCCCAGATCGACCATCTCCGACAGCAGGTCGCGCGTCGTGCCCGGCTCGTCGGCCACGATCGCCCGCGGCCGCCCGAGCAGGCCGTTGAACAGGCTGGACTTCCCCGCGTTGGGACGTCCGGTGATCACCACCATCGCGCCATCGTGCAGGCGACGACCCGCATCCGCGCCGCCAAGCAGCCGTCGACAGCGATCCTCCACCTCTGCAACCCGCGCGCCGACCTCTTCCGGCGTCACGAAGTGGAACCCCTCGTCAGGGAAGTCGAGCGACGCTTCGAGCAGCGCCCGCAGCGCCGCGATCTCGTCGCCCATGCCACGGATGGCCGCGCTCAGCGTGCCTTCCAGATGAGACGAGGCCACGCGCGCCTGCGCCGGCGTCACAGCCGCCACGAGATCGCCGATCGCCTCCGCCTGGAGCAAATCGATCCGCCCATGCAGATGGGCCCGGAACGTGAACTCGCCCGGGCGGGCCACCCGCGCGCCGCGATCGATGCACGCGCTCAGTAGCGCGTCGACCACGACCGGACTTCCATGGACGGAGAACTCGACGAGATCGTCGCCGGTGAAGGAATGCGGTCCGGGGAAGACCGTGACGATGGCCTGGTCGACGAGACCGCCAGCCAGCTCGAGACGCACCAGCGTCGCGTGTCTCGCCGTCCACTCCGCTCGTCCTGCGAGCGCGGATGCGAGATCTGTCGCGCCGGGCCCGCTGGCTCGCACGACGGCCAGCGCCCCGCGCCCCGGCGGGGTGGCGACCGCGACGATCAGTTCCCCGGCGCCGTCGGCCATCCCTCCGCGCTAGCGGGGCGCGATGATGATCGTCTTGACCAGGCCGTCGCCCTGGCTCTCGGAGGTCACGCCGGCGTCCTGCGACACCTCCATGTGCACGAGGCGTCGGGCGTAGGAGTTGAGCGGTCCCATCTCCTGCGGCGCGCCGCTGGTCTTGGCCTTCTCGATCAGGAAGCGGGCCATCTGCCGCAACTCGGCGTCCTTGCCCTTGCGGAAGTCCAGGCAGTCGACGACGATCCGGCCGTCCCGGCCGCTCTGGTCGCGGAAGATGCTGTTCACCAGGTGCTGCAGCGCGTCGAGCGCCTCGCCCTTCCGGCGCACGAGCAGTTCGCCTTCGTCGCCCGTGATCTCGACGCGCACGCCGTCGGCATCGGTGCTCGACGCGACCGTGACGTTCAATCCCATCGCGCCGACGACGTCGCGGACGAAATCGCCGATCTGGTCCTGGAGAGTGGCCTGCGTGGTCATGGTTGTCGTTCCGTGTCAGGCGCGCGCCGGCTTGGCCGGCGCTCCAACGATCCGATTGGTGAGGTACTGCTGACCGATGGTGAGGAGGTTGCTGAACAGCCAGTAGATCACCAGTCCACTGGGCGCCCACAGGAAGAACACCGTGAACATCAGCGGCATGATCATCATCACCCGCTGCTGCGCCGGGTCCATGCCGGCGGCCGGCGTGATCCACTGCTGCCACAGCATCGTCACGCCCATGATCAGCGGCGTGATGTACAGCGGGTCGGGCAGCGACAGGTCGTGAATCCACAGCATGAACGGCGCGCCGCGCAGCTCGATCGCCACGCTCAGGAGCGAGTAGAACGCAAACAGCACCGGCATCGTCAGGATCATCGGCACGCAGCCGCTGGCCGGGTTCACGCCAGCGGTCTTGTACAACTCCATCAACTCCTGGTTCATCTTCTGGCGCGCCGGATCGGTCGACTTCAAGTGCGCGTAGCGCTCCTGGATCGCCTTCACCCTGGGCTGCACGTTCTGCATCTTGCGCATCGACACCACGCTCTTGTGGCGCAGCGGGAAGATCGCGATGTTGATCAGCACCGTCAGGACGATGATCGACCAGCCGTAGTTGCCGACGTACTGGTTCACCCACTTCAGGGCACGCAGCAGCGGCACCACCAGCCACGCGAACCAGCCGAAGTTGATGGTCCGCACCAGTTGCTGATCGGACCGCAGCAGCTGATCGAAGTCCTTCGGGCCGAAGTAGAACTTCACCTCGGTCGGCGGCTGCGCGAAGCTGAGGGCGTAGGAGACGAGGGAGCGGGCACCGCCCGGCGTCTGCACCGGATGCGCGGTGTACTCGACCCGGGTCTGGCGATCGAGCAGCGCGGCACCGAGGAAGTAGTGGTCGTCGACGCCGGCGTAGCGGAAGTTCTGGTCGAAGCTCGCCTGCGTCGAGAAACTCTCGGCGGTCAGCCGCGCGATCTCCGTCGTGTAGGTGATGCCGGCCGGCGCCTGATAGTACGACCCGAACAGGAAGCCGCCCGAGGGCTGGGCACGCTCGATGTCGCCGATGCCCGGACCGGAGTGGATCGTGAAGTTCTGCGGCTGCCCGTTGCGCAGGACCTGCGCCGAGAAGCCGACGAGGAACGCCTGGTTGTCACGCGTGAACGAGAAGACCTTCGTCGCCCGCAGGCCGGCGCCGTTGTCGTAGTCGAAGCGCAGCGTGCGCTGGCCCGATCCGACGTCCAGCGTCTGCGCGCTCGGCGTGAAGATCGCCTGCGCCAGCGCATCGTCCACACCCTGATCGCGCGTGGTCAGCGCGAACGCCGGCTTCACGTCGACGTTGGTCGCGGCCGGCAGCAGGTCCAACGGCCGACCCTGGCTGCCGGGGTAGTGCTTCAGCGTCCAACTCACGAGCACTGCGCCACGTGTGGAGAACTCGGCGCGGAACTGATCGGACTCGACGACGACGCGCGGGCCTTCGACGGCGGGCGCCGGCACGGGCACCGCAACCTGTCCCGCCGGAGTGGCAGGCGATCCGCTGGTGGCGGTCGCCGCCGCCGGCTGGCCTGGTGGCGGTGGCGTGGGGTTGGCCGGCGTCTGGCTCACGGCCTTGGGGGTCGCGGGATCGGGCTGGGGTGCGCGGCGAGGCGCAAAGAAGTTCTGGTACAGCAGCAGCACCGCCAGCGACAGCAAGACGGCCTGCAACACGCGCTTTTCCATGGAGGGCGAACCTGGGGAACTCGGGGCGGTCATCGTGACGATGGCGGGACCGGGTCGAGCCCGGATCCTCCGAGGGGATGGCAACGGGCGAGCCGCCGCAGCGTCAGCCAGCTGCCACGGAGCAACCCATGCTGTTCGAGGGCCGCCATCGCATAGCGCGAACACGACGGCTCGAAGCGGCAACTGCCTGCAAATAGAGGCGAGAGGGTCAACTGATAGAGGCGGATCGCGCCTTGCGCCACCCGCACCCCGGGACCCGCCATCACGCCGACGCGCCCTCGGCCACGGTCACCCGCAGCCGGCGGAGCGCGGCGAGATAGTCGCTGACCAGGTCGGCGTAGAGCACCGAGTCGAAACCGCGACGCGGGATGAGGACCAGGTCGACGCCGGGCATGGGTGTGTGGTGGCGGAACAGCTCGCGGGCCCGTCGCTTGGCTCGATTCCGGACCGTGGCCCGACCGAACTTCCTGGTGGCCGAGACTCCGAGACGCGCCGGCCCGGTTCCCGTCGGACGGACGAACACGGTCATGAAGCGCGCGTGGTGCTTGCGGCCCAGCTCGTAGGCCTGCAGGAACTCGGCCCGCCGACGGATGCGCGCGGCAGGGCGGAAGGTGCGCCGCATGGCGGCACGTACCTCAGCCCTCCGACGAGACGCTCAGGCGCTTGCGGCCCTTCGCACGACGGCGCTTGAGAACGAGGCGGCCGTTCTTCGTGCTCATGCGCACGAGGAATCCGTGCGTGCGGGCGCGGCGGCGGTTGTTGGGCTGAAATGTACGCTTCATGGCTGCTGGAATCCGGTGACGCCGGGATTGGAAATCCGGCGTGAATATCTGCGGCCACACTTCCGCCGCGAACTGCCGATGGTAGCCGTCCCGCGCAGCGGCTGTCAATGGGACGCCGGCTCACCGGACCTGTCGCCGGTCACTTTCTGCGCCCGGAGACGTCTGCTACACTCGCCGTCCGCCTGTCGGGGGAGGGGTTCGTCGCGCGGCCATGTGCAGCGGCTTGACGCGCGAACGGCGACCGCTGACGACCTTCGAGCGTCCACTTTTCCACAGCTGTGGAAAAAACTGTGGAAAAGATCGGGGTTTCGCCAGCCAGCCGGCCGGCCGAGTGCGAAAAAACGGCCCTCGTCATGTAAGCGAAGGCCAATACAACTGGAAATCAGGCGTTTTCGACGATTTTCGCCCGGTCACATCCTCGTCACACCCAGACATTTTCTGGCGAAAGTCCCCGGAAGGCGAGCGCCTTGGTGCACTACTGATGAGCGAGCACATCTGGGATCGCGTACTCGCGCGAGTCGAGGCCAAGCTCAACCGTCACACGTTTCTCACGTGGTTCAAGCCCACCCGCTTCCTCCGCGAAGACCGCGACACGCTCATCGTCGAGGTGCCCGACAGCACCGTCCGTGACTGGCTGCTCCGTCACTACGGGTCGATCCTCACCGAGGCCGTTGCCGAGGCCGGACGACCCGGCACGGTCGTGTCGTTCGTCCCAGCCGATGGAGTGGACGTGCCCGAGCCCTCGCCCAGCGAGGAGCGCCTGATCCGCCAGTCGGACGATCCGGCGACGCCGGCGCCTCTGCCCCAGGGGCCGTCCGGGCTGAACCACCGCTACACGTTCGAGACGTTCGTCGTCGGTCCCTCGAACCAGTTCGCGAATGCGGCGGCGCGGGCCGTGGCCGAGGCACCAGGACGGTCGTACAACCCGCTCTTCATGTACGGCGGGGTCGGGCTCGGCAAGACCCACCTGATGCACGCGATCGGGCAGTACGTCGTGCGCCACCACGGCCAGTCGGTGTTGACCTACATCTCGACCGAGCGGTTCATGAACGAGATGATCAACGCCATCCGTTACGAGCGGATCATCGACTTCCGCGAACGGTACCGGAACGTGGACGTGCTGCTGGTCGACGACATCCAGTTCCTGGCCGGCAAGGAAGCGACGCAGAACGAGTTCTTCCACACGTTCAACGCGCTGTACGACGCCGGCAAGCAGATCGTCCTCAGCAGCGACAGCCCGCCACACGAGATTCCGGCGCTCGAGGAACGGCTGCGGTCGCGGTTCAACTGGGGCCTCATCGCCGACATCCAGCTGCCCGACCTCGAGACGAAGGTCGCGATTCTCAAGAAGAAGGCCGACGCCGACGGGGTGCCGCTGCCCGACAACGTCGCGTTGTACATCGCGTCGAAGATCAAGTCGAACATCCGCGATCTCGAAGGATCCCTCATCCGGCTGGTGGCCTACGCCTCGCTGACCGGCAAGGACATCACGCTCGCGCTCGCCCAGGACGTCCTGCGCAGCGTGATTGGCAGCGAGGAGAAGGCCGTCACGATCGACGCGCTGCTGAAGTTCGTCGCCGAGTACTACGGCGTGCGTCCGAGCGAGCTCAAGGCTGCCAGCAACTCCCGCAACATCGTCATGCCGAGGCAGGTGGCGATGTACCTGTGCAAGACGCTCACGTCGGCATCGCTGCCCGACATCGGCCGGGCGTTCGGCAAACACCACTCGACCGTGATTCACTCCATCCGCAAGGTCGAGGAGGAGCGCCGGACGAACGCGGATTTCAACAGCAAGGTGTCGACGATGCTCGACAATTTCCGTTAGGGAATGAGCGGCCGAGGCGGGTTTTGCACAGCCTCCGCAGCCAGGCCCTGTGGAGGAGTTGTGGAGACCGGGAGGGGCCCGGCGCCCACACAGGATCGCCGGCTGTTTTCCACAGCTGGCCTCCACAGGCTAAGTGATTGCAGGTTGGTCGTTTAGATACGTTCTTCACAGCTTCAAACGACCTTCTATAGTCTGTTATACTTCTTTTCTTGCGATCTCCTTGGAAACACATCTCCTAGGCACGTCGCGCGTCAGTCAGGGCTCCGCTCCCGTTCACGAGGTATCGGCTGCATGGAACTGGTGGTCCGCAAGAACGATCTGCTTCGCGAGCTGCAGTTGTTTCAAGGCATCGTGGAACGCAAGAACACCATGCCCGTGCTTGCGAACGTCCTCTTGCGGGCAGACGGCGACCAGGTCGAGCTGGTGGCGACCGATCTCGACGTCGGGCTGCGCAGTACCTGCGCGGCGCAGAGCCTGGCCAAGCCGGGCACGCTGACGCTCCCGGCCAAGAAGCTCTTCGAGATCGTCAAGGCGCTGCCCGAGACCGACATCCGCATCGAGCAGAACCGTTCCGGGGTGACCGTGGCGGCCGAGCGTTTCGAGTCGCATCTCTCGACGCTGCCGGCCGACGACTTCCCGCAGTTGCCCGCCGGTGGCGACACGGTGGCAACGCTGCCGCGCGAGCCCATCCGGCAGATGGTCTCGAAGACGATGTTCGCCATCACGGGCGAGGACACGCGGTACTACCTGAACGGCGCGCTGTTCGTCCTCAAGCCGGACAGCATGAGTCTGGTGGCTACCGATGGCCATCGCCTGGCGCTCGTGACGGTCCAGGCCGAGACCGGTGCGGCGGAGAGCAAGGCGCTGCTGCCGAAGAAGACCATGCAGGAACTCAGCCGGCTGCTGGCCGACGGCGACAGCGACGTCGTCTACGAACGGGCCGAGAACCACCTGTTCTTCACCGTCGGGTCGCGGCGGCTGTTCTCGCGGATGATCGACGCGCAGTTCCCGGCCTTCGAACGCGTCATCCCGAAGAACAACGACAAGAGCATCGAGTTCGAGCGCGATCGGCTGACCAGCGCGATCCGGCGCGTGTCGCTGCTGTCCAACGAGCGGTCGCGCGCCGTGCGCTTCCTGATCGCTGCCGGCAAGGTCGAGGTCACGTCGCAGAGCCCCGACCTCGGCGATGCCAAGGAAGAACTGCTCGTCAGCTACGACGGGCCCGACGTCCAGATCTGCTTCAACGCCCAGTACGTGACCGACTTCCTCGCCGCGGTGGAGACCGAACAGGTCAGCCTCTCCTTCCGCGACGAGATGAGCCAGGCCGTGATGAAGCCGGTCGGCGCCGATGGGTACGACTACACGTACGTGATCATGCCGATGCGGCCGTAGCCGCGCTGCGCGCAGCGCCGCATCCGCGGCCGGCCCCGTGCGACCGGGGCGGCCGCTCGTGGTCGGGGTCGATGGCGGCCAGCAGAGAGCTGGACCGGCCCCTCGTCCCGGCAAACGACCTTGTGAGTCCAGATGGAACCGATCAGCACCCCGAACACCGAGTCCCCAACCCCGATGCGCCCCGTCAACGGGGCGGCCGACGAATACGGCGCCGATGCCATCAAGGTCCTCGAGGGCCTCGAAGCGGTGCGCAAGCGGCCCGGCATGTACATCGGCACGACCGGTGAAGCGGGCCTCCATCATCTGGTCTACGAAGTCGTCGACAACTCGGTCGACGAGGCCCTGGCCGGGCACTGCAGCGAAGTCAACGTCACCATCCACATCGACGACTCCATCACCGTCGTCGACGATGGGCGCGGCATCCCCGTCGACATGCACGAGAGCGGCAAGAGCGCCGCCGAGGTCGTGCTCACGGTCCTGCACGCCGGCGGCAAGTTCAATCAGGAAGGCAGCGCCTACAAGGTATCGGGCGGTCTGCACGGCGTCGGCGTGTCGGTGGTCAATGCCCTGTCGGAGTTGCTCGAACTCGAGATCTGGCGCAACGGCCACGTCTACCAGCAGACGTACTCCCGCGGCGCCGCGCAGGCGCCGCTGGCCGAAACCGGCATCACGAAGAAGCGCGGCACCCGGATTCACTTCAAGCCGGACACGACCATCTTCGAGGCCACGACCTTCAGCTTCGACACGCTGAACAACCGCCTGCGCGAACTCGCCTTCCTCAACGCCGGCATCATCATCACACTCGAGGACGAGCGCGGCGACGGGAAATCCGTTCGTTACGAATACAAGGGCGGCATCGTCGAGTACGTGCAGTTCATGAACCAGGCCAAGCGCGCCGTGCACGAGGCGCCGATCTACATGCGCGGAGAGCGCAACGAGATCGAGGTCGAGATCGCGCTGCAGTGGAACGACTCGTACGACGAGAACCTCTACACCTTCGCCAACAACATCAACACCCACGAAGGCGGGTTCCATCTCTCCGGTTTCCGGGCGGCGCTGACCCGCACCGTCAACTCGTACCTGGCCAGCGCCAACCTGCCGAAGGATCTCAAGGACACGCCGATCAGCGGCGACGATGCACGTGAAGGACTGGCGGGGGTGATCAGCGTCAAGATCCCGAATCCGCAGTTCGAGGGCCAGACCAAGACGAAACTCGGCAACACCGAAGTCAAGGGCATCGTCGAGACCATCGTCAACGAACGGCTCGGCGCCTTCTTCGAGGAGCACCCGGTCGTCGCCAAGAGCATCATCCAGAAGGCGGCCGACGCGGCGCGGGCCCGTGAGGCGGCGCGCAAGGCGCGCGACCTGGTGCGGCGGAAGGGCGCGCTGGACGGCAGTTCGCTGCCCGGCAAGCTGGCCGACTGCCAGGAGCGCGACCCCGCTCAGAGCGAGCTCTACATCGTCGAGGGCGACTCGGCCGGCGGCTCGGCCAAGCAGGGCCGCGACCGCCGCTTCCAGGCGATCCTGCCGATCAAGGGCAAGATCCTGAACGTCGAGAAGGCCCGGTTCGACAAGATGCTCTCGAGCGACGAGATCAAGACGATGATCGCGGCGCTCGGCACCGGCATCGGCCGCAAGCGCGAGGAGACCGATCGCGACGGCTTCGACCTCGGCAAGCTCCGCTACCACCGCGTCATCATCATGACCGACGCCGACGTCGACGGGTCGCACATCCGTACGCTCCTGCTGACGTTCTTCTACCGGCAGATGCGCGAGCTGGTCGACAACGGCCACATCTACATCGCGCAGCCGCCGCTGTACCGCGCCAAGCGCGGCAAGCACGAGGTCTACATCAAGAACGACGCCGACCTCGAGGCGTACCTGATTCGCCGCGCCGCCGACTCGCGGGTGCTGCGGCTCGTCGATCGCGGCCGCGAGTACAGCGGCGAGGGGCTCGAGGCGCTGCTGCACAAGATGATCACGTTCGACCGCAACCTGCGCCACGTCGGCCGCCGCGGCGTGCCCGAGGATGTGGTGCGGGCGCTGCTGACGGCCGGGGCGCGCGACCGCGAGTTCTTCGGCGACCGCGTCAAGGTCGACGCCATCGCCACGGCGCTGAGCGGCGAGCAGCGCATCGTCTCGGTCGTCGTCGACGAGGAGCACAACGCCTTCCTGCTCGAGATCGACGATCGGTCGGCCGGCTATCCGCGCCTGTCGCGCGCCGGCCTCGAGTTCGTCCAGACGCCCGACTTCCGCGCGCTGTTCAACAGCTTCCGCGACGTCGCCGAGATCGACGGCCGCATGGTCGTCGCGCAGGTCGGCGCCACGCAGGAGGAAGTCGAGGATCCGGCCGCCGAGCCAGCCGCCGAGGGTGCGCCCGACGTCGAGCCGTCGGCGGAACTGGTCCGCCGCCCTGCCAAGAAGGACGCCGATCACGAGGTACGGTCGCTCTCCGACCTCGTGGACTACTTCCTCGAGGTCGGCCGCAAGGGCGTGGCGATCAACCGCTACAAGGGGCTCGGCGAGATGAACCCGGAGACGTTGTGGGAGACCACGATGAAGCCGGAGATTCGCACGTTGCTCCAGGTGCGGGCCGAGGACCAGGCCGAGGCGGACCTGATGTTCTCCACGCTGATGGGCGATCAGGTCGAACCGCGCCGCAAGTTCATCGAGGACAACGCGCTCGACGTGAAGAACCTCGACGTCTAGCCGGCGCCGCGCGGCTGCCGTCACTTTCAGATCGTTATGACCATTCCGACAAATCGCGTCCCCGTCAACATCGAAGACGAGATGCGCCGCTCGTACATGGATTACGCGATGAGCGTGATCATCGGGCGCGCCCTGCCCGACGTGCGAGACGGCCTCAAGCCGGCGCACCGTCGCGTCCTGTTCGCGATGCGTCAGATGGGCCTGGCGAGCAATCGGGCCTACCGCAAGTGCGCGAAGGTGGTCGGCGAGGTCATCGGCAACTACCACCCGCACGGCGACGCGCCGGCCTACGACACGCTCGTCCGCCTCGCGCAGGACTTCAACATGCGGCACCCCCTGGTCGACGGCCAGGGCAACTTCGGCAGCGTCGACGGCGACAGGCCGGCGGCCTACCGCTACACCGAGGCCCGCCTCGAGGCGCTCGCCGAAGCGCTGATGGCCGACCTCGACAAGGACACGGTCGACTTCGTCCCGAACTTCGACGAGACGACGACCGAGCCATCGGTCCTGCCGACGCCGATCCCGAACCTGCTGGTCAACGGCTCGTCGGGAATCGCGGTCGGCATGGCGACGAACATCCCGCCGCACAACCTCACCGAGGTCGTCAACGGGATCATCGCGATCGTCGATCCGGAACAGGCCTTCACGACCGACGAGGACGGCCGGCCGCAGCCGCTGACCCGCGACGACAAGCGCCGCCGGCTCGCCCAGCACATCACCGGTCCCGACTTCCCCACCGGCGGCATCCTTGTCGGCCGGGCCGGCATCGCCTCGGCCTACGCGACCGGTCGCGGCACCGTGATCGTGCGCGCCCGGTCGGAAGTCGAGAGCATCGCCCGCAGCAGCGACCGGCAGGCGATCGTCATCTCCGAGATTCCCTACCAGGTGAACAAGGCGAAGCTGATCGAGCGCATCGCCGACCTGGTACGCGAGAAGACGCTCGAGGGCATCTCCGACATCCGCGACGAATCGGACCGGCAGGGCATTCGCGTCGTCATCGAGCTGAAGCGCGGCGAGATGCCAGACGTCGTGCTCAACAACCTGTACAAGCACACGCCGCTGCAGTCCTCGTTCGGCATCATCATGCTGGCGATCGTCGACGGCCGGCCGCGGGTGCTGCCGCTGCTCGAACTGCTCGAGCGGTTCGTCGAGTTCCGCCGCGACGTGGTCCGCCGGCGCACCGAGTTCGAGCTGCGCAAGGCCGAGGCTCGCGCCCACATCCTCGAAGGCCTGAAGATCGCGCTCGATCAGCTCGACGCCGTGATCACGCTGATCCGCTCGGCCCGCAATCCGGCCGAGGCGCGCGAAGGCCTGATGACGAACTTCGGCCTGTCGCAGCTCCAGGCGCAGGCCATCCTCGACATGCAGCTGCAGCGCCTGACCGGGCTGGAGCGGCAGAAGATCCTCGACGAGCTCGCCGAGCTGCGGAAGGAGATCGAGCGCCTGCGCGCCATCCTCGGCAGCGAGCGACTCGTGACGGAGATCGTGGTCACCGAGTTGAAGGACGCGCGCGATCGCTTCGGCGAGGCGCGGCGGACCGAGATCGTCGAGGACACGAGCGACCTGAACATCCTCGATCTCATCGCCGACGAGGACATGGCGATCACGGTCAGCCACAAGGGCTACATCAAGCGCACGTCGCTCGACGAGTACCGGTTCCAGGGACGCGGCGGCGCCGGCACCATCGGCATGCGCCTCCCCGACGACGACTACGTGCACCACCTGTTCGTCGCCTCGACGCACGCGTACCTGATCGTGTTCTCGGACCGGGGCCGGGCCTACTGGCTGCGCGTCCACGAGATTCCCGATGCCGGCCGTGACGCGCGCGGCAAGTCGATCGCCAACCTCGTGCAGATGGCCAGCGGCGAGAAGGTCGCCGACGTCGTCGCCGTCCGCGAGTTCCCGGCCGAGGAAGGCCAGCGCTTCGTCGTGATGGGCACGAGACGCGGCGCGATCAAGAAGACCGACCTCAAGGCGTACTCGAACCCGCGCGTCGGCGGCATCATCGCGATGGGCGTCGAGGACGATGACGCCGTCATCGCGGTGCAGCTGTCGAGCGGCAGCGACCAGGTGTTCGTCGGCACGCGCGGCGGGGTTGCGATCCGCTTCCCCGAGGGCCGGGTGCGCGCGATGGGACGGACCGCGTATGGCGTCCGCGCCATCGCACTGCGCGATGGCGACGAGGTCGTGGCGATGGAAGTGGTCGACGAATCGGGCGCGATGCTCACCGTGACCGCCAACGGCTACGGCAAACGGACGCCGCTGACCGAGTACCGCATCCAGGGCCGCGGCGGCTACGGCATCCGCAACATCCAGCCATCCGATCGCAACGGGCCGGTCGTCGGCATCACCCATGTCGCCGACGACAACCAGGTGCTGATCATCACCAAGGACGGCATGGTGATCCGGATGGCTGTCGCGCCCTTGCGTCCGATCGGACGCAACACGCAGGGCGTGCGGCTGATTCGTCTCGAGAACGGCGACCGCGTCGAAGCCACGGCGCGGCTGGACATCGCCGAGGTCGCGGCGGATACGTCAGAGGTCGTGGCGCCGCTCGAGACCGAAGGCGCCGTCGAGGAACCGCTCGACGAGCCCGAGGACGACATCGCGCCGGCCGACGATGATGAGAACGAGTAAGGCGTGACTGCGTGACTGCGGCAACGACGGAAGGTCCTACGCCGGCTCCAGACGCGCGTACTTCGCGATCAGCTTCTTGGTGCCCACCGTCGCGAAGTGCACGGTGAGCTTCATCTCCTCGCCCTTCCCGTCCACTTCCCGCACCGTGCCGACGCCGAACTGCGCGTGGCGCACCCTCTGGCCCGGCTTCGGCCGCAGGCCGTCGCTCGACTGGTCCTCTTCCTCGTACTTGTAGACCGGGGCCGGACTCTCGCTCCGCGGCTGCGTCCGGCGGCCGTACGGGTTGGGCGCGGAGCCATACGCCGCCCGACCGCCGTAGGTCGTCGTGCCGAAGGATCTGGCGCGCGTGAACGACGGCGTTTCGAGGACCAGCTCCTTCGGGATTTCGTTCAGGAAGCGT
The DNA here is from genome assembly GCA_966211945.1 of uncultured bacterium. Taxonomy (GTDB): domain Bacteria; phylum Acidobacteriota; class Vicinamibacteria; order Vicinamibacterales; family Vicinamibacteraceae; genus Luteitalea. The sequence goes on from CBIHOS010000016.1 coordinate 22,475, forward strand.
GACGGCTCGGTGGCCTGGTACTCGCCGAACACGCGTCGCCGCGCCGCACTCGTGAGCAGCAGGCGCGACTGCGCGCGCGTCATGCCGACGTAGCACAGCCGCCGTTCCTCCTCGATCTGATCCTGATCGCCGCTGGCGCGCGAGTGCGGAAACAGTCCTTCTTCCAGTCCGGCCAATGCGACGACCGGGAACTCGAGCCCCTTGGCCGCGTGCATGGTCATCAGCCAGACGCGCGCATGGCTGGCGCCCTGCGATTCGTCGGCCTCCGACAGCAGCGACAGCCGATCGACGAAGCCGCCAATCGAGGCGTCTGGCTCGCGTTCCTCGTACTCCTTGGCGCTCGACACGAACTCGGCGAGGTTCTGCGCCCGGCTCTCTGCTTCTTCGGTGTTCTCCTCGCGCAGCACCTTGAGGTAGCCCGACTGGTCGAGCATCTTGCCGATCACGATCGAGACGGGCTCGGTCCGCGCCTGCACGATCAGCGCGTCGATCAGCTCGACGAACTGCTTCAGCGCGTTGTGGCTCCGGCCTGGCAGCGTGCGCGAAGCGAGCAGGTGAGTCGCTCGCACCCACAGCGAGCGCGATGCGGCGACCTCGAAGAGGCCGGCGGCCATCATCGGCGGCGCCGCCCCGCCGGGTCCGCCGTCGGAGTCGCGCTCCAGCGCATCCATCACCACCTTGCCGATGCCGCGGGTCGGCACGTTCACCACTCGTCTGAAGCTGACATCGTCGTGCGGGTTGATGATCAACTTCAGGTACGAGAGCGCGTCCTTCACTTCCTTGCGCTCGTAGAAGCGGACGCCGCCGATGATGCGGTAGGGCGTCCCGTCGCGCATCAGCTGATCTTCGAGCGCGCGCGACTGCGAGTTGAGCCGGTACAGGATGGCGACCGTCGCCTCACGGCGCGCGGTCAGCTCCTTGCGCAGCTCGCGGGCGATGAACGACGCCTCCTCGAGCTCGTCCTCGCCTCGGAAATAGGTGATGAGATCGCCTCTCCCCTGCTCGGTCCAGAGGCGCTTCTCCTTGCGATCGGCGTTGTTGGCGATCACCGCCGACGCCGCGTCGAGGATGTTCTGCGTCGAGCGGTAGTTGCGCTCGAGCCGCACGGTCGCCGCTTCCGGGAAGTCGTGCTCGAAGTCGAGGATGTTGCGCAGGTCGGCGCCACGCCACTTGTAGATCGACTGATCCGGATCGCCGACCACGGCAAGGTTGTGGCGCGCCCCGACCAGGTGCTTGATCAGCAGGTACTGCGGACGATTGGTGTCCTGGTACTCGTCGATCATCACGTAGCGGAACTGCCGCTGGTACTTGGCGCGGACGGTGTCGTTCTCGAACAGCTCGACGGTCCTCAGCAGCAGGTCGTCGAAGTCCAGCGCATTGGCGCGTTCGAGTGCCTTCCGGTAGCCGTCGTAGATCTTGGCGAGCTGCTCGTCACGATAGGAGCCGTCGCCGACCTTGTCGGGCGTCTCCATCCGGTTCTTGGCCTGGCTGATGCGGCCCAGGATCTGCCGGGGCTGGAGGATCTTGTCGTCGACCTGCAGCTCGCGCATCACCTGCTTGACGGCGCTCTGCTGGTCGCTGCTGTCGTAGATCACGAAGTCGCGCGACAGCCCGATCGCCGGCGCCTCACGCCGCAGCAACCGCGCGCACAGCGAGTGGAACGTCGAAATCCACACATCGCGCGCGTCGTCGCCAATCAGCTTCGCGACGCGCTCGCGCATCTCCTCGGCGGCCTTGTTGGTGAAGGTCACCGCCAGCACTTCGAACGGCCGCGCCAGCCCGGCGCCGATCAGATAGGCGATGCGATAGGCGATGACGCGCGTCTTGCCGGAGCCGGCCCCCGCGAGGATCAACAGCGGCCCATCGGTGTGCAGCACCGCCTCTCTCTGCTCGGGGTTCAGGGAGGAGAGGAAATCATCGTCGGCCTTGGGCCTTGGGCCCTGGGCCTTGGACAGGTCACCGTGAACGGACATCGTTTCGTTTGCCACGCATGTCGGGCTGCAGGGAGGATTGCAGTTTCAGCCACTGCCAAAGATGGCCGCCTTTGCAGCAACTGCAGCCCGCGGTTGGAGCACTTCATTATACGGCGCTGCTTTTGGCGCCACACACGGGATCTGGACTTGCACAGAGCGTTCCCATGCCTATCAAGTCGCTTCGGGATCTGGACGTGTGGCAGTACTCGATGGAGATGGCCAAGAAGGTATACGTCGCGTCGGACACGCTGCCGTGGCACCACAGGAACGAGCTCGGCGGGCAGATGCGGCGCGCGAGCGTGTCGACGCCGTCGAACGTTGCGGAGGGCTTCCGCCAAGGCTCGCTCAGAGCGTATCTGCATCACGTGCGGGTTGCCGCCGGATCGACTGCGGAACTGGAGACTCAGGCCGAGCTCGCCACGGATCTGAATCTGTGGACCGTCGCCTGCGGCGCCGAGATTCGCGCGATGGCCGAGCGCAACGGTCGCATGCTGACGGGGCTCATTGGATCGCTGTCACAGCGACTGGCTCAAGACGAGATGATCACGCGACGGCGTTCGCGTTGAGGTTGGTGCAGTTGCCGTCAAGGCCCAAGGCCCAAGGCCCTCTATTCGACCGTCACACTCTTGGCGAGGTTCCTCGGCTGGTCCACGTCGCAGCCGCGGCGGATGGCGACGTGGTACGCGAGCAGTTGGAGCGGCACCGTCATCGTGATGGGCGACATCAGCGGATGGACCGGCGGCAGCACGAGGCGGGCGTCGCGCTGCGGATCGAGCAGCGACCAGAGATGCGGCTCCCCTTCTTCGGTGACGGCGATGATCGAACCGCCGCGCGCCTTCACCTCCTGCACGTTGCCGAGCATCTTCTCGAAGACGTGGTCACGCGGCGCCAGCGCCACGACCGGCAGCTTCTCGTCGATGAGCGCGATCGGTCCGTGCTTCATCTCCCCGGCCGGGTAGCCCTCGGCGTGGATGTACGAGATCTCCTTCAGCTTCAGCGCGCCTTCGAGCGCGATCGGGTAGTGCATGCCGCGCCCGAGGAAGAGGAAGTCCGAGCACTGGTAGAAGCGCCGGGCGACGTCCTCGAGATACGGTGCGCACGAGAGCACCTGCTCTATGTGGCGCGGCAACTCGGTCAGCGCCTGCAGGACCGGACGCACGCCATCGGCGGTCATCGCGTTGCGCGCCCGCGCCAGCCGCAGCGCCAGCAGGATCAGCGCCACCAGTTGCGTGGTGAACGCCTTGGTCGAGGCCACGCCGATCTCCGGCCCGGCGTGCGTCTGGATCGTGCCCTCGGACTCGCGCGTCGCCATGCTGCCGATGACGTTGCAGATGGCGAGGCTCCGAGCCCCGTGGCGACGCGCTTCGCGCAGGGCCGCGAGCGTATCGGCGGTCTCGCCCGACTGCGTGATCACGACCACGAGATCGCGGCTGCCGACGATCGGCTGCCGATAGCGGTATTCCGACCCGTAGTCGACTTCGACCGGAACGCGCCCCAGCTGTTCGATCAGGAACTTCCCCACGAGCGCCGCGTGCCAGGACGTGCCGCACGCCAGCAGCACGACGCGCGAGATGCCGGCCAGCGCCTCGTCGTCCAGGTTCGTCTCGGGCAGGTGCACGTCGCCGCGTTCCATCGACAGCCGCCCGACGAGGGTCTCCTTGATGGCCCACGGCTGCTCGAAGATCTCCTTGAGCATGAAGTGCTTGTAGCCGGCCTTCTCCGCCATCACCGGGTCCCAGGTGATGCGCTGCGGCGTGCGCGTCACCACGAGGCCCTGGGCGTCGAAGAACGTCACGCCCTCGCGGCGCAGCACCGCGACCTGTCCATCCTCGAGGAAGACCACGTCGCGCGTGTGCGCGAGGATCGCCGGGATGTCCGAGGCGACGAAGTACTCCTGATCACCGAGCCCGACCACGACCGGCGGGCCGTTGCGCACGGCGACGATGGTGCCGGGATCGGTGGACGAGATGACGACGAGGGCGAACAGCCCGTGCAGGCGTGCCAGCGCCCGCGTGACCGCGGCATGCAGGCCGTCCTCGCGCAGCTCGAGGCCGACCAGGTGCGCCACCACCTCGGTGTCGGTCTCGGTGCGGAAGACGATGCCGCGGCCCTGCAGCTCCTTCTTCAGCTCGAGGTAGTTCTCGATGATGCCGTTGTGCACCAGCACCACCCGGCCGCTCTGGTCGCGGTGCGGGTGGGCGTTCTCCTCGGTCGGACGGCCATGCGTCGCCCACCGCGTGTGGCCGATGCCATAGCCACCGGTAAGTGGGGCCTCACGTAACGCCTGCTCGAGATTGGCCAGCTTGCCGGCGCTGCGCCGGACCTCGATGCCGTCGCGGCCGACGACGGCGATGCCGGCCGAGTCGTAGCCGCGATACTCGAGGCGGCGCAGGCCCTCGAGGACGACCGGCACGACCTCCTGGTCTCCGACGTACCCGATGATGCCGCACATGACGCGACCTCCTACTCGGTCGGCCGGCGCCGCCGCGCCCAGCCGTCCTTGTTCTCCTGGCGGCTGCGGGCGATGCCCAGGCTCTCGTCCGGCACGTTCTGCGTGATCGACGACCCGGCGGCGACAAACGCGCCGCGGCCGATCGACACGGGCGCGACCAACTGCGAGTCGCTGCCGATGAAGGCGCCGTCGCCGATGACGGTCTGGTGCTTGCGCACGCCGTCGTAGTTGCAGGTGATCACGCCGGCCCCGACGTTGACGTCGGCGCCGATGCTGGCATCTCCGAGGTAGGTCAGGTGGCTCGCCTTCGACCCCTTGCCGAGCGTGGTCTTCTTCAGTTCGACGTAGTTGCCGACGCGCGCGTCCTCGCCGACGTCGCTGCCGGGCCGGATGTGCGCGAACGGCCCGAGCTGCGCATGGGATCGAACCACCGAGTCGGTGACGACGCAGTAGTTGAGGATGACGACGTGGTCCTCGAGCGTGGCGTCGACAAGGCGCGTGCCCGCATGGATCTCGCAGGCCGCGCCGACCGTCGTTCGCCCCTCCAGGTACACGTTCGGGTGGAGCACGGTGTCGTGACCGACCTCGACGTCGGGGCCGACGTAGGTCGTCGCCGGATCGATGATCGTCACTCCGGCCGACATCAGTTCCTCGCACTTGGCTTGTCGCATCATGGCGCTGGCCTCGGCCAGTTCGGTCTGGCTGTTGATCCCCCGGATCTCGTGGGGCACGGTCGTGGTGATGGCATCGATGTCGTGTCCGAGCCGCCGGAACGCGCCCGCCAGCTCGCCGACAGACCGTTCCCGGCCGACGCTCTCCCAGGCGAACGTCGCGAGGGCCTCGCGCAGCAGGGAAGGGGAGCAGGCGAACACGCCGCTCGTGCACTCCCTGATGGCCCGCTGCTGCCGCGAGGCATCCTTCTCGGACATCAGCCCAATCACCTCACCGGCGTCGCTGCGGAGCACTCGCATGAGTCCGTAAGGTCGCTCCGAGACGGCGGCCACGACGGTCAGTCCGCTGGTGGCCGTGGCGCGGTGGGCGACAAGGGCGCGCAGCGTGTCGGCGCGCAGCATGGGAACGTCGGCGGGGAAGACGACGATCGTGCCATCGTTTGCGGCCCCGCGCTCGGTGTCGACAGCCGTCAGGGCGTGGACCGGGCCGAGGAGTGGCTCGCGGGTGACGACCTGGATATCGCGCCCGGACAGAATCGAGCCGACGTTTTCTGCTGAATACCCAAGAACGACCGTCGTCGAGGCTGGCTGAAGCTGCGCGCTGGTTCGCAGGACCCACTCGAGCAGCGGTCTTCCAGCCATCGGCAGCAGCACCTTGGGGCGATCGGTGCCCATCCGGCGGCCGCGGCCGCCCGCCAGGATCACGATGTGCATCGGCTCCGCAGTCACTCGCGATCCCCGCTTCGGGCCTTGCGGCGCTCCACGGCATCGAAGACGTCGCGAGTCCTGACGTGGAACTGGCGAGCGACCTGGCTCATGGCGGCGCGTCTCTCCAGATGCCCGTCTTTGGTCATTCGGTCGAATTCTTCGACGAGGCGCTCGTCCTCAACCTCTTCATGGGCTTCATCTGGAGAAGATGGCTCGACAATGCAGGTGAATTCACCGATCGGGGCGGCGATGCTCGGATGCTGCACGACGTCGGCGAGGCTTCCCCGAATCAGCTCCTCGTGCTTCTTCGTGATTTCGCGGCAGACCGCAACCTGCCGCTGTGCTCCGAGGACGTCGCTGACCAGCTCGAGCGTCTGGCGGATGCGATGAGGGGCCTCGAAGAACACGACAGGGTGGCGATACGACGCCACATCCTCACACCACCGCCGCCGCGCGCCCTGCTTTACTGGTGGAAACCCTAAAAACGTGAACTGGCTGGCCGGAACACCGCTCATCGCGAGCGCCGCCAGCACGGCACTCGCTCCGGGAACCGCCTCGACGGGCAGGCCATCGTCCAGGGCGGCGCGGATGAGATGGTCGCCTGGGTCGGAGAGGAGGGGAGTGCCGGCGTCGGTGACCAGCGCAATGTCCTCGCCCTGGCGCAGGCGGTCGATCAGCACCGGCAGCCGCGCCACCTCGTTGTGCGCGTGGACGCTGACCATCGGTGTCTGGATGCCGGCGTGGGCGAGGAGTTTTGCGGTGCGCCGCGTGTCCTCGGCGGCAATCACGCGCACGTCACGGAGGACCCGCAGGGCCCGCAGCGTGATGTCCTCCAGGTTGCCGATGGGGGTCGCCACGACGTACAAACGTCCGGGCGCCGGCCGGGGGAGCACGCCGGATATTGTACATTGGGAGATTGGGCCACGTCGGTTCCGCTGGCCATCAACCTTGTCTGTCCGAGCGCATGCGATCTGCTGAAACCCTTCCGCACTTTGCGGCCGACTACCTCGCCTGGCGTCATGAGGTGCAACCCACCGCCGCGACCTTCGACGGCGTGCACGTGCACGACGACCTTCTCGAGGACTTCAGCCGTGCCGCAATCGACCGGCAGGTCCGCGACCTGAACGGCTTTGCCCGGCGCCTCGCGTCGATGCCGATCGACGCCGTGCCGGCCTCCGAGCGCGCCGACCACGCGGCCCTCACGGCCAACACCCAGGCGCGGCTGTTCGAACTCGAGACGGTGCGCACCTGGGAGCGCGATCCGCAGCTGTATGCGGACACCATCGCCACCAGTCTCGCGGCGCAGGCCATCTTCACGTACGCGCCGGCCGCCGAGCGCGCACGGCGGCTGCTCTCGAAACTCCGGCAGGTCGCCGGCGTGCTCGATGCTGCCCGCGCCAACGTTCGCGATCCCGCCGGCATCTTCATCAAGACGGCCGCCGAGACGCTGCGTGGCGTCGTGACGTTCCTCAATCGCGATCTGCCGCGCGCGCTGCGGGAGGTCGACGACCTGTCGCTGCTGGCCGATCTCGACGATGCGGCGACGCTGGCCCGGACGGCGATCGAGCGTTATCTCCGAGACCTCGAGGAAGACCTCGCGCCGAAAGCCAAGGCGACCTTCCGCCTCGGCAAGGGCAAGATCGAACAGAAGCTGAAGCTGGACGACGGTGTGACGCTCGACACCGATGCGCTGCTGCGCATCGCCGATCGCGAGCTGTCGGCCACGCGTGAACGTTTCGCGGCCGTCGCCGCGAAGGTGGGGAAGGGGCCCGCCGACCAGGTGTGGGCCAAGCTGAAGGCGTCGCACGTGGATGCCGGCGGCCTCGTGACCCGCGTCCGTGAGCAGTGCGCCTCGCTCTACACCTTCCTGCGCGACTCCGGTATCGTCACCGTCCCGGACGCCGACGCGCTGGTGATCGCGCCGACCCCACCGTTCTACCGGTGGACGTTCGCGAGCCTGTGGGCGCCGGGGCCGCTCGAAGTGCGGCCGCAGCGTTCCTACTACTACATCACCGAGGTCGATCCGGGCTGGCCGCAGGACCGCCAGGAAGAGCATCTGCGGGACATGAACGACGCCGTGCTCTGGTCGATCTCGATGCACGAGGCGCTGCCTGGGCACTTCCTGCACTTCGAACACCTGCGCAAGGTGTCCTCGCCGTGGCGGAAGGCGACCGTCCTGGCGCCGGTGTCGCTCCTCGAAGGCTGGGCCCACTACGCCGAGCACCTGATCGTCGAGCAGGGCTTCGCCAAGAGCGACCCGGCGATCGAGCTCGGTCAATTGGCAGAAACGCTGGTGCGCCTGTGTCGGCTCGTCGTCGGCCTGCGTCTGCACGCCGAGGATCTGTCGGTCGAGCAGGGCGTGCGGATGTTCCGCGAAGAAGCGATGCTCGAAGAGGGCAGTGCCAGGCGGGAAGCCGAGCGAGGGGCGTTCGACCCTGGGTACGTGATCTACGCGCTCGGCAAACTGATGCTGCTCAAGCTCAGGCGCGACGTCGAGGCCGATCAGGGCGCCGGCTTCGATCTCCGCCGGTTCCACGACGATTTCCTCGGGCAGGGCCTGCTTCCGTTCGGCGTCCTGCGCAAGCAGATGCTCGGCGCGTCCGACGATGGGATCGTCCTGAGCTAGCGGCCGCCCGGCCAACCAAGGTCCAGCCATGCCACTGTACGAGTACGAATGCGAGAACTGCAGTCACCGGTTCGAGGTGATCCAGAAGTTCTCGGACCCGCCGCTCACCGAATGCCCCAAGTGCAAGGGCCCCGTGCGCAAGCTGTTCTCCTCGCCGGCCATCCAGTTCAAGGGCTCCGGCTGGTACATCACGGACTACGCGCGCAAGAACACCACTGGCGCCGGCACCAGCAAGACCGAGTCCTCGTCCGGCAGCGACTCGTCGAGCTCGTCGTCCGGTGACGGCAAGTCGACGAAGGCCGACGCGCCCGCGCCACCCAAGCCAAGCGGCGGCAGCTGAGCGCCGCGACTACTACGGGCCTGCTGGCGCGTCCAGCAGGCTCCTGACGTAGGCGCGCAGGTCGTCCTGCAGGTCGGGCCGCTTGAGCGCGAAGTACATCGTCGCCTTCAGGAAGCCGAGCTTGGTGCCGGTGTCGTGGCGGGTGCCGCGCACTTCGCACGCATACAGCGGTCGTTGCCGCAGCAGTTCCCTGAGCCCGCTGGTCAACTGAATCTCGCCCGTGCGGTCCTCCCGCACGCCGGCCAGGACGCCGAAGATGTCCGGCGTCAGCACGTAGCGGCCGATGATCGCCAGGTCCGAGGGCGCCTCGTCGCGCGACGGCTTCTCCACGAGATCGGTGATGCGATGGATGCCGTTGCCGAGCGGTTCGGCACGGACGACGCCGTATCGGCTGATCTCATCGAGCGGCACGCGTTCGACGGCGAGCACGGGACTCTGGACCTCGTCGTAGACGTCCATCAATTGGCGGATGGCGGGCGGGTCGGCGTCGATCACGTCGTCGCCGAGCACGACGGCGAAGGGCTGATCGCAGACGAGGTCGCGGGTGATGTGCACGGCGTGGCCGAGGCCGCGCGGCGGTCCCTGCCGGACGGCGCCGAGGCGGGTCAGCGAGGAGACGTGACGGACGGCCGCGAGCTGATCGAGCTTGCCGCGGTCTTCGAGCAGGGTCTCGAGCTCGACGTCGACGTCGAAGTGATCGACCATCGCCGTCTTGCCGCGCGCGGTCACGAGCACGATCTGTTCGATGCCGGCCGCCACGGCTTCCTCGACGGCGTACTGAATGATGGGCTTGTCGACCAGCGGCAGCATTTCCTTCGGCATGGTCTTGGTGGCCGGAAGGAACCTGGTGCCAAGGCCCGCCGCCGGGAACACCGCCGTTCTGACCCTGTGCTTCACGCCTTGCCTCCGTCGCGGGGAGCGGTCACGTTAGCACATGCCATCGGATGGGAGGCGCGGCGCGCCCACGTACAATGAGCCCAGCATGCTCGATACCGCCCAGCTCCGGGATGCCTTCGACGAGACGCGCCGCCGCCTGCAGACCCGTGGTCCGGAGGTGAACACCGTCCTGGACCGACTGCAGTCGCTCGATCGCGATCGCCGCGACCTCCTGCCGCGCGTCGAGAACCTCAAGGCCGAACGCAACCGCATCGGCGAGTCGATCGCCCGCGCCAAGAAGGCAGGCGAGGACGCCTCGTCGCTGCTCGCCGAGAACAAGCAGCGGGCCGAGGAGATCAAGGCGCTGGACGCGCAGCTCGCGGCGCTCGAGGAGGAGCGGCAGCCGCTGCTGCTGGCGCTGCCCAATACGCCGCACGAGAGCGTGCCGGCTGGCGCGTCGGCCGACGACAACGTCGAGGTGCGGCGATGGGGCACGCCGCGCGCATTCGACTTCGAGCCGAAGGCGCACTGGGATCTCGGTCCGGCCCTGGGCATCCTCGACTTCGAGCGGGCGGCGCGCATGTCGGGGGCGCGGTTCGCGGTGCTGCTGCGCGAAGGCGCCCGCCTGTCGCGCGCGCTGATCGCGTTCATGCTGGATCTGCACACGCGCGAGCACGGCTACACGGAGGTCGAACCGCCGTTCCTCGTGAACAGCGCGGCGCTGACCGGCACGGGCAACCTGCCGAAGTTCGAGCAGGACCTGTTCAAGATCGCGGGGGAGTGGGACCTGTTCCTGATCCCGACCGCCGAAGTGCCGCTCACCAACCTGCACCGCGAGGAGACGCTGGAGGCCGGCGGCCTGCCGATGCGCTACACGGCCTTCACGCCCTGCTTCCGCAGCGAAGCGGGCAGCTACGGCGCCGACGTGCGCGGGCTGATCCGGCAGCACCAGTTCGACAAGGTCGAGTTGATGACGTTTGCGGCGCCGGAGCAGTCCTACGACGAGCTCGAACGGCTGACCGGTTGCGCCGAGACCGTGCTGCAGCGCCTCGGCCTGCCGTACCGCACGATGCTCTTGTGCACCGGCGACATGGGGTTTGCCTCGGCCAAGACCTACGACATCGAGGTGTGGCTGCCGAGCCAGGGCAGGTACCGCGAGATCTCGTCGTGCAGCAACACCGAAGCGTTCCAGGCGCGGCGCGCCGGCATCCGCTATCGGCCGGCTGGAGGCGGCAAGCTCGCCTTCGCTCACACGCTGAATGGATCGGGCCTGGCCGTCGGCCGCACGCTGATTGCGGTGCTCGAGAACTACCAGGACGCGGACGGCACCGTCCGCATCCCTGACGCGCTGGTGCCGTACATGGGCGGCCTCACGAAGATCGGATAGACGAGATGGCGAGCGAACCAGAGGTGTGGCTGCGCGGCGCGGTCGAGGGTTATGCGCCGGCGATGCAGCCGGTCGTCCACGCGCTGCTGCAGGTCCGCGAGGAGGTCGCCAGGCACTGCGCCGACCTCACGCCCGAGCAGCTCTGGGCACGGCCCGGCAATGTCGCCGCGATCGGCTTTCATCTCAAGCACCTGGCCGGAAGCCTCGATCGACTCCTGACCTACGCGCGCGGCGAGACGCTCCTGCCGGCGCAACTGACGTGGCTCAAGGCCGAAGACGATCCGGGAATGCCGCCCGCGTCGGCCGCCGAAGCGATTGCCATCGCGCAGGCCGGCATCGACCGGGCACTCGAGCAGGTGCGTGCCACCGACGTCGCGACGTTGACCGAGGCGCGCGCCGTGGGGCGGGCCCGACTGCCAACGACGGTGATGGGCCTCATCTTCCACGCTGCCGAGCATGCAAGCCGGCATGCCGGCCAAATCGCGACGACCCGCAAGGTCGTCCTCGGCTGATCTCCGCGAGGAGACGCCGCCGCTTCCTCTCTGCCGCGCCCGCCGAGCGCGGTCCTGTCGGGTACACTCGCGAACGGAGGGATGGCCGAGCGGTTTAAGGCAGCGGTCTTGAAAACCGCCGTACGGGTAACCGTACCGTGGGTTCGAATCCCACTCCCTCCGCCAGCCGCACGGCGGCTGGCGTCGGTCGTTGGGCTCCTCGCGGGCCGGGTCATTCGACCCGCCGCCCGAATCCCACTCCCCACCGAGCTCCACCACATCCCCCACGCGCCATGGAGGGCCCGCGCGGGTGGACTCCTGGCGCGCTTGCTCTGCCAACCGTCGATCGCAGCTTCGCCAGGCTCAACCTTGGGCCAGCGGCTCGTTCGACCGGCCGTTCGCCCCTGCTGGCGCAGGGTTTCTCGCATCTCCGCTGAATCTCATGGCCTGCTCACGATCCGGTGAGGACTTCCCGGCGTGCTTGCCGTCAGAGTGGTGGACATGACCTCCACTCCGACGAACGCCGTCAGGGCCACCGCCCTGATCGTCCTCGCCCTGGCCATCGGGGGCATGGGCATCTATGTCGCGGATGCCGACGATGCGCCGGGCGCCGCTGTGATGGGGCTGCTGCTGATGGTCGGCGCCGTCGTGCTCGGCGTGAAGGCCGCGCGACGCCGGCTGCCGACCTGGGCCGCGCGCACCGCGCTGGCGGTCGGCGTGCTGGTCGCGGCGTTCGCGGCATTCCTGACCCATGCGGTGACCGTGAGCGGGCCGCTGTTCGCGCAAGCCCAGGACGTGCCATCGGTGGCCGCCCCGGCGGCGTCGCCGCAGTACGCGGCGGCTGTCGAACGCGCCCGCGGGCTCGTGCGCGCAGCCAACCTCGAGCAGAAACTGCCAGGGGTGTCGGTCGCGGTCGGTGCGAGCGGCGCGATAGTCTGGGCGGAAGGATTCGGCTGGAGGGACGTCGACACGCGCACCCAGATGACGCCGAGCACCCGCTTCAACATCGGCACGGCGGCGCCGGTGGTGACAGCCGCCGCTGTCGCGCCGCTCGGTCTGGCCAATACCGGTACGGATTCGGCGGCGGACTGGAGCCCGGAGCACGTCGGCGAGCCTGAAGAGGACTTCCCACCCTTCACGCTGATCCGCCACGTCGTTCTCCAGCCGATGGGCCTCGCCCCCGCCGAGTACCCCGTGCCCGGCGATCGCGCGACGTTCTACGTGCCGCGATCCAATGACAATCCGCGCAGCGGAAGGCGGCTGATGTACATGCGCGACCTCGCGTGCTGCGCGGGCACGCTGGCCGCCTACTCCACGCCGTCAGATCTGGTGCGGGTCGGGCTGGCGAACGGCGGCAGCGTCAACGGCGAGCTGGCCGGCGGGACCGTGATGTCGCTGACGACCCTGCGCGACAGCGGCATCGTCGTCGCCGTGCTGTCCAACGTCGCACACGCCAACACGCCTGCGCTCGCCCTGAAGATCGGAGACGCGTTCGGGACACAGGCACGATGAGGCGTCCGGCCACCGCGCCAGGCGTCAAGCCGCCGCTTCCGATGCCGATGGGGACGGCGAACGGCCATGTCCATCGATCTCGCCGCCGCCAGGCGCCCATCGCCGCCGCACACCCTCGATCGGCGTCATCGCCGCGCCCGGTTGCCCGACTGTCCGTCGTGCGCGACGCCGCTCGTCGTGGACGTGCGTTCGAGCGACACGCTGTACGCGCGTTGCCAGTGGTGCGGGCATCGACGCATGCTCGCCAAGCCGGGGCCGACCCGCTAGTCCGGGACACTGCGCAGTTGGCCCTTCGGCCTGCCGCGCACGCGTCCGCGGCCGCCTTGTCCAAGGTCTGATCCAGCTGTTCCAAAGCGCTACAGATGTCCACAACACCGTGACCCGCCGTGCACCTGGTCATACCTTGACGCCAGGCCGGATGGCATGGCAGTTGCTCCGGTCGAAGCAACAATGGCAGCAGATGATTCTGCTGGCCGGGAGACTCCGGACGTCTCAGAACTCCGCCGTGAAGTGGCGCCACCGGGCGTCATTGCCGGTGGGACCCTTTGGGCCGATAACCCCGCGCCACGCCTGCTGGGCATGGTGGGCGGGGATACGCTCGTCTCGCGCGCCGCACCCGGAACCTCAGTCCCGCTGAGACGCCTGTTCGAATCCGGCGTCGAAGACCCACTGTGCGCCGGCCGCCCCTGCGTTCCGGACCGTGAGGCGGTCGGTGCCGCCTGAACAGGCCGGTGTCATCCTCAACGTCAACGACGATGAGGCCACGCGGTACGTCCTGAGCCGCACCTTGCGGCGGGTCGGCTACGACGTGTGGGAAGCGTCGTCCGGCTACGAGGCGCTGATGCTGGCGCGTCAGTCGCCGCGGCTCATCGTGCTCGACGTCAAGCTCCCCGACCTGGACGGCCTCGAGGTCTGCCGTCGCCTCAAGGCCGACGAACGGACCGCCCACATTCCGGTGCTGCAGACCTCGGCGACCTTCGTCGACGCCGAGAGCAGGGCCGAGGGACTCGATAGCGGTGCCGACGGCTACCTCGTCCAGCCGGTCGAACCGGAGGAACTGATCGCGACGGTCCGCGCGCTGCTCCGCGCCAACGACGCCGAGGCCGGCCTCCGCGAGGCCGCGATGGAATGGCGATGGACCTTCGACGCCATTGCCGAAGCCGCCGCCATCCTGAACGACCACGGGCTGATCCTCCGCACCAACCGCGCGCTGCTCGCGCTCACGGGCTGCACGGCCGCCGAGATCACCGGCCGTCCGGTACGCGACGTGTTTCGCGAGTCGCTCGCGGTCGATCACCCCGTGCTCGACGTCGGCGCCGCCGGTGAGCTCGCGCGCCAATCGTTCGACTTGCAGGTGGGCGACGCCTGGTTTCGCGTCGTCACCGATCCGGTGTTCGACGAGCACGGCCACGTTGGCCGCTTCGTGCTCGTGATGACCGACATCACGAGCCTGCGCAACCTCGCCGATGCCGAGCGCCGGCGCGCCGACGAACTGCTCGAGGACAACCGCCGCAAGGACGAATTCCTCGCGATGCTCGCCCACGAGCTCCGCAATCCGCTGAACGCCATTGCGACGGCAACGGCGCTGCAGGAGCGGGCCGGCGTGAGCGAGGAGCAACAGGCCCGAGTGCGTGCGACGGTCGCCCGACAAGTCCGGCAACTGGCGCGCCTGGTGGACGACCTGCTCGACATGTCGCGCCTGACCCGCGGCCGCGTCCAGCTGAAGAAGGAGACGATCGACCTCAAGACCGTGCTGCACGAGGTCGTGCAGATGGGGCGCCCGTACCTCGACGCGCGGCGCCAGCCGCTGATCCTCGACATCCCCGACGAGCCGGTGCCGGTGCATGGCGACGGCCTGCGCATCGGCCAGGCGCTCGCCAACCTCGTCTCCAATGCCAGCAAGTTCTCCGATCACACCCGGCGCATCCTCCTGCGCTGCGAGATCGACCGCAGCGACGCCGCCCACCCGGTCGCCGTCGTCCGCGTCGTCGACGAGGGCATCGGCATCGACCCGGCCAGACTCGAAAGCATCTTCGAACCATTCGTGCAGGGCACGACGACGCTGGCGCGGACCGAGGGCGGGCTGGGCATCGGCTTGACGATTGCCAAGCGGATGGTGGAACTGCACGACGGTGAGCTCTCCGCCCACAGCGCCGGGCTCGGCGCCGGCACCGAGTTCCGCGTGACGTTGCCGCTCGCGACCGGCCTGGTCGAAGCGCCGCTCTCGCCGAGCGTCATCGACAACTACCTGCGCGACTACCGCCCACCGGCGGTCCTCGACGTCCTGATCGTCGAGGACGACGAGGATGCCGCCGAGTTGATGCGCGCGTTGTTCACGGCCGTCGGGCACCGCACCCGGGTCGCGCGCGACGGCATCAGCGGGCTGGCCGACGTCCTGTCGCAGCCGCCCGACGTGGCGTTCATCGACATCGGCCTGCCCCGCATGGACGGCTACGAAGTGGCCCGCACGATCCGGCGGTCCGAGCAGGCCGCCGACGTCTTTCTCGTCGCGCTGACCGGATACGGGCGCCCCGAGGATCGGGCGCGCGCCCTCGCCGCCGGCTTCGACGTCCACCTGGTGAAGCCGCTGGAGATTCAGAGAGTCACCGAGCTCATGGAACGGCGTCCGCGGCGCAACGTGACGAGAAGCGACGAGCGACCGCGACACCGCCCGACCGCCGGTCATCATTAGGTCAGCTTATTGACTAGCGCTTGACGCGCGGCGTAGGGTTATACTCGACGCGTGGGACACACGCTTCTCCAGAAGGTCTGGGACCTCCATACCGTCCGGCGGCTCCCCACCGGGCAGACGCAACTGTTCATCGGGCTGCACCTCGTGCACGAGGTCACGAGCCCGCAGGCCTTCGACGACCTCCGTCGGCGCGACTGGCCCGTGCGCTTCACGAACCGCACGTTCGCCACCGTCGATCACATCGTGCCGACCGGCAGTCTGGCGCGCCCCTTCCAGGACACGATGGCCGAGGCGATGCTCTCGGCGCTCGAACGCAATTGCCGTGACTTCGGCGTTCCGTTCTACGACCACTCGACCGGCCGCCAGGGCATCGTCCACGTGATCGGACCGGAACTCGGCCTCACGCAGCCGGGAATGACGATCGCCTGCGGCGACAGCCACACGTCGACCCACGGCGCGTTCGGCGCGGTGGCCTTCGGCATCGGCACGTCGCAGGTGCGCGATGTGCTCGCGAGCCAGTGCCTGGCGATGGAGCCGCTGAAGGTCCGCCGCATCCGCGTCGACGGCACGCTCCAGCGTGGGGTCTATGCCAAGGACGTGATCCTCAAGATCATCCAGGTGCTCGGCGTGAAGGGCGGCGTCGGCTACGCCTACGAGTACGCCGGCTCGGCTGTCGATGCGATGTCGATGGACGAGCGCATGACCATGTGCAACATGTCCATCGAGGGCGGCGCCCGCGTCGGCTACGTCAACCCGGACGACACGACGTTCGCCTACATGGAAGGACGGCCGTTCGTGCCGCAGGGCGAGGCGTTCGAGCGCGCGAAGACGTGGTGGCGCTCGATGGCCAGCGACGCCGACGCAGCGTACGACGATGACGTGACCCTGAACGCGGACGCACTGAGCCCGGTGGTGACGTGGGGCCTGCATCCCGGCCAGTCGGTCGGCGTCGGCGACCGCGTGCCGACGGCCGCCGACGTACCCGCGGACGAACGTCCGCTCGTCGAGGAAGCGCTGGCATTCATGGGGTTCGCGCCGGGACAGGCGATCGAGGGCACGCCGATCGACGTCGCCTTCGTCGGCTCGTGCACCAACTCACGCCTCTCGGATCTCCGCGAGGCGGCGCGCTTCGTCCGCGGCCAGAAGGTGGCCAGGTCGGTGCGCGCGATGGTCGTCCCCGGATCGCAGAACGTGCGGGCGCAGGCCGAGGCCGAGGGCCTGCACGAGGTCTTCATCGAGGCCGGCTTCGACTGGCGCGGCTCGGGCTGTTCGATGTGCCTCGGCATGAATCCCGACAAGCTCCAGGGCCGGGAGATGAGCGCCTCCTCGTCCAACCGGAACTTCAAGGGCCGGCAGGGCAGTCCGACCGGCCGCACGCTGCTCATGAGTCCGGCGATGGTCGCGGCCGCCGCGATTGCCGGGCAGGTCGTCGACATCCGCAAGTTCGATCCGGCGCCAGCCGGGGCGTCAGACGGCAGCACGGGTTCCCCGCCCGCGACACGCGGGCTGCCCACGGCGGGAGGCCGGGCATGAGCGGCGCTGTCCGCATCGAACGCGTCGAGGGCCGGTTGCTGCCCCTGCGCGGTCACGACATCGACACCGACCGGATCATCCCGGCCCGCTTCCTGCGCGTCATCTCCTTCGAAGGCCTCGAGCGGCACGCCTTCGAGGACGACATCGCGTCGCGGGCCGCGCAGGGCGATCCGCATCCGTTCGCCCAGCCGCGCTTTGCCGGCGCCCGCATCCTGGTCGTCAACCGCAACTTCGGCTGCGGATCGTCGCGCGAGCATGCGCCGCAGGCGCTGCAGCGCTGGGGCATCCAGGCGGTGGTGGGGGAGTCGTTCTCCGAGATCTTCTTCGGCAACAGCCTCGCGATCGGCCTGCCGTGCATGACCGCCTCGCCAGACGACCTCGAGTACCTGCAGGCGCTGGGCGAGAGGTCGCCGGACGCCGGCGCGGCGCTGGACCTCGTCGCCTGCACGCTCGTCGCTGGCGGCCGCACGGTGCCAGTGAGCGCCCCGAAGCCGGCGCTCGAAGCCTGGACGACGGGCGCCTGGGACGCGACCGGGCTCCTGCTCGAAGACGAGCCCGCGGTGCGCGCCGCCGCTGCCCGCCTTCCTTACGTCAGCGGGTTCTGACGCGTCGTGACCCGCGCCTACCCGCCCGAGGTCTCGGCGCGCCTGACGAGCCGCTGGATCGACGGGGGCCCGTCCGAAGTCCAGCTGCCGGCCACGGCGGCGCTGCAGGAGATCCTCGAGAGCGCCTATCACGCCAGCTTCCTCCACGAGGAACTGCGCCCGCTGCGCTTCCGGCTGCTGGTCGCCGCGCCGACCACCCTGCCGACCTGCCAGCTGCAGGCGCCGCAGTTGCAGTTCCTCGAGTTCGATCCATCGCGCCGTCTGTCCGACGGCGAGCTGCGCCGCCTGGCCCCGGCCGCCGACTTCGAGCGCACGCTGATCGGCGTCCACGCCGAGGGCGAGGGCTCGCCGTTCATCTGGGGCCTGGCCTCGACCGGCGCGCAGTGGCTGTGGTCGCTGCAGCGCGGACGCACCGAGCAGGACACGCTGCTGCCGGATGCGCTCGTCGTCCATGTGCTGTCGCCGGGACACCTGTTGATCGCGCGAGGGGCGGCCCCGCTCTTCGAGATCCAGGGCGGCCGCATCCACGAGAGCGGTCACGACGTGTTCCGTTCGAACTGGCTGCCGCGGCTGTTCGCGCCGGTGCGCGCCGAGTTCGTGCAGGCGGCGACCTCGTCGTCGGCGCCGGGTCGGCCGACGGTGGGCCACGATGTCGTAGGTGCCGTGGGGCAGCACCTGTTGCGCCGGGCCCTGGCGGCCATCCGGCGCGCGCAGCATGGCGGCTCGCTGGTGATCGTGCCGCCGGACGAGCAGGGCGACCTCGAAGTGCCCGGCATCACGCTGAAGTACCGCTTTGCCGACCAGGACACCCGCCGCCGATTTCGCCAGCTGATCCTGTCGATCGTCCTGGCGCTCCAGGACGTCGCCGAACGCGATGGCGTGGCCCACGTGGATCGCGCGTTCTACCAGACCCGCGACGACCGTGAGCTGCGTCTCCTCGACGAGGCCGTGATCGAACTGGCGCAGCTGATGGCGTCGCTCGCCTCGGTCGACGGTGTCGTCGTCATGAACCGTCGTTTCGAGCTCCTCGGGTTCGGCGGCGAGATCACCGAAGCGAGGCCGGTGCGGCAGATTCACCGCGCGATCGATCTCGAAGCGACAGAGACGGCCATCGAGATGGTCGACGGCGTCGGCACGCGTCACCGGTCCGTCTACAGGCTGTGCCAGGCCCATCCCGAGGCGCTCGGGTTCGTCGTCTCGCAGGACGGCGCGGTCACGATCGTCCACGCGAACAACGGCAACGTGGTCTGCTGGGATCAGCAGACGTTCGGCCTGTAGGCGGCCTTCGTCGTTCGGCCGTCGGCCGTCGATCGATTCGTCGCCTCGCGACGTCAATCAGCCGGGGCGATCTCTCGCGCGACGTCCTGCTCGAACCGCCGCGCGATCTCGATGAATGCGATCGCGGCGTGCGACAGCTGCGCCTGCTCCGGATAGACGAGCCGCAGGTGGCGGGGGAGTCGGACCTGCGCGACCGGCACCGCGCAGAGTCGGCCGCTCGTGATCTCGGCGATCGCGCAGCGGCGGGGCAGCAGTGCCACGCCGAGGTTCATCTCCACCGCGCGCTTGATGCCGTCCAGGCTCGGCAGGGCGAGCGTGATGTTCAACTGTTCGTGACGCTGCTCGAACAGCCGAAGGACGCGTTCGCGGGCCGGCGACGCCTCGTTGTGCGCGATGACGTTCTGGCGGCCGAACTCCGCCATCGTCACCTGGGCGCGCGCCGCCAGCGGGTGGCCCGGCGAGGTCAGCATCACGAGTTCGTCGTCGCCGATGAGCACCGAGGCGAGGCCCTTCTCGGCCGGCGGGAAGCTCAGGACGCCGACGTCCAGCGAGCGCTGCAGCACCTCGACGCCGATCTGGCGGCTCGGCACGCGGCGGATGTCGACCTGTACCCGCGGATGGGCGGCCCGGAACTTGTCGACGACGGGCAGGACCACGTGGACGGCCGCCTCGTTGGCGCCGACCAGCACGCGACCGCGCTGGAGGTCGCGCAGCTCACGGACGGCGCTGTCGGCCTCCTCGGCCAGCCGCATCAGGCGCTGCGCGTAGTCGAGGAGGACGCGACCCGCCTCGGTCAGCTTCCCGTCCTTGGCGGCCCGGTCGAACAGCCGCTCGCCCAGATGATCCTCGAGCCGGCGGATCGCCTGGCTGACGGCCGGCTGGGTCCGGTGCAGGCGCGCCGCGGCCTTCGAGAAGCTCCGCTCCGACGCCACCGTGAGAAACACCTGCAGTTCAGCGAGATCCATCGATCACTCCGCCCCGGGGGCGTCCTCGGGAGAGCCGGTTGTCCCAACACGGCCCGACCTGGCCGGCCGGGCTGGGCGCGCAGGCAGCGTGCGGCCTCCGCGTGCCTCGCGGTCGGCCGTGCCGGACCGGCGAGCCTGATTATAATTGCAGAAAGATTATAAACTTGACTAACAGGTGCCCCTCCGAGGAATGTGGCAATCGGGAGATCTGTCCACATGGCTGCCGACGTCCTCGTCTTCGACACGACGCTCCGCGATGGGGAGCAAGCACCCGGGTTCTCGCTGCGCGTGGCCGAGAAGCTCACCCTGGCGCGCCGGCTCGAGGCGCTCGGGGTGGACATCATCGAAGCCGGCTTTCCGATCGCCTCGCACGACGATGCCGAGTCGGTGAGGAGGATCGCAGAGGAGATTCAGGGACCGACAATCGCGGCGCTGGCTCGCTGCACGACGGCCGACATCGAGTCTGCCGGCCAGGCGATCGCGCCCGCCAGGCGCGGCCGGATCCACACGTTCATCGCGACGTCGGACCTCCACCTCGAACGCAAGCTGCGTATCAGCCGTGACAAGTGCATCGAGACGGCCGTCAATGCCGTGACGCTCGCCCGCCGGTACACCGATGATGTGCAGTTCTCGGCCGAGGACGCGACCCGCAGCGACCTCGCCTTCCTCACGACGATCGTCAAGGCCGTGATTGCCGCCGGCGCGACGACGATCAATCTGCCCGACACGGTCGGCTACTGCACGCCTGACGAGATCGAGCACTTCTTCAAGACCATCCGCGCCTCGGTCGATGCCGGCGACGGCGTCGTCTACAGCACGCACTGCCACGACGACCTCGGGCTGGCAGTCGCCAACAGCATCGCCGCCCTGCACGGCGGCGCGCGTCAGGTCGAGTGCACGATCAACGGCATCGGCGAACGGGCCGGCAACGCGGCCCTCGAGGAGATCGTCATGATCGCCACGGTGCGCCAGGACCGCGCTCCGTTCACGACGCACATCGATA
>CBIHOS010000017.1:0-43259 GCA_966211945.1 uncultured bacterium
GGGCGCGGGCCGCGGCGGGGGGGCGGGCGGGGGGTGGGGCTGTTGTTTGGGGGCCCCGCCCCGCCCCCCCCGCGGGGCCCCCCGCCCCCATCACGGTGTCGACCGGCGTGGGGGCGGGCATGCGGAAGACGTGGCCGCACCGGCGGCGGTGAACGATGGCCAAGGCCGTACAGTACCGGGTGACCGGCCGCGTCCAGGGCGTCGGCTTTCGAGCTTTCGTCGCGGACGTGGCCCGCGACGAAGGCGTCAGCGGGTGGGTGCGCAATCTGCCGGACGGTTCGGTCGAGGCGCGTGCCGAAGGCGATGTCGACTCGCTCCGGCGATTCGAGTGGCGTCTCTGGCAGGGGCCCTCGCACGCCCGCGTCGACGACGTGGCGACCGAAGACGTCGTGCCGGACGGCGCCACGGGATTCCGCATCGCCTGATCGACGATCGACGAGGACCACCAGCACTCATGAACGCAGACCTGCTCAAGGCCAAGATCCGCCACGTGCCCGACTTCCCGAAGCCGGGCATCCTCTTCTACGACATCACCACATTGCTGCGCGACGCCGAAGGGCTGCGGCTGGCCCTCGATGCGATGGCCGCGCCGTTTGTCGACACGCCCATCGACCTGGTGGTGGGCATGGAGAGCCGCGGGTTCATCTTCGGGGCGGCGCTGGCTTACCAGTTGGGCGCGGGCTTCGTGCCGGTCCGCAAGCCGGGCAAGCTGCCGGCCCTGACCCAGCGGGTCACCTACGAGCTCGAGTACGGCTCGGACAGCCTCGAGATTCACGCCGACGCCATCACCGCGGGCCAGCGCGTGTTGATCGTCGACGACCTGCTCGCCACCGGCGGCACGGCGCGTGCCACGATCGACTTGGTCAGCGCGCTCGGCGCCGAGGTCGTCGCCTGTGCATTCCTCGTGGAGCTGACCTTCCTGCACGGCCGCGCCCGCCTGGGCGACACGCCGATCCACACGATCCTCCCCTACGACGACTGACGGTTTCTCGGCCAGTGCCCCCCGGCCGCCTTGCCCAGGCACGGCAGGGCAGTGCATCATGGCGGATGGTTCTGCAGCACGACCGTTCCGCCAACAGGGACGTGCGGCCGTCGAACCGCGTGAGCGTGTAGCTCAGACGGATAGAGCGGCCGCCTCCTAAGCGGCAGGTCCCCGGTTCGACTCCGGGCACGCTCACCACCGGCGCTCGTGGGCACGGACCGCGAGGCCGAAGGACATCATGAACAAAGCGGAACGCGAACAACTCAAGCACAACGAAGCGGCAGACGCCCTGCTGGCGGCCAGTTCCTTTGCATCCCAGCACGGCCGGACCCTGGCCCTCGCCCTGGTCGGCGTGATTCTGCTGGGTGGCACCGTCCTCGGGTACCGGGCGTTCAAGGCCCGCACCGAGGAGCGTGCCGCGGTTCAACTGGCGAGCGCGGTCGAGATCCTGAATGCGCCGGTGAACCCGCTGACGGTACCGCCAGCGCCCGGAGGGGCGACGCCGGCTCCGGCCCCGACGCCGGCTGCGGGCTCTTACGCGTCCGAGACCGCACGTGCCAATGCCGCGCTCGAGCAGTTGCTGGCGACGGCCGACAACTTCGCGCGGACCGACTCCGGGCTGCGCGCCCGCTACTACGCCGCGTCGCTCTATGCCGAGACCAACCGGCCGCGCGAGGCGGGCGACGCGTATCAGAAGGT
Organism: uncultured bacterium; assembly: GCA_966211945.1. Lineage (GTDB taxonomy): Bacteria > Acidobacteriota > Vicinamibacteria > Vicinamibacterales > Vicinamibacteraceae > Luteitalea. Next base: position 1,682 of record CBIHOS010000017.1, read on the forward strand.
GCGCGACGATGCGGGGGCGTCGACGTTGCTGGGTCGGATGGCCTCGCTCGGTCTGGCCAGCATGCAGGTGCGGCAGAAGCAGTTCGATCCCGCCATCCGTACCCTTCAGGAACTGTCGCAGCGCCGCGACGGCCCGCTGCCGATCGACGCGGTCCTCGTGCAGCTGGCCGATGCCTTCCAGCAGGCTGGCCGCGCCGCCGAGGCGACCCAGACGCTGCAGCGCGTGATCGACGAGTTCCCGCAGGGCCCCTACGCGGCAGACGCCCGCCAGCGGGTCGACGCCCTGCGAGCGACTGCACCGAAAGCGTCCTGAGCCCGTGGATCCCGCGCGTGCGCTCCAGACGGTTGCCGACCTCGGTGCGCGCGCGCTGTCCTCCACCGCGGTGGGCGACCTGCTCGATGCCGGCATGCGGCTCGCGCGGGAAGTCACCCGGGCCGATCACGCCGTCTTCTTCGAGCGCTCCCCGGGCGGCGACGCCCTCCTGATGCGGGCCGGCGGCGGCTGGCGCGGTGGCGTCGTCGGCCGTGTCTCGCTCAGCACCGGCCAGGGTTCCTTCGGCCGGTTCATCCTCCAGCAACCCACCCGCATCGTCGATGCCCTGCCGTCGCATCCCGAGTTCGGCCTGCCGGCCGTCCTGCGTGAGCACGGTGTCGACACGATGGCCTGCGTGCGCCTCGACGGCATCGGGCACCCGCTCGGCGTCGTCGCGGTGTTCAACCTGCACGAGGGACTGCCGAGCAGCGAGCACCTGACGTTCCTGCAGGCGATCGGCAACATCCTGGCGACGGCCATCCTGCGGCAGGTGACCGAGGAGGGCCTGCTCCAGAGCCAGATTCGCCTCCAGAGCGTGCAGAAGATGGAGGCCATCGGCCGCCTCGCCGGCGGCATCGCCCACGACTTCAACAACCTGGTCCAGGCGATTGGCGGCTACACGGAGATCCTCCTGCGGCAGTTGCAGGGCGACGATCCGCTGCGGCGCAGCGCCGAGGAGATCAAGAAGGCCGGCGACCGCGCCGCGGCGCTGACCCGCCAGTTGCTCGCCTTCAGCCGTCAGCAGGTCCTGCAGCCGGCGCTGATCGACGTCAACCGCACCGTGCATCACGTCGAGCAGCTGCTGCTGCGGCTGATCGGCGCCGACGTCCACCTGCGGACGTATCTGGCCGACGATCTGTGGCCGGTCAAGGCCGACGCCGCGCAGCTCGAACAGGTGCTGATGAACCTGGCCGTCAACGCCCGCGACGCCATGCGCGACGGCGGGCTGCTGACCATCGAGACGGCCAACATCGAACTCAGCCGGTCTGGCGACGAGGCCTTCGTCGTGGTCGCCGGCCCTTACGTGTTGCTCGCGGTCACCGACACCGGCACCGGGATGAACGCCGAGACCAAGGCGCGCGCCTTCGAGCCGTTCTTCACGACCAAGCCGCCCGGGCAGGGCACCGGGCTCGGCCTGTCGATGGTCTACGGCATCGTCAAGCAGAGCGGCGGCTACATCTGGGTCGACAGCGAACTCGGGGCAGGCACGCGCGTCCGCATCTACCTGCCGCGGGCCGACGATCTGCCGCTGCCGCTCGAACTGCCGGAGCAGGCAGGGACCGTGCCTCAGGCGGCGCCTGAGCCGGCGTCCGACGACACGCCCGCGACGCTGTTGCTGGTCGAGGACGAGGACGGCGTCCGCGAGTTGATTCACGAATGGTTGTCGGCGCACGGATTCACCGTGTGGGCCGCCGAGGACGGCCATCGCGCAATGGAGGTGGCCGAGCAGATCGAGCAGATCGACCTGCTGATTGCCGACGTCGTGATGCCGACGATGGGCGGGCCGGCCCTTGCCAAGCGGCTGCTGCAGGCCCGGCCCGACGTGAAGGTGATCTTCGTCTCCGGCTATGCCGACGAGGCGATTGGCGACCGCCGCATGCTGGAGGACGGCGCCAGCTTCCTCCAGAAGCCCTTCACGCTCGAAGAGCTGCTGGTGAAGGTGCGGGAAGTGCTCGCCGACCGGCGCGCTAACCGAGCGCCTGGCGCGCCGCGTTGAAGAGGCCCGGCGCGCGCACGTCGGTCGCCGCCAGCCAGTCCGCGTCGAGATCGAGGTAGGCGAAGACGCCGTCCTCGAGCACCGCATCCCCCAGCGGTTCGCAACCGAAGCCGTACCGGTGACTGAGCAGGTTGGCGGTGTAGCAGATCGCCGCCGGCTGTGGCGCGGTCGCGTCTTCGAACGCGTGGTGACAGCGCACCACTTCACGGACTTCGGGCGGCACGTTCCAGAAGCCCAGCGCCAGGGCGCCGCAGAGGGCGTGGTGCTGAAGGAGCGCCGCCTGCAGTTCGTCGGGCCGGATCAGCGCCTTCTGCCGCGTCTGGTACTGGTGCGCGGTCTTCAGGATGACGAGCTTGCCGAGGTCGTGCAGCAGGCCGCAGAGAAACGCTTCCTCGACGTCGCTCCGCAGCCGCTCGGCGATCAGGTGCGCGACGTAGGCGGTGCCGACGGCGTGCTCCATGAAGCGGCCGCCTTCCTGGCCGTAGACCTCGGGCGACTTGAACTGCGACTGCATCGACACGGTCACGACGACGTTGCGCACCGTGCGTGTGCCGAGGCGCACGACCGCGTCCGAGACCGAGCGCAGCGGCGACATCGCGCCGTACAGCGCGGAGTTGGCCATGCCGAGCACGCGCGTCGCGAGCACCGGGTCCTTGGTGACGACGGCGGCCAGTTTGGCGATGGTGACGTCGGGGTCACCGACGGTCTGGAGCACGCGCTGCGCCTGGTCGGGCAGCATCGGGATCGACAGATCGTCTGGCCGCAGCCAGGGAAAGTCTGCCGCGCGCAGCGTCGGCGCGATTGCGGACCCGTCGGCCTGCGCCGGCAGCGTCATGCGCGCCGGACCTTGGTCGTGATCACGAGTTCCACGAAGATCTCGTGTTCGCCCATGTGGAAGGGCAGCATCGTGCGGCGGCCGTCGGTGAGCGGCGTCATGTAGAAGTCCGAGCCCATCGTCACGGTGGGAATCGAGATCGCCCACGCATCGCCTTCATTGGCCATCCGGGTGCGGAACGATCCGGCGACCATGTTGGTGATTTCGCCGACCGCGTCGGCAATCTCCGGCGGCGCCGGCTGGTCCGACGGCTCCATGCCGAGCAGGGCGCGGGTGATGTGGGCGGCGCCGTCGAAGGTCGCGTAGAAGACCACCAGGCCCGAGCGCGAGCCGCCGAAGCCGATCTGGGCGACGACGTTGCTCTGCGGCCTGAGCGCATCGCCGGCGAGCGGCGTGCCCTCGGCCAGCGGCGTGCCGACCATCGTGTCGAACACGTCGATGGCGCACGAGCGCAGGGTGTCGATCATCGGAATCGTCGACGGCTGGTCGACTGTGGCAGCGGCGGGGGAAGCCATTGTGGGTCTCCTCGGTGCAGCCTCAGCGGGCCAATACCGCGTCGATCTTTTCCTTGATGGTGTCGGGGGTGAACGGCTTGACCACGTAGTTGTTGACGCCGGCCCGCAGGGCTTCGACGATGTCGTCCTTGGCGGCGTTGGTCGTGACCATGAGCACCGGCAACTGCTGCTTGCCCTCGAGCGCGCGCAGCGACCGGATGAAGTCGATGCCGTTCATCTCCGGCATGTTCCAGTCGGTGATCACGAGGTCGACGGCTCCGTCGGTGACGCGGTCCATGCCTTCGCGCCCGTTGCTGGCCTCGACGACGTCCTGATAGCCGAGTTTGTTGAGGGTATTGATGATGATGCGGCGCATCGTCGACGAATCGTCCACTACGAGAAAGCGCATACGCCTCCGGGCTTGCTAGACTGACCGCCGGGCGCCACGCCCGACCCCAGCCGTCTCCTGGGGCATAATCGGCGGCACCTCCCGTGGCTTGAGAGCCGGCCGGGTCTCCGCAGAGAACACGACGTGTCGCCTTCAGAACCCCTGTCTGTCCCCGCCGACCTGATCGGAGAGCAGGCGCGCCAGCCCGCTCCCGGCGATCTGGTCTTCGCCAACCGGCTGATCACGCTCGAACTCGTGCTGCCCAACGTCACGCACGAGATCAACAACGCGCTCCAGGTGATTGGCGGACTTGGCGAGATCATCGCGACCAAGCCGGGAATCTCGGACGACATCGCGCAGAAGCTGCAACGCATCCACAGCCAGGCGGTGCGGTGCTCCGGTCTGCTCCGGGAACTGCTGGCCTACGCCCGCCGCGACGAGGCGGCGCCGGCCACCGACGTGGCCCGCGGCATCGAGCGGGCGCTGAATCTGCGCCGCTACCATCTGTCGCGGGCCCGCATCGCCGTGCACGTCGAGCCGCGATCGGAAGGCGCCATCGTCGCCCGGATGGATTCGCAGCATTTCGAGCAGGTCGTGGTGAACCTGATGCTCAACGCCGAGCAGGCCCTGGTCGGGTTGCCGGACCCGACCATTCGCATCTTCTACGGGCGCGACGGCGAGGCGATGGTGCTGACGGTGGCCGACTCGGGAACGGGCATCGACCCGTCGCGGGAGGACGAGTACTTCCGGCCGTTCATGACGACGCGGTCCGGAGCCGTGGGTCTGGGACTCACCGCCGGGCGGGCGCTGGCGGAAGTGGCCGGCGGCACGCTCCGCTTCATCGAGCCCAACGTGGTGGAGTTGCGGGTCAGGGCGAAATAGGTACGGGGCGGCAACCAGGTAGGGGCGCCTCCCCGAGGCGCCCTGACACCGATTCCGACAGGGCCGCTCGGGGCACGGCCCCTACCGACTGCATCAGGCCGTCTGCGAGATGTCGTCCGGCGGGGTAGCGACGTTCAGCCGGTTGAGCTTGTCGATGAGGGTTGTCCGGCTCAACTGGAGCAGGCGGGCGGCCTGGCGCTTGTTGCCGCCGGTCTTCTCGAGGCACCGCACGATCAACTCGCGCTCGAGCTGCGAGACCACCTGCGTGAAGTTGATCCCCTCGTCGGGAATCGCCACCGTCGGCAGCAGCAGGGACGAGGCCGGCTGCGAGATGTCCTCGGGCAGCGCCCGCGCCTGGATCTCCGAGTCCTGTCCGGTCATCGCCACCGCGTGCTCGATGGCGTTCTCGAGCTGCCGGATGTTGCCCGGCCAGCTGTAGTTCATGAGCGCGCGCATCGCGTCCTGGGTCAGCGTGCGCGGCGGCAGGTTGTTGCTCCGGCAGGACTTCTGGACGAAGTGGCGGGCCAGCAGCGGCACGTCCTCCTTGCGGTCGCGCAGCGGCGGCAGCGTGATCGGGATGACGTGGAGGCGGTAATACAGGTCTTCGCGAAAGGTGCCGTCCTTGACCAGCTTCTTGAGGTCGAGGTTGCTGGCGGCGATGATGCGCGCGTCGAACTTGATCGACCGGCTTTCGCCAACCCGCTCGATCTCCTTCTCCTGCAGCGCGCGCAGCAGCTTGGCCTGCATCGGCATCGTCATCAACGCCACCTCGTCGATGAACAGGGTGCCGCGATGAGCGAGCTCGAAGCGGCCGACGCGGGCCTGGACGGCCCCGGTGAACGCGCCCTTGGCGTGGCCGAACAGTTCGGCCTCGGCCAGCGTCTCGGGAATGGCGGCGGCGTTGAAGGCGACGAATCGTTCGGTGCCGCGCGGACTGTTGTGGTGGATGGTCCGCGCGATCAATTCCTTGCCGGTGCCGGTCTCACCCTGGATCAGCACCGTGCTGTTCATCGGGGCAACCAGTTCCAGCGTGGAAAAGACATTGCGCATCGGCGAGCTGTGGCCGATCACGCTGTCGAACCGGTAGCGGTCGCGCAGCTGCGCGCGCAGGTCGGCGTTCTCTTCCCGCAACCGGCGCTGCTCGAGCGCGGTCGTCAGGATGCGGGCCAGTTGCGACAGCTGGAAGGGCTTGATCAGGAAGTCGATCGCCCCCCGTCGCATGGCCGACACGGCTTCGGCGACACCGCCGAACCCGGTCACCATGATCGGCAGGATGTCGGGGTACCGCCCGACGGCGGCGTCCAGCACCTCGAGACCGTCGGCGTCGGGCAGACGGAGATCGATGACGATGGCGTCGTAGGCGAAGCCCTTGAGGCGATCGAGGGCGTCGGCACCATCGGCGCTCTGCGCCACGACGAACCCCTGCTCGGTCAGCGATTCGGCGATCGTCTGACGGAGCTCGGCTTCATCCTCGACCACGAGGACCGATGGCTGGGGACGAGCACTCACAGGCACCTCCAGACACGTTCACGGTCCGGCGACGGAGCGGGGACCGTCGGTTCGTCGACGCGGCGTGGGTTCCAGTATTGGACCGGGGTCTGTCGCATGTCAAACACATTGTCGGTCAACCGACAGCACGCCTTTATGCTCCCTGCCGATCGTCGGTAGGTCGTCACGACACGGTCTTTCCATCCAAGCCCTCGATCCCGGCCGTTCACGCCGGTTCCGCTCCGGCCGATTGATTGCCGCAAGAGGTAGGATCGGTCAGGTCAGGGGGGCGAGTGGTCCAGGCGCAGGATCGGCAGGCGGTGCTGATCGTCGAAGACGAGGCGGACATCCGGGAGTTGCTGTCGGAGTATTTCCGGGCCCGTCACTACGACGTCGTGGGCGCCGCCGACGGCCGCGCGGCGCTGCTGGCGATCGAGCGCGAACCCGACCGGTTCACGCTGATCATCACGGATTTGCACCTGCCCGGGGTCGACGGTCTAGCGGTACTGCGGGCCGCGCGGGCGGCCAATCCGCTCACCTACGTCGTGATCGTGACCGGCTTCGCGTCGCTCGATTCGGCCATCCAGGCGGTCAGGCTCGGCGCCTACGACTACCTGACCAAGCCGTTCTCGCTGGGGCAGATCGACGTGGTGCTGCAGCGCATCCACGACATCCAGGTCCTGCACGCCGAGAACCGGCGATTGACGCGGCAGGTGTCGCAGAAGGACGCCGTCGACCTGCGGCAGGCGCTCCTGATGCGCCTCGAGGGGATCGAGAGCCGCCTGACCCGCATCGAAGCCGCCCTCCGCACCCGGCCCTGACGTTCTTCAGCGTCGGAAGACCGACGGTCGCCACGGCGGTCCGTCACCTGGCCGCCGGCCGCCCTCGCGCATTTCCTCGGAAAAGATGATCGACGCCAGGGTGGCGTCCTTCTTGCTCTGTCGGCGGACAGCCCGCGCCACCCCGGTCAATCGGCCGGCGGACGCGGACCTTGAATCCCGACGATGCCGATCAACGCCCTCAACTCCGACGCGCAGACGATGAACGCGCTGCGACGGACCCTCAGCCTGGCCGCGGCCAAGCAGGTGGTGTCGTCCAGCAACCTCGCGAACCTGAGCACGCCCGGCTACAAGGCGCAGGAAGTCGACTTCGACCGGACGCTCGACGAGCAGATGGGGACCGGCCTGCGGGTGACAGACAGCCGGCACCTGGGTGGACCCGCCGAGAACGGCGTGACAGTTGCGACCAGGGAGGCCGAGGACCTGGCGGCCCGCCGTGACGGCAACACCGTGCAGGTCGATCGGGAACTGCTGAACATGACGCGCGCGGCCGGTGAGTTCGCCCGCGCCCAGACCGCCCTGGCCGCCAAGTTCCGCCTCGTGCGGTACGCCATCAACGAGACCCGGTAAGCGAGACGCGCCATGTCCACGCTCAGCACCGCCGTCAACGTCGCCGCCAGCGCCCTGAATGCCGAGCGGACGCGCATCGAAGTGGCGGTCTCCAACATCGCCAATGCGCAGTCCACGGGCGGCGCCAACGGCCAGCCCTATCGCCGCCGCGACGTCGTCCTCAGCGCCGACCCGATCCAGAGCTTCGACAGCGCCCTCGGGCGCGCCTCGGCCACCGGCGTGAAGGTCAGCGCCATTGTCGAGGACACGAGCCCGGCCAAGCGCCAGTACGACCCCTCGCACCCCGACGCCGACGGCGAGGGGTACGTGATGCTGCCCAACGTCAATCCGGCCGAGGAGATGGTCGACATGGTGGGTGCGTCGCGCGCCTACCAGGCCAATCTCACGGCCATCAACCTGATTCGCGACCTGGTCTCCCGGGCGCTCGAACTGGGGAAGGTCTAGTCATGGCGATCGACGCGATTGCGGCCAAGGTGATTACCAGCGTCACGACCTCGTCGCCGGCGGCGCCGGCGGCGGTGCCGGCCGGCGAGGGCGGCGAGAGCTTCGGCGCCTCGCTCGCGCGCCTCGTCGACACGGTGGAGGCGAGCCATGCCGGCGCCAACGACGCCGTCAACGGCATGCTGGCCGGCCAGACCGACGTGCACGACGCGATGATTGCCATGCAGCGCGCCGACCTCACGCTGCAGCTCGGCGTGCAGGTCCGGAACAAGCTGGTGAACGCCTACCAGGAAATCATGCGGATGCCCGTCTAGGGCCGCCTGACCCCCGCCTCAAGGACTTCGAACGACCGTGGCATTCCTCCCCGTTCAGTGGCAGGCCCTCGTCGAGCGCGGCAAGTCGGTGCGCGCCGCGCTCAGCCCCGGCCAGCTCGCCTCGCTGGTCGCCGTGTTCGTCGGCGTCATCGCCCTCCTCATCGGATCGACGTGGTACCTGAATCGCACCGACTACAAGGTGTTGTTCGGTGACCTCAACGGGGAAGAGGCGGCCGCCGTCGTCGAGCAGCTCAAGTCCGACGGCGTCGACTACCAGTTGCAGAACGGCGGCAGCACGATTCTCGTCGCGGCGGAGTCGGCGGCGGACCTGAAGCTGCAGTTTGCCGGCGCCGGCCTGCCGAGCAGCGGCCGCATCGGGTTCGAGATCTTCGACAAGGTGTCGTTCGGCGCCACCGAGTTCCTCGAGCAGGTCAACTTCCGTCGCGCCCTCGAAGGCGAACTCGGGCGCACGATCGGCACCATCACCGAGGTGCGGGCCGCCCGCGTCCACATCACTCTCGCCAAGTCGTCGCTGTTCGGCGCCAAGGAGCAGGCGGCCAAGGCCTCGGTGGCGCTGACGCTGCGCGGCAGCCGTCCGCTGTCGCCGCAGACGACCGCCGCGATCACCAATCTGGTGGCGGCCAGCGTCGAGGGCCTCACGCCCGACATGGTCGTGATCATCGACAGCCACGGCCGCTCGCTCGCGCGCGGCCAGGCCGGCAAGGACGATGGCGCGCTGGCGGGCCTGGAGGTCGAGACACAGCAGAAGTACGAGCGCGAACTGGCGATGAAGGTCGTGCACCTGCTCGAGCCGGTGGCCGGCGTCGATCGCGTGAAGGCCAACGTCACGGTGCAGCTGCACACGGCGTCGATCGAGGAAGAGAAGGAAGTCTACTCGCCCGAAACCGTCCTGCGCAGCGAGCAGGTGACCACCGAGGGCAGTAGTGCGACGGCGGCCCAGGGCGTGACTGGCGCGCGCGGCAACCTGCCGCCGGCGGTGGGGCCCAACGGCATGCCGGTCAACGACGGCACCAGCCCGGCCGCCGCCACGACGACCGAGCGCGGACTCACGCGCAGCAGCAAGGTGTCGAATTACGAAGTGAGCAAGACCAAGACGCACACGATCCAGCCGCGCGGCGAGATCGAGCGCATCTCGGTCGGGGTGATCGTCGACGACGAGCACGTGTCGGCCACCGCGCAGGACGGCACGGTGACGACCAAGCGCAAGCCGCGCGACGCGGCGGCGATGCAGAAGTTCCAGAAGCTGGTCGCGACCTCGCTCGGCATCGACCCGAAGCGCGGCGACCTGGTCACGGTGGAGAACATGGCGTTCGAGGCGCCGGTGGCCGAACCGGTGACCGCGCCCAAGTGGTGGCAGACGGTCAGCGAACAGAGCGGCACCAGCAGCGTCGTCCGTGGAGTGGCGGTCGTGGTGATGCTGGCGCTGGTCCTGCTGCTGTTCGTCCGTCCGGTCATCGGGCGGGTGCTGACCGTCTCCAGGCCCGAGCACATGGTGGTCGGATCGCCGCAGCAGCTGCCGCGTTCGATCGAGGACATCGAGGGCGAGATCGAGGCGCAGCTCGACTCGATGCCGGTCGAAGGGGACCGGCGCCAGCCGGTGCTGACCCGCCGGGTGAGCACGCTGGCGAGCAAGGAACCGGAGAGCGCCGCCAAGCTGGTGCGCGGCTGGCTGGCCGAGGGGAGGAGCTAGATCATGCCGAGCACGGTACTGGCGCCGCGCATGCAGGACCTCAACGGCCTGCGCAAGGCCGCCATCCTCACGGTCCTCATCGGCGAGGACGCCTCGGGTGAGGTGTTCAAGCACCTGAACGAAGAGGAAATCGAGGTCATCGCGCGCGAAGTGGCGCTGCTCGGCCCGGTGCCGGCCGCGACCGCGACCGAGGTGCTCGAAGAGTTCCACAACATGTGGAAGGCGGCCGAGTACGTGACCAAGGGCGGCGTCGAGTACGCGCAGAAGCTCCTGGTCAAGTCGCTCGGGCCGGAACTGGCGCGCCGCGTCCTCGACCGCGTCGTCAAGACGTTCGAGTCGTCGATGGCCTTCACCGGCCTCGGCAAGGCGGACCCGCAGCAGCTCTCGAAGTTCATCCAGAGCGAGCATCCGCAGACCATCGCCCTGATTCTCGCCCACCTGAAGCCGGGCCCGGCCGCCCAGTTGATGCAGAGCCTGCCCGAGGACCTGCGCGTGGAAGTCGTGACGCGCATGGCCAGCCTCGAGGAGATCTCGCCCGAGGTCATCTCGCGGATCTCCGGCGTGATCGAGCAGCGGCTCAAGTCGCTGGGCGCCAGCACGCACGAGTCCTACGGCGGCGTCCGCGCGGTGGCCGAGCTGCTCAACCGGATCGATCGCAGCATCAGTCAGCCGGTGCTCGAGGCGATCGAGTCGCAGACGCCGGACCTGGCCGTGTCGATCCGGCACCTGATGTTCGTGTTCGACGACCTCCTCAACGTCGACGACAACGCGCTGCGGGAGATCGTCCAGCGGGCCGACAAGAAGGTGCTGACGATCGCGCTCAAGGGCACGTCGGAGGACATCCGGAACCGCTTCTTCCAGAACATGTCCAAGCGGGCGGTGGACATGATTCGCGAGGAGATCGAGCTGCTCGGCGCGGTGCGGCTGCGCGAGGTGGAGAAGGCGCAGCAGGAGATCGTCGGCATCGCCCGCAAGCTCGAGGAAGAGGGCCTGCTGCAGACCGGCGCGGCGGCCGGGGAGCCGTATGTCACTTAGGACCCGCCGTCTCGGCGCCGACGTCGTCGTCGAGCGCTTCGCGTGGAGTCCGACCCAGACCGGCGGGCACGCCGCTGTCTCGGCCTCCGACGTGTGGGCGCCCGTCGACACGATGCGGGCGCCGGCCGCGCCAGCGCCGCCGGCGCCCGATTCGGTCGCGCCGTTCGTGCCGACGCCAGACCAGCAGGCGCAACTGGCCGCGCTCGAGCGCGATGCGTTCACGAAGGGTTACGCGCAGGGAGAGCGGGCCGGCCTCGAGGCCGGCGGCAAGCGGGCCGAGGCGATGCTGCGCCGGCTCGCCCAGACACTCGAAGAGATCTCCGGCCTGCGCGACAACATGGTGCGGCAGACCGAGCGCGAGCTCGTGCAGCTGTCGGTGGCCATCGCACGAAGGATCCTGCAGCGTGAGGTGAGCGTCGACCCCGAACTCACCGCGGCGCTCGCCCACATCGCGCTGGAGCGCCTGGGCGGCAACGGGCCGGCGACGGTCCGCCTGCATCCCGACGACCACGCGGTCGTCAACGCCGGTCAGGTCACGCCGCTGGGCAGCCGGCAGGTCGAGATTCGCGCGGATCCGACCGTCGCCCGTGGCGGCTGTCTGGTGGAATCCGAGTTCGGCTTCATCAACGCGTCGGTGGACGCGCAGGTCGACGAGATCGCCCGCGCGGTCCTCGGCGACGTACCTCCGGCCCAGGGCCGGCGGGGAGTGGCCTGATGTCCGTGATCGATTTCGCGAGCGGCTTCTCGCTCGGGCGGTACCGCGACCAGATCGACGCGGTCGACCCGCTGCCGATGGTCGGCCAGGTGGTGCGCACCGTCGGTCTGCTGGTCGAGTCCAAGGGCCCGCGCGTGCGGGTCGGCGAACTCTGCGAGCTGGCCTCGCCCGACGGCGGTCCGCCGCTGATGCTCGAGGTCGTCGGCTTCCGGGACAACCTGCTGCAGTCGGTGCCGCTCGGCAGCACCACCGGCATCCGGCCGGGTGACTACCTGGTGTCGCGCGGTCGTCCGGCCGCCGTGCCGGTCGGCAACCAGCTGCTCGGCCGGGTCATCGACGGCCTCTGCCGGCCGCTCGACGATCTCGGCCCGCTCGGCACGTCCGAGATGGGGCCGCTGCACCCGCCGCCCATGAATCCGCTGGCCAGGCAGCCGATCGAGGTGCCGATGGGCACCGGCGTCCGCGCCATCGATTCGCTCCTCACGGTCGGCCGCGGCCAGCGCGTCGGCCTGTTCGGCGGCAGCGGCGTCGGCAAGAGCACGCTGCTCGGCATGATGGCGCGGGGCACCGCCGCCGACGTCGCCGTCATCGCCCTGGTCGGCGAGCGCGGCCGCGAAGTCCGCAGCTTCCTGGAACACGATCTCGGTGCCGAGGGCCGCAAGCGCGCGGTCGTCGTCGTCTCGACCTCGGACAACCCGCCGCTCGTCCGGCTGCGCGCCGCGTATGCCGCGACCGCGATCGCCGAGTGGTTCCGCGACCAGGGCAAGAACGTCCTGCTGATGATGGACTCGGTGACACGCTTCGCGATGGCGCAGCGCGAGGTCGGCCTGGCCGCCGGCGAGCCGCCGACCGCCAAAGGCTATCCGCCGTCGGTGTTCGCGCTGCTGCCCGGACTGCTCGAGCGGGCCGGCAACGTCCAGGGCAAGGGGTCGATCACCGCGTTCTACACGGTGCTGGTCGAGGGCGACGACACCAACGAGCCGGTCGCCGACAACGTCCGCGCCATCCTCGACGGCCACATCGTCCTGTCGCGCTCGCTTGGCGCCCGCAATCACTACCCGGCGATCGACATCCTGCCGAGCGTGAGCCGGACGATGCCCGACGTCACCACGCGCGAGCACCGGCTGAAGGCCGGCAAGGTCCGCGACTGGATGTCGCTCATTCGCGAGAACGAGGATCTCGTCTCGGTCGGCGCCTACGTCGCCGGGTCGAGCGCCCGCATCGACGATGCGCTGGCGCATCGCGAGGCGGTCGAGGGCTTCCTGCAGCAGCCGGCCGACGATCTGGTGGACTACGAGAGCTCCGTCCAGGCGCTCGAGGACCTCTAGGACATGGCTCGCCGTCCAACCCTGTCGTCGGCTCGACACTTCGCGCAGGCGTCCCTGAACCCGCTCACTCGACCCAATCGGCATGTCGCGCTTCCGCTTTAGGCTCGAGCCGGTCCTGCAGATGCGGCAGCGGGCCGAGGATCAGGCGCAACAGGCGCTGGCCCGCGCCGAACGGCAGCTGCTCGAGGCCGAAGGGCGGCTGTCGTCCTCCGACGACATGTTGCGCGCGGCTTACGCGTCAGCGGCGCAGGCGGAGCGGGGCGGGGTCGATGTCGTGCAGTTGACATGGCATCGGAATTGGATTGTGGCAAGGACACGCGACGTCGAGGCCAGGCGCCTCGACGTGCGCGACCGCCTCGAAGCCAGGGACATGCGCCTGGTCCAGGCGCAGGAGGCACGCAAACAGCGGCGCGTGCTCGAGAAGTTCAAGGACCGCGCCCGGCTCGCCTTCGACACGGTGGCGGCGCAGCGCGAGATGCAGGCGATCGACGAACTGGCCACCATCAAGGCGGCCCGTCGGGCAGGAGAGTTCCAGTGAGCACACCCATCGTTGGCAGCGCCAGCAGTACGAGCGGCACCGGCGGCAACGGCACCACGCGCACCGCCGGCACGCGCGACATCGGCCAGGACGCGTTCCTCAAGCTGCTCACCGAGCAGCTCAAGAACCAGGACCCGACCAAGCCGCAGGACAACGGCGAGTTCATCGCGCAGCTGGCGACCTTCAGCTCGCTCGAGAAGCTCACGACGATCGCGACCAAGCTCGATGAGATCGGCACCGCGCTCGGCATCACGATGACGCCGCCCGACACGAGCGGCAGCGACAGCACCAGCAAGACGTCCACCGGCGGCGGCACCGGCAGCACCGGCTCCAGCGGCACCGGGACCAACAGCAGCACCACCAACGGAGGCAAGTGACATGGCAGTCGGATCCTTTTCCGCCGGGTTGTCGGGCCTGAACGCCAATGCGACGTACCTGAGCGTCATTGGCAACAACCTCGCGAACATCAACACCATCGGCTACAAGGCGAGCGCGGTCAGCTTTGCCGACCTCGTCAGCCAGAACGTCGGCGGCACCAGCCTCAATCCGATGCAGGTCGGCCTCGGCGTCGTCACCGGGTCGATCTCGCCGGTGTTCAGCCAGGGCGCCATCGAGAACACCCGCGAGGCCACCAACGTGGCCATCCAGGGCGACGGGTTCTTCGTGGTGCGCGGCGACGACGGCAACGCCTACACGCGTGCCGGCAACTTCAGCTTCAACGACGAAGGCCAGCTCGTGACGACCGACGGTTGGCGCGTGCAGGGCTATACACAGGTCGATCCGGCGACCGGTGAGGTCGTGACCACCGGCGGCTTGACCGACATCGTCGTGCCCCAGGGCGTGCTGCGCGCGCCGGTGGCCACCACCAACATCCGCGCGCAGATCAACCTGGATGCCGGCGCCGAGGTCACGGGCGCGTCCAACTACACCGCCTCGCTGCAGGTCTACGACAGCCTCGGCAGCCAGCACGTGGTGACGATCGACTTCCAGAAGACGGCGCCCGGCGCCTGGACCTACACGGCGACGGTGCCGCAGGCCGACGTCAACGGCGGGACCGGCGTCTTCCAGCTCGCCACCGGAACGCTGACCTTCGACGGCAACGGCAAGCTCACCGCGCCGGCCGCCGACATCGCCCTGACCGGACCGGCCACCTGGGCCAACGGTGCGACCGGCAACAACATCACGTGGGACATCACGCCGCCGCCGTCCACCGAGCCGGCGCTCACGAGCTTCGCCAAGGCCTCGCAGATGGCCGCGCCGGAGCAGAACGGCGCACCGGCCGGCGAAGCCACCGAGATCGCCGTCGCCCCCGACGGGCAGATCCTGGTGAAGTTCGGCGGCAAGGAAGTGCCGGTCGGGCAGATCGCCATGGCCAACTTCAACAACCCGAAGGGCATGGCCAAGCTCGGCGCCAACCGGTACGGCGAGACCCAGGCCGCCGGGCTGCCCAACATCGGCACCGCCGGCACCGGTGGACGCGGCACCCTGATCGGCAGCGCGATCGAGCAGTCCAACGTCGACATCGCCACCGAGTTCACGCAGATGATCCTCGCGCAGCGCGGCTACCAGGCCAACTCGCGCACGATCACGGTCTCCGACGAAGTGCTCGTCGAGACGCTGCAGTTGAAGCGGTAGCACATCCAGGCGGGGCGCGGCCGGGTGACCGGACCGCGCGCACGCGCCGGAGTCCTGCATGGCACTCGTTCCGTTCACCGTCCCTTCGTCGGCGCCGGCAGCGCCACCCGTGTCGTCGCCGCGCGCGACCGCTGGCCGCGCGGCCCAGCCCGACGCCATCGGCGGCGTGCGACCGCCGCGCGCCGGCAGCGACGTGCCCGGACCAACCCGCAGCACAGGGTCCAAGCCGAAGGCGCCGCCGGCCTTCGCGCAGGTGCTGGCTGCGGCGCGCGACGACGAGGCCGCGGCGTCGAAGGCGCAGGCCGCAGCGGGCGGCAGGTCCCGGCAGGCGGGATCGGCTGAAGAGCCGCCAGCTGCCACACCGCGGCTCAAGGACGATGACGAACAGATGATGACCACTGCGCCGGTGGCACCAGACGATGAACGGCGGACACTGCCGGCGTCATCCTGGCTCCTTCTGGCACTGGGGCAGAGCGTGGGGCCGATCGGCCGCAGCAGCCACGACACCGCGATCGTGAGCCCTGACACCGCGGGCGACGACGAGGTCGGGGAACTCGGGGCGGTCATGCCCATCGATCCCGCGGCGGTAGCGGGCCTCCTGGCGCTGCCGGTGACGCCGCTGGCGATGGCCAGCGCGGACACGGTGCAGCCGGGTCCGTTCGAAATCGGATCCACCGGCGAGATCGCGGCGGAGCTCGAGTTGCTCCAGGCCGGCCACCCGGTGCCAGCGGCGCTCGCCGCGACGGCCGGCGTGGACGCGGACGCGATCGAGGCTGCCGGCAATTCAGCGAACGGGGCCCAGGCCGCGGGCCTGAACGAGGCACTCGTGGAGGGGGCGGCCCCCGTGGCTGGCGAGGTGGCGGCCGAATCCGCGACATTGGCGGCATCCAACGCCGTCGCT
The DNA here is from genome assembly GCA_966211945.1 of uncultured bacterium. Taxonomy (GTDB): domain Bacteria; phylum Acidobacteriota; class Vicinamibacteria; order Vicinamibacterales; family Vicinamibacteraceae; genus Luteitalea. Next base: position 17,826 of record CBIHOS010000017.1, read on the forward strand.
CCGTCGCCGGATGAATCGGACGTGCGTCCGACGCCGGAGGCGTTGGCGCGTTGGCGGTCCGCCGCTCGGGCGCTTGCCGCGCCGGGGCCGCGCGTCGCCACGGTGGGCACCGAGGCGGCTGGAGTCGCCGCGACGCCTGCTGGCCCGTCTGGCTCGTCGCCTGGAGCGGCTGCCAGGGCGCTCGCACACCTGCTGGGTGGTTCCGGACGGACGGCCGACACCCCAGGCCAGCTCCACTGGAACCCCTCGGTCTCGGGCAGTCAGCCCGACGCAGCGGCCGTGGGCCCGGTGGCGCGAGCCGTCGAGGTCCTCGGTCGACTCGCTCAGCCGCCGGCCGAAGCGCAGGTCGAACTCGTGCGGGCGACAGAGCAGGCAGCCTCGTCGGTCTTCGGCGGCATGCTGGCAGCCGCGTCGAGGCCGGAGGCGCCCGCGCCGGTGAGCGCGCCAGCGCCCGCGGCGACGTTGCCGCCGGCGGTGGGCGAGCAGGTGAACGCGCACATCGTGTCGTCGCTCAAGATGCAGTGGAAGGACGGCGTCGGCGAAGCCAAGCTGCACTTGCGGCCCGACGCCCACGGCTCGGTGACCGTGTCCCTGCGCGTCGAGCACGGCGCCGTCACGGCGGTGGTGCGGTCCGACTCCGCGCAGGTGCAGGACTGGGTCCTTCAGCACCAGCAGAGCCTCCGTCAGCAGATGGAAGCGGCCGGCCTGCGGCTCGACGACCTCACGGTCGCGCCCGACGACAAGGGGCAGGGCGGGCAGGACGAGCCGGCAGATCAGCGCCGCCGCGCCCGGCGCGGCAAGAGCCAGGATGCCGACGAGCCGGTCTTCGAGCTGCTCGCCTGACCGGTAGTCACGGCCGGCCTCGTGGTGTCGCCGATCCGTCACCCTCGACGGGGGAGCGCCGCACGTCCGTTCGCCGGTTCCGCGCCGATCTCCTGAAATCGGCAGGTTTTCGCCAGTCTTGAGCGGCCAGGCCGCTGGACGCGGCGGGCATCGGCCTTGCTCCTTTCCTGGACGCCGCCCCGGTGGGCGGTCCAGGAGCGGACATGAGCACAGCCCCCAAGAACGCAGACGCCCCCGCCAAGAAGCGCGGCAAGCTCCCTCTCATCATCGGTGTGGTCGTGCTGCTGGCCGGCGGCGGTGGCGGCGGCTACTTCTGGTGGTCGCGCCAGCAGGCCCTTGCGGCCGCCGAGGCCGGTGCCAAGGACAGCCACGGCCAGGCCACGACGCCCGGGCACGGCGACGCCGCCGCGGCCGGTGAACACGCCGGCGCGCTCCTGCCGCTCGACACCTTCACCGTCAACCTCGCCGACACCGAGGCCACGCGCTTCCTGCGGGCGAACGTCCAGCTGGTGCTCGAGGTCGACGAGGAGGTCCTGAAGGAGCTCGAACACGAGAAGTTGCCGATCGTCAGGGCCCGTTCGACCGTCCTCGAACTGCTCGCGCAGCAGAAGTCTGCCGACCTCGCGACCCCGGAAGGCAAGGAGGCGCTCAAGAAGACGATCGCCGCGCAGGCCTCCAAGGCACTCCATCACAAGGTGACCGATGTCCTCTTCTCCGACTTCGTCATCCAGTTCTGACCTGTCGCTGCCGGCGGCCCTGGCCAGCTTCGGCGACGTGCACATGCACATCGACGTCGTGCTCGGCAAAGGCTCGCTGACGCTGCGCGCCTGTCTGGCCCTGCAGCGCGGCAGCGTGGTTCGCCTCAGCCAGTCGGCCGGGCAGGACCTCTTCGTGCTCGTCAACGACGTGCCGGTGGCGCGCGGCGAAGTCGTCATCATCGACGAGAGCGTGTCGCTGCGGCTCACCGAGTTCCGGCAGAAGAACGCCACCGAGGCGCTCGCGTGAGCTACTCCTTCCTCATCGCCCAGGCGCAGGCGGCGACGCCGGCGCCTGGCTGGTCCGACGGCCCTGGCGTGGTGCGCACGATCCTGTCCCTGCTCGCGGTGCTCGCGCTGATGGGCGGCTGCGTGTGGCTGATCCGCAGAGGCGGCCTGCGCGGCGGATTGCGCAAGGGACCGCGGCCCGTGCAGGTCGAAACCGCGGTCGGGCTCGGCGACCGCCGTCAGCTCGTGATCGTCGCCGTCGAAGGACGCCGCCTGCTGCTGGGCGTCACGCCGATGCACGTGTCGCTCGTCACGGAACTGACCGGTGGCGCCTCGTTCGCCCAGACGCTCGACGCGCGGGTCGCTGGCGACACGCCGGCGGGAGGGCAGTCGTGAGATTCCGCGCGCTCCGCGCGCTTGCCGGCACGGCGACGGTCTGGGCCGCAATGGCGGTGCCGGTGCTCGCCCAGGCGCCGCAGCGGACGACCATCGACATCGACGGCATCGGCGCCATCTCCGCGCCGCTCCAGGTCGTGTTGATGCTGACGCTCCTCAGCTTCATCCCGGCCATCCTCATGACGATGACGGCGTTCACGCGCATCGTCATCGTCTTCCACTTCCTGCGGCAGGCCCTGGGCACGCAGGAAGCGCCGTCCAACCAGATCCTGATCGGGCTGGCGCTCTTCCTCACGGTCTTCGTCATGGCGCCGGTCGGCGAGCAGGTCAACCAGCTCGCCCTGCAGCCGGCGCTGCGCAACGAGATCACGGTGATGCAGGCGCTCGAGCGCGGCTCGCCGCCGCTGCGCACCTTCATGCTCAAGCAGACGCGCGAGAGCGATCTCGGCCTGTTCGTCGAGCTCGGCAAGGTGGCGCGGCCGGAGACGCCCGACCAGCTGCCGATGCGCGTCGTGATTCCCGCCTTCATCCTCTCGGAGCTGAAGACGGGATTCCAGATGGGGTTCTACCTGTTCGTGCCGTTCCTGCTCATCGATCTCGTGGTCTCGACGACGCTGCTCTCGATGGGCATGTTGCAGCTGCCGCCCGCGATGATCTCGCTGCCGTTCAAGGTGATGTTGTTCGTGATGATCGACGGCTGGAACCTGCTGGTCTCGTCGCTCGTGCGCAGCTTTCTCTGAGACTCCCATGTCCGAAGCCCTCGTCGTCGGAATCGTGCGCCAGGCCATCGAGCTGGCCATCCTCGTCAGCCTGCCGATGCTGCTGGCCGGCGTCATCGCCGGCGTGCTCGTCAGCGTCTTCCAGACGGTCACGAGCATCCAGGACAACGTGCTCGCGTTCATCCCACGCGCAGCCGCCATCTTTCTGACCTTTGCGCTGACGTTCCCGTGGATGCTGCGGCTGATGTCGGGATTCGCCCGGCAGATGGTCGTCAACCTGCCCACCCTGGTGCGGTAGTGAACCTCACGCCGATCCTGCTCTTCGCCATCGCGCTGATCCGCCCGAGTGTGCTCGTGGTGGGCACGCCGCTGTTCGGCGGCACGTTCATGCCGCCGATGGTGCGGGTCGGGCTGATCGTCATCCTGGGGGCGTTCATGGCGCCGCTGATCGGCTTGCCGCGCGCGATCGAGTCGGGGCTCTTCGTCACGCTGGTCCTGCGTGAGGTGCTGATCGGCGCGGCACTGGCCATGTCGGTCCGGTTGCTGGTCGCCGGCGCAGAACTCGGCGGGCATCTCTGCGGGTTCCAGATGGGCCTGTCCTACGCGGCGCTCGTCGATCCCCAGAGCGGCGTGCGCAACAACGTGCTGGCCGCGCTGTACGGGTCGCTGGCGCTGCTGATCCTGCTCCTCACGAACGGCCACCACGACCTCCTGCGCGCGCTGGCGGCGTCCTACGAGGCGCTGCCGATCGGCAGTGGCGCGGTCGCCGCCGATCTCGCCGAACTGGTGGCGCGGATGTTCGGCCTGATGTTCACGCTGGGCGTCCGCCTCGCCGCCCCCATTGTCATCACGCTGCTGCTCGTCGAGGTGGCGCTCGGCGCCATGGCGCGCGTGGCGCCGACACTCAACCTGATGGTCACCGCCGCGCCGGTCCGCCTGCTGGTCGGCTGGATTGCGCTCGCGCTGACTGTCCGCGTGCTGCCCGAGATCCTGGCGCGCGCCTTCCCGCAGGCGCTGACGCTCGGCGCCCGCACGGCCGCGGCCCTCCACTGACGTGTCGAGCGACCGCACAGAAAAACCCACGAGCAAGCGTCTGGACGACGCGCGCCGCCGTGGGCAGGTGGCGCGCAGCCGCGACCTCAACGACGCCTTCAACCTCGGCGCCGCACTCATGGTGCTCGCCTACTGGGGCCCGACGATGACGACGGGGCTGGGGACGATGCTCCACCTCGGCATCGGCCGACTGGGCGAGGCACGCCATCAGCCCGTGACGAGCGGGGAAGTCGTGGCTCTCGCGATCCAGGGCATCGGGCAGATCGCCTGGCTGGTGGCGCCGCTCGCGCTCGGCGCGATTGCCGCGACCGCCGCGTCGACGCAGGCGCAGGGCGGGTTCATCGTCGCGACCGAGGCGCTGCGCGTCGACCTGAACCGCCTCAACCCGTCGAACGGGCTGAAGCGGCTGGTGCCGACGCAGGCCGGCCTCAACCTGGTGAAGACCCTGATCGCCGCGACCGTGGTGGGCGCCGTCGCCTGGATCACGGTGCGCGGCGTGATCGACGAGGCGCCGCGGTTCGCGCTGCTGACGCCTGTCGCCTCCAGCCTGTCGGCCTGGGAGCACACCGTCCTGTTCCTGAAGCGCGCGGCGATCACGCTGATTGCGCTCGCCGCCGGCGACTTCGCGCTGCAGAAGTGGCGCACCGGGCAGTCGCTCAAGATGACCAAGCAGGAGGTCAAGGACGACCTGAAGATGACGGAGGGCAACCCCGAGATCAAGGCGCGCGTCCGCCGGGTGCAGCGCGAGATGATCCGGAAGCGGATGCTCGCCGCCGTTCCCAAGGCGACCGTCGTCGTGACCAACCCGACGCACTTCGCGGTGGCGCTGCGCTACCAGCGCGGTCAGGCCGCCCCCGAGCTCGTCGCCAAGGGCGCCGACGCGCTCGCCCTGAAGATCCGCACCATCGCCCGCGAGCACGGCGTGCCGATCATCGAGAACCCGCCGCTGGCGCGGGCTGTTTACAAGCAGGTCGAGGTGGGTGAGTCCATCCCCGGCGACCTGTTCGAAGCGGTGGCCGAAGTGCTGGCCTACCTGATTCGCCTCAAGCAGCTGGTGATCTGAAGGACAGGAACGAAGAGATGTCCACTCCCCGCCCGTTCGGACCGTCGCAGTTGCTGGTGCCAGGCGTCATCATCCTGGTGCTGGCCCTGATGGTGCTGCCGCTGCCGCCGATCCTGCTGGATCTGCTGCTGTCGATCGACATCGCGCTGTCGGTGGTCCTGCTGCTCACCGCGGTCTACGTCAAGGACCCGATCGAGTTCTCGGTCTTCCCGTCGCTGCTGCTGCTGCTCACGCTGCTGCGCCTGGCGCTCAACGTCGCCGGCACGCGCCTGATCCTGCTGCACGGCAGCGAGGGCGTCGACGCGGCCGGGCACGTGATCGAGTCCTTCGGCCAGTTCGTCGTCGGCGGCAACTTCGTCGTCGGCGTGGTCGTGTTCCTCGTGCTGATTGCCATCCAGTACGTGGTCATCAACCACGGCGCGGTCCGCATCTCGGAGGTCACGGCGCGATTCACCCTCGACGCGATGCCCGGCAAGCAGATGTCGATCGACGCCGACCTCAACGCCGGCTCGATCGACGAGAAGGAAGCCAAGCGGCGCCGCGACAACGTCCGCAAGGAAGCCGAGTTCTACGGCGCCATGGACGGCGCCATTCGCTTCACGCAGCGCGACTCGCTGGCGGCCCTGCTCATCACCGGCGTCAACATCATCGCCGGCCTGGTCATCGGCGTCATGCAGTACGACATGGAACTCGGCGAGGCGGCCAGGACGTTCACCATCCTGACGGTGGGCGAGGGCCTGGTCACCGCCATCCCGGCGCTGCTGGTCTCGATGTCGGGCGGCCTGATCACGACGCGCGCCTCGTCGGAGTCGTCGCTCGGCGAGGACGTCGCCAACCAGCTGCTCACGAAGATGCAGCCGCTGGCGATCGGCGCGGCCGTGCTGTTTGCGATGGGCCTGGTTCCGGGCCTGCCCAAGATGGCCTTCTTCCTCGTGGCCGCTGTCTTCGGCGTCGCCGCCTACATGAACCGGCAGGGTGCCGGCGACGTTGTCGACGATGCGCTCGAGCCGGGGGCGAGCCCGGCCACGAGCGAGCCGACCGTCGAGACGCTGGCCTCGGTCGATCCGCTCAGCGTCGAGGTCGGCTACGCGCTGATCTCGCTGGTCGACGAGCGGCAGGGGGGCACGCTGCTGCAGCGGGTCAAGGCCATCCGCCGGCAGATCGCGACCGAAACCGGGATGATCGTTCCGCCGGTGCACGTCGCCGACAACCTCCAGCTCGGGCCGCGCACCTATGCGCTGCTCGTGAAGGGCGTCGAAGTGGCGCGCGCCGAGCTGATGCCCGATCGCCTGCTGGCGATCAACCCCGGGACAGCCACCGGCACCATCGAGGGCACGGCGGCCCGCGAGCCGGCGTTCGGCCTGCCGGCGCTCTGGATTCGCGCCGAGCAGCGCGACGCCGCCACCGCCGCCGGCTACACCGTCGTCGACCCGACGACAGCCTTGTCGACGCACCTGTCGGAGATCATCCGCTCGTTCCTGCCGGACCTCCTGACCCGGCAGCACACGAAGGACATGGTCGACCGCGTCGCCCAGCAGTCGCCGCGCCTGGTCGACGACCTGGTCCCGAAGCTGCTCGGCCTGGGCGACATCCAGCGGGTCCTGCGGCAGCTGCTTCGCGAGCGCGTGCCGGTCAAGGACCTCACGACGATCCTCGAGGCGCTCGCCGATGCGGCCGGGACCACCAAGGATCCGGACCTGCTGAACGAGTCCGTGCGCCAGGCGCTCGGACGGGCGATCTGCCGTCAGCACCAGACCGACCAGGGCGACCTGCCGACCATCAACCTGGCGCCCTCGCTCGAGGAGCGGCTGATGCAGGCCGTCGTCCGGACCGAGCACGGTGTGGTGCTCGCGATCGACCCGAACGACGCCCAGCACATGGCGACGCGGATTGCCCGCGCCCTCGAAACCGCGGTGGCACAGCCCGTGCTTCTGTGTTCACCGGCGCTGCGACCGCACCTGTGGCGACTGTTCACCCGGGTGCTGCCGCAGATGGGGGTGCTCTCGCACAGCGAGGTCCCCGCGCACGTGAAGGTTGCCCCGGTTGCCGTACTCGATTGACGCCATGACTCCTCAGCGTTTTCGCAGTTCCAGCGTTCGTGAGGCCCTCGCCGAAGCGAGGGCCGCGCTCGGTCCGTCGGCCCTCGTGCTCGGCACGCGCCTCGTGCCGGCGGCCGGCTGGCGCGGATGGCTGGGCGGGCGCGAAGTCGAACTCTCGGCATTCGCCCCGGCTGGCATGTCGGAGAACCGACGGTCAGCCGACGAGGCCAGGGCAGACGCCGAACGGCAGCTGACCCCGCCGGCCAAGCCGACCCCGGTGACCGACAGCCTCGTCGCCCGGCTCATCGCGACTGGTCTGGACCGCGACCTGGCCGAAGCCGTCGTCGACGAGATCCCGGCATCGCGCCGACGCGACATCTCGCAGGGTCAGCTCAAGACAGCCCTCGCGACCTGCGTGGCCGGCCTCGGGTGCCGCGACGCGGCGCTCGGCCAGATCAACGTCTTCATCGGCCCTCCCGGTGTCGGCAAGACGACCACCATCGCGAAGATTGCCGCGCAGGCACGGGCCCGCGGCGAACGCCGGTTCCGCCTCGTTGCCGCTGACGGTTACCGGGTCGGCGCCGTCGAGCAGCTCCGCCTGTACGCCGACATCATCGGCAGCCCGTTCGTGGTGGCGCGCACGCCCGAGGAGATCACGGGCGCGGTCGGCAGCAGCCGGCTGCCGGTGCTCGTCGACACGCCCGGCCTGTCGCCGGCCAACGAAGAAGCGGCGGCCTTCTTCGCGGCGCTCGGCGCGCTGCCCAAGGTCCGCATGCACCTGGTCGTGCCGGCCTCGACCACGCCGCGCGATTTCGACCGCATCTGGGAGCGCTTCGCGATGGCAGGCGCCGATCGCGTCGTGATCTCGAAGATCGACGAGGCCGAGACGGTCATGCCGCTCGTGCGCTCCCTGCGCCAGCGCGACGTGCGGGTGTCGCTGCTGGGACTCGGTCAGCGCGTGCCAGAGGACCTCGCCGAAGGTGACCCCGACTCGATTGCCGCGTGCCTCCTGGGCCAGCTGCCCACGGTGCACGCATGAACGCCCGCGTCAGCACACGCGGAACTGGAGAAGAGCCCGTGCCGGTTATGACCCCTCAGGCGAGCTACATGGACCGCGACCAGCTCGTCATCGCCCATGTCGGGCTCGTGAAAGCCATGGCGCATCGTCTGGCGCAGCGGCTGCCGTCGCAGGTCGAGATGACCGATCTCATCAGCGTCGGCGTGATGGGGTTGATCGACGCCGCCGGCCGGTACAAGCCGTCGACCGGCGTCCCCTTCGACGCCTTCGCCCGGCGCCGCGTGCAGGGCGCGATGCTCGACGCCCTGCGCGACCTGGACTGGGCGCCGCGCTCGCTGCGCCGCATGCGCCGCGAGCTCGACGGTGCGGTGGCCAAGCTGCGGGCCGAGTTGAAGCGCGAGCCGACCGAGGACGAAGTCGCCGGCAGCATGCAGATGTCGCCGACCGAGTACGGCAAGGCGGTCGACCAGGTGCGGACGCTGGACGTCGGCGCCATCCGTCAGCTCGACGCGACAGGCGAGGACGGCCAGCCGCTCCTCGAACTGTGCATCGACGTCGACGAGGGGCCGGACGCCCAGCTCGAACGCAAGGAACTCCGCGGCCTGCTGGCCGAGGCCATCATGGAGCTGCCCGAGCGCGAGCGGCAGATCCTGGCGCTCTACTACGAGGAAGAGATGACGATGGCCGAAATCGGGGCGGTCATCGGCGTGTGCGAATCGCGCGTCTCGCAGCTGCGGTCGCTCGCGCTGTCGAGGCTGCGCACCAGCCTGAAGTCGCGCCTGGCGCGCCCCGGCCAGCCGGTGGCCGAGCCGCAGCCGCGTGAGCCGGCCCGGCGCGGAGCCCGCGCGTGAGCAAGATCCTCTCGCAGGACGAAGTCGATGCCCTGCTGACATCGGCGGCGCATCCCGAGAAGACGGCCGCGGTCGTCGATCTGGCGATGGACGCGGAATCGGTGATCGTCTACAACTTCCGCCGGCCCGATCGGGTCAACAAGGAACAGATCCGGTCACTGCACTTCCTGCACGACCGGTTCGCCCGCAACATCTCGACCTCGCTCTCGGCGTACCTGCGGACGGTGACCGACGTCAACGTCACCTCGGTGGAGCAGTTCACGTACTCCGAGTTCCTGATGTCGTTGCCGGACCCGACGGCGTTCTACGCCATCTCGCTGGCGCCGCTCGAAGGCCTTGCGGCGCTCGAGCTCAATCCGTCGGTCGCCTTCTCGATGATCGATCGCATGCTCGGCGGCTCGGGTCGCGGCATGGCGCCGACCCGCGGTCTCACCGAGATCGAGCACAACGTCATCGATGGCGTCGTCAAGCTGCTCCTCGAACACCTGACCGAGACGTGGCGCAACATCGTCGACGTCCGCTTCCGCGTGAACGGCCGGGACACCCGTCCCCAGATGCTGCAGGTGGCCGCGCCGAACGAAGTCGTGGTGCTCATCGGCTTTGACATCAAGATCGGCGACGCGCGCGGAATGTTGAATTTCTGTCTGCCGGCGACCGCGATCGAGACCGTCGGCGACTCGTTCACCCACACCTGGTACCGCGCGCACCGCGAGCCGACGCTCGACGATCGCCAGCAGTTCTGGCGCACGCTGGGCCACCTGCCGGTCGATCTGGCGGCGACGATCGAGACGACGCTGCCGGCCCGCGAGGTGCTGGAACTGGTGCCGGGCGACGTGATCGCGCTGAACCACCGGCTCGGGGCCCCGCTGCAGGTGCGGGTGCGCGACACGGTGAAGTTCGAAGCATTCCCCGTCCAGGAGCAGGGCCGGGCCGGCGTGCGCCTGCTGCACGCGGTGAGCACGGCCGACAAGGCGGAAGTGGCGCATGGCTGACACGACCACCCTCATCGACGCAATTGCCACCAACCTCGGCGACGCGCTCGGCGCGATGACCGGCACGGCGGTGCGGACACGGCCGACGGTCGGCGAGGCCGACGTCGCCTGGCAGGTGGCCGTGCAGGTCGCCGGCAGCGCCGCCGGCACGGTGTGGCTCGGACTCACGCAGGACGGTGCGACGCAGTTGGTCGCGACCATCCTCGGCGATCCCAGCCTGGTGGCCGATGCCGACATCGTCGACACGCTGAAGGAACTGGTGGGGCAGGCCTCTGGCGCGCACGCGCACGGGGCTGGCAAGGGCCTGACGCTGAGCGTCGAGACGCCGGTCGCCGCGACCAGTCCGGTCGCGATCGACGCGCAGCACTTCGATCTGCTGGTCGGGACGGCCGACCCGATTCGCCTCGTCGGCTGGGGCCGGACGATCCCGGCGGGACAGCAGCCGGGCCGCACGGTGGCCGCCGCTGCCGCGCCGCCGGTGACCGCAGCCGCGGCGCCCGCACCGTCGGGCACCACCCCCCGCAACCTCGATGTCGTGCTCGACATCGAACTGCCGATCACGGTGCGCTTCGGCGAAACCCAGATGACGCTCGAAAGCCTGGCGCGTCTCGGCCCCGGCTCGATGATCGACCTCGATCGGTCGCCCGACGATCCGGTCGACCTGCTGGTGAACGGGCGGCTCGTCGCCCGTGGCCAGGTGGTCGTCGTCTCCGGGTGCTACGGCATCCGTGTCAACGAGGTGGTCAGCCCGGCCGACCGCCTGCGCAGCCTCGAACTGTAAGGACCCGCTGATATGTCGATCCCCCTGCTGGTGGTCACCGGTCTGCTGACGCTCGCGACCGGCATCATCGTCCTCGTCGCCGTCCGGCTCGTGCGGGCGTTGCGCCATGCCGTCGAACTCGAACAGCGCGTGATGCGCCTGCAGGAAGGCATCAATCTGCTGACCGACACGGCCGAAACCGGCTTCCGCCAGGTGGCAGCCGAGATCGAGCGCCTGTCGACGGCGGCAAGTGCCGCCCCCGCCGCGCCGGCGGTCCGGCCGACCGCCGTGCGCCTCCGCGCCGCCACGCGCCGGGGCCGCACCGTCAAGGAAATCGCCGCCGCCGAGCAGGTCTCGGAAGGGGAAGTCCGGCTCCGTCTGTCGATCGCCGATGCCGGCGCCGCCGGCCGCACCCGTCCGTCCTCGGGCAAGGCCAATGCGCTGCGCGCATAGCGAGTGCGCCACCGGCGTCCTCGCCCGCACCTTCCGGCGCGGCGTGACGTTCGACGGCGAGTGGTTCTGCGGCACCGCCTGCCTGGCGGCCGACACCACCGCCCGGCTGGAGGCGCTGCAGCCGCCGCACATCGTCAAGGCGCCCAGCATGCCGCCGGTGCGGCTCGGCACGCTGCTGGTCGCGGCGCGTTCGATTGACGCCGACCAGTTGACGCGGGCACTGGCCGCACAGGCCGTGAGCGGCCTGCCGCTCGGCGCGCAACTCATCTCGATGGCCGTCGTCGACGAAGGCGCCGTCACGCGCGCGCTCGCAAGGCAGGCCGGCGTCGGATTCCTCCCGCACGTCGATCCGGAGAGCGTGCGTGGGCCGGTGGCCGGCCTTTCGCGGGCGGTGGTCCAGGCGCTCGGGATCGTGCCGCTCGAGGTGGAGCGCGACGGCACCCTGCGCCTCGCCGTCACGGCGCCGCTGCCGAGAACAGCGATCGCCGCCGTGCAGTCCGGGACCGGACGCCGCGTACGCCCCTATCTCGTGAGCGACTCGATGCTGCGTCTGCTGCTCGAGGGCTACGGCGTCGACGCGCCGGCACCGGCCACGCCTCAGGGTGTCGGCAGACTGTCAACCGCTCAGGCTGCTCGCCGGATCGCCGACGCTGCGGGCGAGGGACGCGCGAATTCATGGACCCACACGTGGGGCCCTGGATTTGCATGGGTACGTGTCGACGGAACGTCGGGCAGCGAGGATCTCATTCTCGCGTCCACTCACCCGGAGCACACATGGCAGGCGGCACTTACGCAGCGCTGAGCGGATTGCGGACGCGAATGGAGCAGCTGGATCGGCTGGCTTCCGACATCGCGAACGCCAAGACCGCCGGGTACAAGGCCGAGCGGGTCACGCTCAACGCCGCCGAGCGGCCCGACTTCGGCCGGGCCCTGCAATCGGCGATCGACGTTGCGCCGGGCCCCGGCCATCTCGATTTCCGCCCCGGCTCGATGGAGAAGACCGGCCGCGATCTGGACTTCGCGATCGAGGGCCGCGGCTTCTTCGTCGTCGACACGCCGCAGGGCGCGCGGTACACGCGCAACGGCAATTTCCAGCTCGCCGCCGACGGCACGGTCACGACCGCCGACGGCCACGCGGTGCAGACGGCCGACGGTCCGCTGAAGCTCCCACGGAACGGCGGGGAAGTCAGCGTTGCCGACGACGGGACGGTGACGCTGGGCACGCAGGCGGTCGGCAAGCTCCGCGTCGTCGATTTCGGCGACTACACGGAACTGCAGCGCGAGGACCTCGGTCGCTTCCGCGCTCCATCGACCGCCAAGCCGCAGGATGCCGCGGCCACGACCGTCCGGAGCGGCATGCTCGAGGCCTCGAACGTCTCGGTGGTCGATCGGATGGTGACGCTGACCGAAGTGGCTCGCGGGTTCGAGGCGCTGCAGCGCGGGCTGCACATCCTCAGTTCGGAACTCGACGGCCGCGCCATCACCGAACTCGGACGCAGATGAGCAGCGGTCGCTTCGGGCTCCGAAGGCCGAAGGCCCAAGGCCGATAGGTAAGCCCGAACTTCGGCACACCGGTAATCGACAGAACGAGGACCAACATGATTCGAGCGATGTACACCGCCGCGAGCGGCATGAACGCGCAGCAGGCAAACATCGACAACATCGCGCACAACCTGGCCAATGTGAACACCTCCGGCTTCAAGAAGAGCCGGGTGGAGTTCGAGGACCTGGTGTACGAGCAGATCGTCGGTGCCGGCTCGCCGACCGACGCGACCGCCGAAACGCCGGTGGGTGTCGAACTCGGGCTCGGGACCAAGCTGGTGGCCGTGTCGCGCGATTTCGGCGGCGGCAACCTGAAGGCGACAAACGCCCCCTACGACGTCGCCATCGAAGGCCGCGGCTTCCTCCAGGTGACGCTGCCCGACGGGCAGACCGCCTACACGCGTGCGGGCAACCTCCATGTGAACCAGGAAGGCACGCTGGTCACCAACGACGGCTACACGCTCGAACCCGCCATCACGATCCCGTCCAACGCGGTGTCGGTGACCATCTCGCGCGACGGTGTGGTGTCGGCGACGGTGGCGGGCGAGAGCGCGCCGCAGCAGATTGGCAACATCCAGCTTGCCGGCTTCCAGAATCCGGCCGGCCTGCACGCGCTCGGCAGCAACCTGTTCGCCGTGACCACGGCGTCGGGCGACGCGGTCACGGGGCTGCCCGGCACCGAAGGGCTCGGCACGCTGCAGCAGGGCTTCCTCGAAGAGAGCAACGTCAGCATCGTCGAGGAGATGGTCAACATGATCCTCGGCCAGCGCGCCTACGAGGCCAACTCCAAGGTGATTCGCACCGCCGACGAAATGCTCGGCCAGGTGAACCAGATTGCCACCTAGCCTGGCGAGGGCCGTGGGGCTGGCGATTGCCGGCCTCGCCGTGCTCGTCGCATCGGCCGGTGCCGAAGGCAGCGCCGAGCGGGCCGCCGCGGTCGCCGCCGCCCGGGCCGCGGTGGTCACGGCATTCGGCGGCGACGCCGACGTCGCGATCGATCGCCCGGTGCTCTCGATGGCGCCAGGCGCGCCGGCGGCGACGCGTGCGGTCGCCGAACCGGGCAGCCGCACCGCCGGACCCATCCGGTTCGTGCTGTACGTCCGCGACGGCGCAGACAACCGCCGCGTCGGCCGCCTCAGCGCCGTTGTCCGGGTTCGCGCGCCGCACGTCCGTGCCCGCGGCGCGGTCGACGCCAGAACCACGCCGCCCGCCGATGCGCTCGACGTCGTGCGTGACGACATCGGCCGGCAGGCGCTGGTGCCCCTCCCGGCGCTGGCCACCGTGCTGTCGTCCACGACCCGGCGATCCCTGATCGCGGGAGAAGTGGTGACGGCGACGCTGCTCACCACGCCGGATGCCGTCGAGTCGGGCGACGAAGTGATCACGGTGGCGCGCATCGACGGGCTCGAGGTCCGCGGCCGCGCCATCGCCTTCCAGTCGGGCAGCGCCGGCGAGACCGTCATCCTGATCAATCCGGACAGCCGCAAGCGCCTGCGTGGCCGCGTCGTCGGTCCGGCGCTCGTCGAGGTACTCCATGGTTCGTAAGCATGTCGTGACGGGAATGGCGGCCGGCCTGTTGCTGGTGATGGCGGCGGGCGCGCAGGCACAGCCGAAGACGAAGGGCAAGGACGAGGCCTACGATACCGCCGTCGCCAGGCATCTGGAGACGGCGCGCGCCCTGGCCCGCGGCAACGCCGCGGCCACCGACGAACCGTCGATGGACTGGATCGCCGGCCTGACCTCGGACCGCCGCGCCCGCAGCGTCAACGACCTCATCACGGTTCGCGTCGTCGAGAACATCGAGGCGGCCGGCAGCGCCGACGCGCAGTTGAACAAGGCGAGCAGCGCCAGCGCTTCGGTGCCGAGCCTGTTCGGCATCGAGAGCAAGCTGCCGTCGATGATCGACCCGACCAACCTGGCCAGCGCGAGTGCCGACAGCCAGTTCAAGGGCGGCGGCACGACCACGCGCACCAGCCAGCTGACGGCGACGATGACGGCGCGGGTCGCCGAGGTGCTGCCCAACGGCGATCTCGTGCTGGAGGGCGTCCGCGAACTCGACCTGAATGGCGAGCGGCAGATCGTCGTGCTGACCGGCATCGTCCGGCCGATGGACGTGCGGCGCAACAACAGCGTCCTGTCGACGCAAGTCGGCCAGCTGCGCATCCAGTACTACGGCCGCGGGCTGATGAAGGACAACCTCAAGCCGGGCTGGCTGGTGCGGATCCTCAACAAGATCTTCTAGGGGCATCGACGTGACGCGCAGATTCTCGGCAGTCCTGGCAGTGGTGGTGGTGGCGGTCCTCGGCAGCGCGCCGCTCGATGCGCGCAACGGCGCGAGCATGCGCGTCAAGGACATCGCGTCGCTGGTCGGCGTGCGGCCGACGCCGCTCATCGGCTACGGCCTGGTCATCGGCCTCAATCGCACCGGCGACCGCCGGCAGACGATGTTCTCCAACCAGTCGCTGGCCAGCACCCTCGAGCGCTTCGGCGTCGTGGTCACGCCCGAGACGATCAAGGTCGAGAACATCGCCGCGGTCATGGTGAGCGCGGAACTGCCGCCGTTTGCCCGGCCGGGCGTCCGGCTCGACATCACCGTGTCGTCGATCGGCGACGCGCGCAGCCTGCAGGGCGGCACGCTGGTGCCGACGGCGCTGCGCGGCCTCGACGGCCAGGTGGTGGCGCTCGCGCAGGGCGCGCTGACTCTCGGCGGCTTCGGTGGCGGCACGCAGAGCAACAGCGTGCAGGTCAATCACCTGACGGCCGGCCGGGTGCCGGGCGGCGGGCTCGTCCAGGTGCAGCCGCGCGGCGTCGTGCCCGACGGCGATCAGGTGCTGCTGGCGCTCAACACGCCTGACTTCTCGACCGCCTCGCGCCTCGCCAAGGTCGTCGACGATGCGCTCGGCACGGGCAGCGCCAGGGCGATCGACCCGGCCACGGTCAGCATCACGGTGCCGGCCCACTTCAAGGGCAACATCCCCGAGCTGATGGCGCGCATCGAGCCGCTGCCCGTCGAGTCCGATGCACCGGCACGCGTCGTGATCAACGAGCGCACCGGCACGGTCGTCGTCGGCGCCAACGTCACGCTCGGCGCCGCCGCGGTGGCGCACGGCTCGCTGTCGGTGAAGATCAGCACGCGCTTCGACGTCTCGCAGCCCAACGCCTTCGCGCCCAACCGGGCCGAAACCGTCGTCGTGCCCAACGAACAGGTCGACGTTCGCGAGCAGGAAGCGCGGCTGGTCGCCCTCGACGAGGGCGTCACGCTCGACGCCGTTGTCCGCGCCTTGAACTCGCTCGGCGTCACGCCCCGCGACATCATCGCCATCGTTCAGGCGCTCAAGGCCGCAGGGTCGCTGCGCGCCGAGATCGTGATCATCTGATGTCGCGCGACTCGTCGCCATCGTCGCTGTCGTTTCCGGCGCCCGCGCCGGACCGGCTGACGACCATCGACCGGACGGCCAATCCCGCCGCCGAACGCGAGAAGCTCGGCGAGCTGGCGGCGCAGTTCGAGTCGATGCTGATGCTGGAGATGATCAAGCAGATGCGCCAGTCGCTGACCGACGACGGTGGCGGCGAGCGCGAGGGGCTCGGCAACGAGACCTATACGTCGACGATCGACAGCGAACTGGCGATGCACCTGGCCCAGGCCGGCGGCATGGGCCTCTCGAACATGCTGGTGGACGCCTGGGACCGGCAGCGGAGCGCGGTTGTGCCCGGCACGGTCGGGTCGGTGCCGGCCGGCGCCGGTGCGGCGACCGCCGCAGCCGTCGCGGCGCGTCCGGCAGCGGTGCGTCCGGCGGCAGTCGCCCAGCCGACGGGCCTTGCCGCCGCACCGTCGGCCGTGTCGGTCAGCCGGACAGCGGCAGTCCCGCCCGAATTCGTCGAGGCCGCGGGCAATTCCCGGCTTTCGCTGGAAATGACTGGCCGCGTGAGTTCGAACTACGGCTGGCGCAGCGATCCCATCCGTGGTCACGCGAAGTTCCACGGCGGCATCGACCTTGCAGCCAAGTACGGCACGGAAGTACCGGCCGCCGCCGCGGGTACCGTGGTGGCAGCGGGTGAGCAGGGCAGCTACGGGTTGACCGTCGTCGTCCAGCATCCGAACGGCTACGAGTCGCGCTATGCGCACCTGTCGTCGCTGGCGGTCCGGGAAGGTGACACGGTCGGCCAGGGCCAGCAGGTCGGCCGGGTCGGGAGTACGGGCAGATCGACGGGCCCGCACCTCCATTTCGAGGTGACGCAGGCCGGGCGGCGGGTGGACCCGGAGCGGTTCGTCAGGAATTTGACGAGTGACATTAAAGGTCAGTGATCCGGTGCCGATTCCTGGTACACGCGCCGGTCGTGTCGCCGTGCGCCACAGGAGTTAGACGATGAAGATTCAGGGCGATCGCCCCTCGGGCGTACAGGACGCGGGCCAGACCCAGCAGGTCGACAAGGCGGCGCAGCAGCGCGCCCAGCAGAACCGCGGCGCCGGCCAGAGTGGCGACCGGGTCGAGGTGTCGGCCGATGCCCGTCTCCTCGGCCAGGCCGTGGATGCGGCCAACAAGGCGCCGGAGATTCGTCAGGACGTCGTCGAGCGCGCCAAGGCGAAGCTGGCCGCGGGCGAAATCGGCAACGATCCGGGCCGTCTCGCCGACCGCCTGATCGATAGCCTGTTGTCAAAGTAAGGCCGGGCTCGTCCCCGGCCGGAAGGCGGAGCGTGGGATGGCTGAAGCCTCCCGACTGAGCACAGCGGCGCGCGCCCTGCGAGGATCCCTGGACGCGCTGGCCGAGACCTTGGCGCAGGCTCGTCCCGAAGCGACCGCGGCCATCGAAACCGAGATCGCCGGGCGCGTGCGGGACTTCCGCGACGCCGCGTCGACTGCCGTCATGGCGCGCGAGACGTTGTCGCTGACCGAGGCGGAAGAGCTCCGCCTCGCGCTGCAGCGCTGCCGCCGGCTCGGCCTGTCGCTCTCGCTGCTGTCGGCGCCGTTGCGCCCCGACGCCGGCACCTCGCCGGGCTATTCGCCGGTGGGGCACCCCCTCCCGTCTTCGTCCGAAGGCGCTTTCCTGACTGCGAGAGGCTGATGTCGCTCTTCGGCATGC
The DNA here is from genome assembly GCA_966211945.1 of uncultured bacterium. Taxonomy (GTDB): domain Bacteria; phylum Acidobacteriota; class Vicinamibacteria; order Vicinamibacterales; family Vicinamibacteraceae; genus Luteitalea. The sequence continues at coordinate 35,620 of CBIHOS010000017.1, forward strand.
TCGGCTCGACGGCGCGGGCGCTCGATGCGCAGCGCTTCGGCCTCGACGTCGTCGGCAACAACCTCGCGAACGTCAACACGGCCGGCTACACCAAGCGCGTGCTCGACATGGGCGCCGTGCCGCCGTCGGACCGCTTCTCGGCCGGCAACGGCGTGGAAGTGCTCGGCGTGCGCTCGATGCGCGACCGCCTGTACGACCAGCGTCTGTTCGACGAACTGCCGCTCGAGCAGCAGCAGGCCGCCATCCGCGACTCGCTCGGACTTGCCGAGGTCGCCCTCGGTCAGCCGGGGAGCTCGATCGACGGCGCGCTGGCCGACTTCTTCGATGCCTTCGCCGAACTGGCCGACGCGCCGTCGTCGACGACCGCCCGTCAGCAGGTGGTGAGCGAGGCGCAGGCCCTGGCCGGCGAGTTCTCGAGCATGGCCTCGCGTCTCGACGACGCGGCCCGTGCCACCGATGCGCAGGTGCGCAGCGACGTCGAGCAGATCAACGCGCTGGCCTCGCAGATTGCCGCGCTGAACAAGTCGATCGGATCGTCGCCGGCCACCGAGACGCTGCACCTGCGCGACGAGCAGGTCGAGGCGATCAAGGCACTGTCCGGGCTGCTCGGCATGCAGGTCCAGCCGCTGAGCGACGGGACCGTGCAGGTCGTCACGCGCACGGGCCGGCCGCTGGTGATTGGCGAGAAGGCCTATCCGCTCGGCATCTCCAGTGCGCCGACGACCGGCTTTGCCAGGATCACGTCCAACGGCGTCGACATCACGAGCGAGATCACCGACGGCCACCTCGGCGGCCTGACCGAGGTGCGCGACAGCAAGATTCCGGGCTACGTCGCTGCGGTCGATCAGCTCGCGTACAGCGTCGCCACGCAGGTCAACGCCGTCCACGCCACCGGTTTCGACCTGGCCGGCAACGCCGGCGGTCCACTCTTTGCCGCTCCCGCCGCGGTTGCGGGCGCGGCCGCCGGCCTGCAGGTCAGTGCCGCGGTGGCCGCCGATCCGTCGCGGGTCGCGGCGGCGGGCATTGCCTCGCCGGGCGACAACCAGATCGCGCGCCAGCTCGCCAATCTGCGGGACGGCGCCATCGTCGACGGCGCGACCCCGGGCGCGGCCTGGGCGACCCTGGTCTACCGGGTCGGCGCCGACGTCAACACCGCCGCCAACGAACAGCGCAGCCGCGGCGAGATCGTCAACCAGATCGAACTGCTCCGCGACAGCGTCTCGGGCATCTCGATCGACGAAGAGGCCGCGTCGATGATGCGCTTCCAGCGCGCCTACGAAGCCAACGCGCGCTTCTTCACCGTCATCGACGAAACCCTGCAGACGCTGCTGTCGCTCAAGCGTTAGCCGAGGCCCCATGCTCCGCGTCACCTTCAACACCCTCTTCCGCAATTCGCTGCGCGACGTCCAGCGCACCGGCGCCGATTTCGCCCGCGCCCAGGCGCAGGTCTCTTCCGGCAAGCGACTCCAGCAGGCGAGCGACGACCCGGGCGCGGCCACGATCGGTCTGCGCGAGCGCAACGAGATCCGCTCGGTCGATCGCTACCGCGAGGCCAACGATTCGGTCGACTCGCGCTTGCGCGTCGTCGACTCGGTGCTGAGCGACGTCATCTCGAGCGTCACGAGGGCCCAGACGCGCGGCGCGTCCGGGCGGTCGACCGTGCTGACGGCGGAACAGCGCGAGGCCGTGGCCCTGGAGATCGAGGGCGTCAAGGAATCGATCTTCACGGCCGTCAACACCAGCTATCGCGGCATCTACCTGTTTGCCGGCGCCGACAACACGAGTCCGCCGTACACCAAGACCGGCTCCACCGTCTCGGCCTACCAGGGCGACGCCAACGTCGTCTCGGTCGACACGTCGAGGACGTCGGCGGCGGCGGTCACCGTCGACGGCGGCAGCATGCTGCAGGGCGGTGCGGCGCAGGACCTGTTCCAGTCCCTGGATGCGCTCGCGGCCGCGGTGCGGACCGGCGACATGTCCGGCATCGACACGCAGCTGACCTCGCTCGATCAGGCGTTCGACCGCGTGACTGCGGCGCAGAGCCGGGTCGGCGCGACGTTGAGCGCGCTGCCGGCCGAGAAGGCGCGCCTCGACGAACTGCGCCGGGCCAGTGACACACGTCGTTCGCAGGCCGAAGAGATCAGCCTCGCCGAGGCGATCTCCGAAATGACCCGCGCCCAACAGGCGCAGCAGGCCGCCATTGCCGCGACCGGCACCAATCAGAAGACGACGCTCCTGGATTACCTGCGATGAGTGCACAGGGCAACACCGGCGACGTGACCCGCGTGGAGACCGCGTTTGGGACCTACGACGTCGCCCCCGCCGACATCGTCTCGTTTCCGGCCGGCCTGCCCGGCTTCGAGGAGTGCCGGCGCTTCGTCGTGTTGTCCTCGCGCGAACTCGAGCCGTTCAAGCTGCTGCAGTCGGTCGAGGGGCCGACGGCGTCGTTCCTGGGCGTCGATCCGCGCCGCGCATTTCCCGACTACCGCTGCGTGCTGTCCGACGTCGATCGGGCGCGCCTGGGCGCCCCCGGCGAGACCGACCTCGTCTGGTTGGCGGTGGTGACCGTCCAGGCCGATGAAACGATCGTGAACCTGCGCGCACCGGTGGTCATCAACCCGGCGCGGATGGTCGGCTATCAGTTGATGCCGTCCAACAGCCTGTATCCGCTGCGCTACGAATTGACGCAGTTGCACTGACGAGGAACGCGCCGTGCTCGTCTTCACCCGCCGCCGTAACGAAGCCATCATCGTCGCCGATGGCATCGAGATTCGCGTCCTGCGCGTGAGCAAGGACGCGGTGCGGCTCGGCGTGACCGCTCCCGCCGACGTGCCCGTCCACCGGCAGGAAATCTACGACCAGATCCGCGAGGAGAATCGTCGCGCCGTGTCGCAGGCGTCGCTGCCGGCGTCGATCGCGCAGCTGGTCAAGCAGACGGGCGGGCCGGCATGAGGCTCGACGACTGGCGCAACCTGCCGGCCGCCGCGCTGCAGTCGGTCTACGAGGCCGAGCGCGTTCGCTGGTCGACCAGTCTGCAGTGGGACCTGGCGCCGTCGCTCGCGACGATCGAACAGGCCCGCGCTGCCGGTACGCTGCCTGGCCTCGTGATCCGCGGGCCCGGGCAGAGCGTGGTCGGCTGGACGTACTTCCTCGTGCAGCACGGCGTGCTGCAGGTCGGCGCACTGCACGCCCGCACGGCCGACGGCGTGCGGCTGCTCCTCGACGCCATCTTCAAGACGCCGGAAGCGTCGCTCGCGCACGAAGTCCTGCTGTTCGTCTATCCCGACAGCCCGGCCTGCGAGAGCGCGCTGCAGCGACGACGGTTCACGGTGTCGCGCTATTGGTATCTCCGGCGCATGCTCGATCGGTCCTGCGTCCGGCCGGTGTCGCCAGGCCTGCGACCGCTGCGCGACGAGGATGGGCCAGACGTGGTGCGGCTGTTCGCCCGCGCGTACCAGGGCGTGCCAGGCGCGCGCTGCTTCGCTCCCCACGGCCGGCTCGACGAGTGGGCGCAGTATCTCGGGCAGTTGACGCGCGGCGCTGCGCTCGGGCAGTTCATCGCCGAGGCCAGCATGGTCGCGCCTGAGCAGGGCAGTGGGAGTCTCGCCGGCGCGTCGGTGGTCACGGCCTTGGGCCCGGGCACGCTGCACCTCGCGCAGATTGCGGTCGACCCGCGCAATCGCCGCCAGCAACTGGCCAGCCGCATGCTCGATTCGGTGCTCGGCTGGGGCGTCGCGCACGGGCGGGCCGTCGCCACGCTGCTCGTGAACGAGACCAATCCCGCCGCCCGCGCGCTCTACGACGCGCGCGGCTTCGTGCCGACCGGATACTTCCTGCACGCCGAGCGCCCGCTCGGCCGCCGGGTGCTGAACCCGGCCATCGTCGCGGCGTCGGCGTAGCCGATCACCCACGGCCTTCATCCGCTACGAAGTTCGTTGCGGCCGGACTGGCCGGCCGGACCGTCACCCCGACACGTCGGGCGGCTACGAACAGATCACGCAGCCGCGTTCGGGGAACGCGCCCTACCGGTGCGGGTCAGCCGACGGCCGCTTGACGAAGGCCGCGTCGATGTTCGGCCTACCCGCGCTGCGTGAAGAGGCCAGCCGACGGCTGCGGCTGCTGGAGGATGCGGCGGTACGCGGCCAGGGTGGCTTCGCCGGTCTCGAGGCTCTGGGCGGCGGCGCGGCGATCCTGGTCGGCCCTCTGGAGGATGTCCACGCTCTCGCGGTCGAGCCGCATGATCAGCGCGACAAGTTCGCCGGCGCGCTTGTGGCGCTCGGCGACGCCGGCGAAACCGGGCAACTGGCGCGCCTCGGGCAGCGCCGACAGGAGCTGCTGGCGCAGCGGCTGCAACTGGGTGTCGAGGGCGAGCAGCGCCGTGAGCTGACGTTCGCGTTCGATGCCGAGCGCGGCGAGGTCGTCTGCGGCCGGTGGTTCTGGAAGCGCTCGCTGACGCGTCGCGATGGTCTCGAGCTGCTGGAGCAGCTGCAACTCGGCGTCGAGGCCGGTCCGGTAGTCGGCGAGCGTCGTCGCGAGGTCAGCAGTCACGGCGCAGCCCTCCGGGGCTGGTCGAGGTCCGTTCGCGGCGGCGACGGCGGACCGGTGAATCACGCCGCCGAGGTCGGCGGCTGGCTGGCCACGGCGGCCCAGGCGTCGCGCAGCGGCGTGAGCAGCCTGACGCTCTCGTCGAGCCCCTGCGGGTCGCGCTGCATGTTGGCGTCGTAGCAGCGGCCCTGGATGTAAGTGTAGAGACCGTCGAGGCGCTCGGCAACTTCGCCGCCTGCCTCCATGTTCAGCATGTTCTGCAGTTCCTGGATGATTGCCAGGCCGCGCGAGAGCGCGTGCCGCTTTGTCACCAGGTCGCCCACGACCAACGCGTCACGGGCCTGACCGAGGAACTTGATGGCGCCATCGTAGAGCATCACGACGAGCTCGACCGGCGTCCGCGACTGCACCTGCGTCTGCAGGTAGGCTTGAGCGCCCTTCGTGTACGTCGCGGGGTTCGGGCTGTGGGGAGCGGAGTATGCCAAAAGCGTGGACATGTCTCAGAGGTCTTCGTGTCAGAAGCTGCTGACCTGCGATCCCAGCGAGCCGAGCTGCCCGAGGGACGCATTCAGTTGCGCAATAGCCAAATCGGTCGCGATGAACTCTTTCTGCATCGCTGCCTTGCGAATCGCGAGTCGCCGCTCGAGTTCCCCGATGCGGTCGCCGATCTTGGAGAGCTGGTTGTCGAGGCGGGTCTGTGCCGTCGGGATCAGTCCGCCGCTCGTCGTGTAGCTGCCAATCGACGCCTTGACGTTGTCGAAGGCGCCATCGAAGCCGGTGCCGCCCTGGAACAGCGAGATGACGCTGTCGCGATCGGTCGACAGCGCCTTCTGCAGGTCGGCGGCGCGGAACTCGAGCTGGCCGGTCCGGTTGAAGGCCAGTCCCACCTGCGACAGCGACGTGAACGTCGAGCCGGTCGCGACTTCCTTGCCGGTCACCCGGCTCAGGCTGTTGCGCAGCTGCCGGACCAGCGGGTCGCCACCGATGTTGTCGCGCTCCTTGTTGCCGTAGGCCTTGGCCTGCGCCTCGAGGAACGCCATCAGCTCGTTGTACGAGCTCGTGAACTTCTTGACCAGTTCCTCGACCGACGACAAATCGGCGGTGATCGTCACCGTCACTGGCGAGGTCGACTCCTGCTGGAGCGTCACCGCGGTGCCGGGAATCACGTCCTCGATCGAGTTGGTGCTGCTGGTCACCGGCACGTTGTTGACGGTGAACTCGGCGTCCTGCGCTTCCTGGTAGTTGACCGGGTTGAAGTTGACGCCCGATCCGCCGGTGAGGCCGCTCGTGACCGTGAACGCCTCGGCCGCGCCGGTCTCACGACCGGTGAGCACGAGCTGATAGGACGCGCCCTGGCGCACCACCGACGCGGTGACGCCGATGTCTGCGGTTTCGTTGATGGCCGTCGCCAAGCCCTGCAGGGTCACGTCGCCGGCCACGTTCACCGTGGCGCCGCCGATGGTCAGCGCGCCGCCCGACGCCACAATCGTGGTGTCGGCATCCGGCGTCGTGCCGTTGGTCGCGGTGACCTGCGCCTTGGCCAGCTTGCTGACGAGGATCGAATAGGTGCCGGTGGCGCCGCCGGCGCCGCCGCTCGCCTTGACGATCGACTCGTTGGACGAGGCCGCGGTCGTGGCGCTGAACGCGGTGACCGAAGACAGATCGCGCGCTGCCGACTCCACCGCGCCGAGGTGCGTCGCCAGCGTGCCGAAGGCGGCGCGCTGCTGCTGCAGTTCGGCCTGCTGCGTCTCGAGCTGCACGACGGGCAGCCGCTCCTGGGCGGAGAGCGCCTCGAGCACGCTGTTGAAGTCGATGTTGTTGAACCCGCTGAACGTGATTGGCGAACCCATGGCACACGCCTCCGGTCTCCCGATCGAGGGAACCTGTCCTCTCAATCGGCAGTCTAGCGGGAACCTGTAGCGGGACTAGCGGGGAAGGGAAGCTCCGGCACGAAGGAAAATGCGCCGGACGGGCCCGGAGGTGCCCGCCCGGCGCCAGGTGCGCGGGACTAGCCGCGCAGGAGCGACAGGACGGCCGAGGTCTGGCCGTTGGCCTGCGCGAGGGCGGCGATGCCCGACTGGTTCAGGATGGAGAACCGGGTCAGGTTGGCCGACTCCTCGGCGATGTTGGCGTCACGGATGCGCGATTCCGCGGCCTTGTTGTTGACGATCTGGCTCTGCGCGAGGCTGATCGCGTAGCTCAGGCGGTTCTGAATCTGACCGACCTGCCCCTGCACGCCGCCGAGCGTCGTCACCGCAGTGGCCACCGCGGCCACGGCCGATTCCGCGTCCGTCTGGGTCGACAGGTTGCCCGTCAGGCCGAGGCCCGCCGTGGTCACCGCGCCGATGCTGCCGCCGACCTTGCCGTTGGCGGCGTTGTTGCTGACGAACACCGAGAAGCCCTGCGCCGTCGACAGGCCGGCCACGCTGGACTCGCGGTTGATTTCGCTGAGGACGTCCTGGAACTCGGCGTTCAGCGTGGTGCGCGAGGTCGCCGAGGTCTGGCCCGAGGCCGCCTGCGTCGCCAGCGTCGAGAGGCGGTCCAGCAGCTTGGAGACGTTGTCGAGCGCGCCGTCCTTGATCTGCAGGTCCGAGAGACCGTCGTTGGCGTTACGAACGCCCTGGTTGAGCACTGCCACCGTCGAGCGATAGCCGTTGGCGACCGCGAGACCGGCCGCGTCGTCGCCCGAGTTGTTGATGCGGAAGCCGCTCGACACGCGCGTCAGCGCGTTACGCATACCGATGTTGGTGGCGTACAGGTTGGCCTGGGCGTTGTTGGCAGCGACGTTGGTGACGACCGAGAAACTAGCCATGGGTGATCCTCCTTGACCGAATCGGGTTCGCATCCTTGCGAGCCCGCAGCACCGGATGTGGTGCCGTTGTCGGGGAGGTAATCGGGCCTGTCTCGTCGACCTTTAACGCGCCGCTGCATCTGTAGCCGAGGCGCCTCGGACGGCTCGGCGAGCCGTCCCTACCGAACCGGCACCTCAGGGAGCCTCAGGCCCGTCGCCGCGGCGTCGGGCCTGCCCCGCGGGGGGGGGGCGCACAAGCTGCGCCGGAGCGAGAGCACCCCGGTGGTGGACGGGTTTGGCTTCG
>CBIHOS010000018.1:0-42604 GCA_966211945.1 uncultured bacterium
AAGTCCGACGGCTACGAATCGAGACGTCTACCCGCTACCCGCTACCCGCTACCCGTTGAAATGAAACATGTCGCGGCCCGTTGTTGACGCAGCCGTCCGCGTCTCGACAGAATCGGCCTGTCCCCGGCCCAATGTCCGCGCACGGGGAGGAGGAGTGCCCAGACCATGTCAGGCCCGCTAGCCATCAACAGCACCGCCCCGGATTTCGAAGCCACCACGACGCAAGGCCCCATCCGCTTCCACGAGTGGCTGGGCGACTCCTGGGGCGTGCTGTTCTCGCACCCCAAGGACTTCACCCCGGTCTGCACCACCGAACTCGGCGCCGTCGCCAAGTTGAAGGACGAGTTCGCGAAGCGCAATGTCAAGGTGCTCGGCCTCAGTGTCGATCCGGTCGATCGTCACGCCGCCTGGAGCCAGGACATCGCCGACACGTCCGGCGCTACGCCGGACTTCCCGATGATCGGCGATCCCGAGCTGAAGATCTCGAAGCTGTACGGCATGCTGCCCGCCGATGCCGGTGAGAGCTGTGAAGGCCGTACCGCCGGCGACAACGCGACCGTGCGCAACGTGTACGTGATCGGCCCCGACAAGAAGATCAAGCTGCTCCTCTGCTACCCGATGAGCGCCGGCCGGAACTTCCAGGAGATCCTGCGCGTCATCGATTCGCTGCAGCTGACCGCCTCGCACCGCGTGGCGACGCCGGCCGACTGGAAGCAGGGCGACGAGGTCATCATCCTGACGTCGGTGTCCGAGGACGAGGCCAAGACGCTGTATCCCAACGGCTGGCGCACCGAGAAGCCCTACCTGCGGTACGTGCCGCAGCCGGGAAACTGACGCTCGCTCGCGCGCAGTCCGACTGCGCGCGTGTCTCATGGGCGACCGCTGGACGCTGACATCGACGGAGGCGGCCGACGTCCTGACCTGGCTGGACGTTGCCCCGCCCGAGCCGACGCGCGCGTGGCTCGACGCGCTGCTCGCGGCTTACGTTCGTCGCGTGCCGTGGGAGAGCGCATCGCGCATCGTGCGGCGCGGCGACGCGTCCGCGCCGATCGACTGCGTGGTGCCGCCGCGGGCGTTCTGGCAGGACGCGCGAGGGCGTGGTCTCGGCGGTACCTGCTTCGAGAGCAATGCGGCGCTGGCGGCGTTGCTCGATGCGCTGGGCATCGCCACTACGCTCACAATCAACGACATGCCGCCGAGTCGCGCCTGCCACACCGCGCTGATCGTCGTCGCCGGCGGCGTGCGCTACGTGGTGGATGCCGGTCTGCCGTTGTACGCCGCGGTGCCGCTGCCGACCGGCGACCTGCCGGCGATGGCGTCCTCGGCCTGGCTCACCTACACGGCGCGTCCCACCGCGCCCGGCCGCGTCCTCATCGAACAGCGGCCGCACCCGCGTCCACAGGCCTTCGAGCTGATCGACGGCGCCGTGTCACCAGAGTCCTATCGCAACGCGACGACCGCCGACTACGGCGCTGGCGGGCTGTTCCTCGATCGCGTCATCGTCAAGAAGATCGTCGGTGACGACATCTGGCGCTTCGCGAGCGGTGCCGGCGTGTGGGAGCTCGAGCGCTTCCGCGACGGGCAGCGAGACACCGTCCCGTTGCCGGCCGGGGCCGAGCCGGCGGGGCGCGCGGTGGCGGCACACTTCGGTATGGATGCCGCTGTCGTGACCCGCGCGCTGGCGCGCGTCGTTTCGACAGGCTAGTGCAGCAACGCCTGCAGGAAGCCGGCGAGGGCGCAGGTGCCGCGTCGACAGAGCCGAGGAGAACGCGCATGCAGGGACGACCGGTCCTCGTCGTCGTGCTCGTCACCGTGATGGGCCTCGTGTGTCTGGCCGCGGCGCGGTCGCAGCCGCCGAACGGCGAGCGCCTGGTCTGGCAGGACGAGTTCGATCGCGACGGCCTGCCGGACCCGGCCCGCTGGAGCTACGACGCCGGCGGCCACGGCTGGGGCAACAAGGAACGGCAGTTCTACACGGCGGGCCGTCTCGAGAACGCCCGCGTCGAGCGCGGCGTCCTGGTGATCGAGGCGCGGCAGGAACGCTGGCAGGGCGCGCCGTACACGTCCGCCCGCCTGGTGACCCGGGGCAAGGGGGACTGGACCTACGGCCGGATCGAGGTACGCGCGAAACTGCCTCGCGGCCGCGGCTCGTGGCCGGCGATCTGGATGCTGCCGACCACGCGTGAGCGGATGCGGTGGCCAGACGACGGCGAGATCGACGTGATGGAGCACGTCGGGTTCGATCAGGGCGTCGTGCACGGCTCGATCCACACGCGGAGGTACCACCACTCGATTGGCACGCAGCGCACGGCGCGCACCGCCGTGGCCGACCCGTCGGCGGCCTTTCACGTGTACGCGGTGGACTGGCGCCCCGATCGCATCGGCGTGCTCGTGGATGGTCGTGAGTACTTCCACTTCGACCGCGAGGCCGGGGGACGCGACGTGTGGCCGTTCGACGGGCCCTTCCACCTCGTGCTGAACGTTGCCGTCGGCGGCAGCTGGGGCGGCCAGAAGGGCATCGACGCCGGCGCGCTGCCGTATCGGTTCGAGATCGATTACGTGCGGGTGTATCAGCGCGGACCGGCGTGAGCGCGTGAGCGCATCGCGCGTCTTGCGGCGCCGGTCTTTTGTCTTCCTGCAGACGGAGAAATCTCCACTGCTCAGATGCGAGGAAACTAGATATCCAAGGGTCGTGACTGGCTTCGATCTTGCTCATGCCGTGGACATCCCGCGAGGGCAAAAAACGAGGGGAGCCAGCCAGCATGAAATCACTACTGTGCGCCAGCGTCGCACTCACAGGCGCCTTGTGTGTCGCAGCGCCGGTCGAGGCGGCCAGTATCATCGTCAACGGGTCGTTCGAAGACGGCACCGACGGGCCGGGCGGGAGTTGGGTCACGCTCCAGGCAGGTAACGCGAGCCTTACTGGTTGGACCATCACCGCTGGGAGCATCGACTGGATCGGTGGACTCTGGCAGCCGCACAGCGGTGCGCGCAGCGTCGATCTGCACGGAAACTCGGCAGGCACACTCGCGCAGTCGTTCGCCACCGACATCGGACAGCAGTACCTGGTGTCGTTCTGGATGGCTGGCAATCCCGATGGGTCTCCCGAGGAGAAGACGGTTCGAGTGACATCGGGAGATGCGGCCGAATCGTTCAGCTTCATGCTCGGCCCTGGCATCAGTCGTCAGAACATGGGATGGGAGCAGCGATCGTTCACGTTCACGGCGCTCGCGGCGACATCGACACTGACGTTCTTCAGCACGTCGACAGGCATCTTCTTCGGCGCCGCGCTCGACGATGTCGCAGTCACAGCCGTGCCCGAGCCAGGCGTGCTTGCGCTGCTTGGAAGCGCCCTCGCGCCGTTTCTTCGCCGGCGTCGGCGTTAGGCGGTCCGCGACGTGGTTCGACCGCGCCCGGCCTCGATGGCGAGGTCGGGCGCTTCTCGTTGCAGCACCGTTTCGGTCGCCCGCGCGGCGCCGCCGAACCGAACCGAGCCGGCCAGCGCGTCATACCGCTTGTGGGGACCGGTTCGACGCGCTACCGTGAAGGGGTGACCTCGACGCCCTCGGCCCGCGTGCCGTCGATGCCGCCTGCCAGCGCCGCCCGGCGCTGCGCCTGTTGTTGTTGATCCAGCCTGCTCGTTCGTAGTGGCTGTCGGTCCCACGGACCGGTCCTTCTCTTCCAGTCTCGAGGCCTGATCGAACGATCAGGCAGGCATTGCCCGTCGCCGGAGCCATCGGCGCGAGCGAGGCCGTCAGCGGATTCTTCCATGCGCGTTTCATTCATGTTCGCCCTCACCTCCTGGTTCGTCGCCGCCGCCGTGTCTGCCCCGGCGCGGGTGTCGGCACAGGCACCGGCACCGGCGCCAGTCGTCGACATCGACACCTGGCGTCAAGCGTACGAAGACGGGCTGCGCGCCGAGTACGGCTGGCTGAGCGTGGCCGGACTCGAGTTCCTCCCCGTGGGAGTGCACACGATCGGGAGCCTGGCCACGAGCGACGTCCGTCTGCCGGCCGGGCACGCACCGCTCGAGGTGGGTCGCCTGATCGTCAGGCCGACGAGCACCACGCTGCATCTCAAGGCCGGCGTGTCCGCGACGCTCAACGGCGAGCCGGCGCCCGCCAAGGTGACGTTGCGCACGGCGAGGCCGGGAGCCCCGGGCCAGCCGTCGACGCCGCCCGACAAGGTGCGGGTCGGCAGGATCGAGTTCCATCTCCATCAGAGCGGCGAGCGTCTCGCCCTGCGGGTGCGCGACCCGGAGTCGGCGCTCCGCCTCGGGTTCCAGGGCACGCGATGGTTCGAGCCCACCGACGATGCGCACGTCGTGGCGACGCTGCGGCCGTTTGCCACCCCTCGCCGCGTTGCGGTGCCCAACGTCCTCGGCGACAACGAAACCTACACCGCGCCGGGCCTGCTGGAGTTCACCTACGCGGACACGCCCGTGAAGGCGTTGGCGTTCAGGGCCGCGCGCGGACGGCTGCAGCTGATCTTCCGCGACGCGACGGTCGGGCGCGAGACGTACGGCACGCGATTCGTCTACGCCGAACCGCGTGCGGACGGCACCTTCGACCTCGACTTCAACAAGACCTACAACCCGCCGTGCGCGTACAACCCGTACACGACGTGCCCGACGCCGCCGGCCGAGAACCAGTTCGGCGTCGCCATCCGGGCGGGCGAGAAGCTGTATCACGGCTCCGCGGTGACCACGGCCGCACGTTAGGCGCGTCTTCTCCTGCCTTCCTGCCTTCCTGGTGAATAATGCCGCTCGATGCGCGCCTTTCGCGTGGAGCGGCCCGGACACGCCGCCATCGTCGATGCGCCCGTGCCCGTGCCGTCGGCGGGGGAGGTGCTGGTCCGGGTGGAGGCCGTCGGCATCTGCGGATCCGATCTCGAGCTCGTGCGCGGCTCGCGCGACGCTGCCTTCTGCCGCTTCCCGGTCGTCCCTGGCCACGAATGGGCCGGCCTCGTCGTCGAGCCGTCGTCGGCCCGACCTGATTTGCCGGGGGGAACGCGCGTGGCGGTCGAGGGCCATCACTACTGCGCGATCTGCGACGCCTGCCGCGCCGGTCGCACCCACCTCTGCGCGCACTACGACGAGTACGGCTTCACGCGCGACGGCGGCTATCGCGAGTACGTCGCCGCCCGCGCCGATCTGTGCCACCCGCTCCGCCAGGCCGACGCCGGCCGCGGTGCGCTCGCCGAGCCGACCGCCTGCGCGCTGCATGCCGTCGAGCGCAGCCGGCTCACGCCTGCCGATCGCGTTGCCGTGATCGGGGCCGGCCCGATCGGCCTGCTGGTCACGGCGTGTGCCGCGGCGCTGCGTCCGGCCCGTCTCGTGGTGGCCGACGTGCGCGAGACGACGCTCGCCACGGCGCGGCACCTTGGCGCCACCGATACGGTCGTCGCTCCCGCCGGCGACCTCGCCGACGCGGTCATCGACGCGCTTGGCGCGTCCCCTGATGTCGTGATCGAAGCCGCCGGGCACCCGCTCGCCCAGGCGGCTGCGACGGCGATGCTGGCGCGCGGCGGACGCCTGACCGTGCTCGGCATCACCGGCGACGATCGGCGGGTGCCGTTCACGTTCGATCCGCTGGTCTTCCGCGACGCGCGAGTGGAAGCCGTCTTCGCCTATCCGTCGGCGGTGTTCGCCCGCGCCGTCCGCCTCATCGACGAGGGCCAAATCGATCCGGCGTACCTGGTCACGCATCGATTCCCGCTGTCGCAAGCCCCGGAAGCCATCGCGCTGCTCGAAACCCGGTCTGAGCCGGCGATCAAAGTGCTGCTGGAACCATGACCCTTCCCCCCTCTCCTGCCGCCCGCCTGCTCGACGCCCTCGGCTTGCCGACGGGCGACGCGCACGATCTGCCGCCGTCGCCGCACCGGTTCGCCGACGGCGCGCACTACCGGATCGAGATCCCGAGCGTGGAAGGGCCGGGCGTGCTCGCCGCCGTGATCGACGAGGCCCGCCGCCGGGCCGTGCCGCTGCACCGCGTGTCGCAGGGGTCGGGGATCATGCTGCTGACCGACGGCGAGATCCGCGAGATGTGCGGCCAGTGCCGTGAGGCGCGTCTGGAGCTGTCGCTCTTCGTGGGGCCGCGGGCCGGCTGGGACACCGGCGCCGCGGTCGTCTCGCCGGCCGGACGCACGCTCGGCGCCCAGCTCCGCGGCCAGGACCAGGTCCGTCACGCGCTGGACGACGTGATCCGGGCGACGACGCTGGGTGTGCGGAGCGTACTCGTCGCCGACCTCGGGCTGCTGCGGCTGCTCGATCTGGCGAAGCAGGCCGCGCATCTCCCGGCCGACCTCGTCGTCAAGATCAGCGTGCAGCTGGCCGCGGCCAACCCGCTCGCGGTCGCGGTGCTGGCCGACGAGGGCGCGACCACGATCAACGTGCCCACCGACCTGTCGCTGGCCAGCCTCGCGGCGATCCGCCGGCACTGCGACGTGCCGCTTGACGTGTACGTCGAGGTTCCCGACAACTTCGGCGGGTTCGTGCGGCACTACGACATTCCCGCCCTCGTGCACGCGGTGGCGCCCGTGTATGTCAAGTTCGGCTTACGCAACGCGCCGGACGTCTACCCGTCCGGCCTGCACCTCGAGGCGGCGGCAACGCTGATGGCGCGCGAGCGGGTCCGCCGCGCCGAACTCGGCCTCGCGTTGCTTCGCCGGCAGCTCGGCGACACCGACGCGCCGACGCTGCGGATGTCCGCCACTGGCGCGGCCGACGCGCCCGGCATTCCCGTGGACGTCGCGTAGGTACGCGTCACCGGCAGCCCGGGACGCGTCTCGCATCCTCCCTCGACGCATCAGGTTGCGGAGGCGTAGGACGGACGCTATGCTGGGTGCGTCAGCTTCTGAAAACATTAGCGACGTTAATATCGCCTGCCGGGGCCGCCATGAAAGAGACCATCGTCGAGTACGGCGTCGAGATTCCAGCCGACCTCATGATCGCGCCGCCCGACCCGAGCGAGCTCGAGCTGGAGGCCGGCCATCCCGGCCTCGGCGACGAGAGCTATGTCCGTCGCCGCCGCGAGTTGTTCGCCCGGTGCCGCCAACACCGGCTCGACGGACTGGGCGCGCCGATCATCGAGTACCTGCCGGAAGAGACGCGCATCTGGCGGGAGGTCAGTCCGAAGCTCGACGCCCTGCACCAGCGGTTCGCGAGCCGCATCTACCTCGACGCGAAGCGCGCCCTCGGCATCAGCGCCGATCACATTCCGCAACTCCGGCACCTGAGCGACCGTCTGGAGCAGGAGAGCGGCATGCACCTGGTCCCGGCCGAGGGGCCGATCGCATACCGCACGTTCTACGGCTACATCGCCGAGCGCGGCTTCCCGGTCACGCAGTTCATCCGGCACGGCTCGCACCCGGAGTTCACGCCCGAGCCCGACATGATCCACGACTGTCTCGGGCACGTGCCGCCGCTGATGAACCACGACTACGCGGCGCTGCTGACGCGCATCGGGCAGGCGGCGATGGCCGCGACGCGAGGCGAGCAGGTGCTCGCGCTGAAGCGATTGAGCTGGTTCAGCATCGAGTTCGGACTGATCCAGGAAGAAGGGCAGACGCGGGTGTTCGGCGCCGGCATCCTGTCGTCGACGAGCGAGATCCCGTTCGCGTTGTCCGACGACGTGGACCGCAGGCGGTGGGACACCGAGGAGGTCATCACCACCGACTACGATCCGTCGCGCATGCAGTCCACGCTCTTCGTGATCCCGTCGTTTGCGTTCCTGCGCTACGAAGTCGAGCAACTGGTGGAGCGGTTCGACCTGCAGCTACAGCCCGAACGCGCCGTAGACCATCCAGTTCTGTAGCTTGTCCTTGAAGGGCGCCACGAGCGCACGGTTCGCGTCGGGGATGCCGACGCCGGGCGTGTCGGTCGTCACCGGCGCATCCCCGCCCTTTGCCCGCGGCTGGATCGCGTCGAACTTGCCTTCCTGCATCTGGCTCGCGATCTCACGGAAGTCGACCCCGGTCAGTGCGACGCCAGCCGCCTCGTAGAAGCGGTGCTTGACCCACGTGTACTCGTCGATCGAGAAGCGCTGCGCATTCAACGCCTCGACCTGGGCGCGCTTGGCCTCCGCGATGATCCCGAACAGGTCCTTGTAGGCGCCGACGACCTCGGAGATGCTGCCCGGCTGCTCGCGCTCGCTCAACGCCTTGTACTTGACCTCGAACTCGCGGGCGCGGGCGCCGAGCCGGCCGGAGATGGACTCCTGCACCGCGACGAACCGCTGCACGTGCGCTGCCGTG
The DNA here is from genome assembly GCA_966211945.1 of uncultured bacterium. Lineage (GTDB taxonomy): Bacteria > Acidobacteriota > Vicinamibacteria > Vicinamibacterales > Vicinamibacteraceae > Luteitalea. The sequence continues at coordinate 8,254 of CBIHOS010000018.1, forward strand.
AGCGTCCCGTCGTCGGGCGCAGCGAAGGCCTGTTGATTTGTCACCTGCTTGTCGAGGTCCACGACCTCGCCGAGCTGGGCCATCGACGAGACGAATGCCTTGGCGGGCCGGTAGACGAAGTAGTACATGCCCGCGCCGCCGACGATGGCGAGCAAGAGCACGACGAGGCCGCACCCGAGGACGATCTTCTTCACGCGACGAACTCCTGTAGGCTGTGGGGCGACGTGCCCCGCTCCTTCTTCACAACGTCCACTTCACGCCGGCTGAACAGCGCGGCCGCAATCCATTCCCGCCGCGACGCGCTCGCCTGGCTCGCCGCCGCGCCCTGGTTGCTCGCGGCCCGCCCCGTTCGCGCCGATACGACGCGCAGCCTGTTCGACGGTACGACACTCGGGTCGTGGCGATCCGTCAATTTCGGCGGCGAGGGCGCGGTCTCGATTGTCGATCGGGCGATCCGGCTCGAACGCGGCAACGACCTCACCGGTGTGGTGTGGACCGGTCCGCCGCTCGGCCGCGACTACCGCCTGACGGTCGAGGCCCGGCGCGTGGACGGCACCGACTTCTTCGGCGCCATCACGTTTCCCGTCGCCGGCGCCCACTGTACGTTCGTCGTTGGCGGATGGGGGGGATCGGTCGTCGGCTTTTCGAGCCTCGACGGCCTCGATGCCTCCGAGAACGAGACGAGCCGCAGCATGCGATTCGACGACCGCCGCTGGTACAAGCTCGCCGTGGACGTCACGCCGACACGCATGCAGGGGCTGATCGACGAGGTCGTCGTTGCCGAGACGACGCTGGCGGGGCGGCAGATCGACGTGCGCGTGGAGATGACTCCCTGCCGTCCGCTCGGAATCGCCAGCTGGCGGACGACGAGCGATCTGCGCGCCATCACGTTGCTCGAGCGCGCCTGATCGCGCCCTGTTCGAGGTGCCCATGACCAGTCTTTCCCGTCGTCACTGGCTGCAGACGGCACCGGCCGCGCTCGCGGCCGGCCTTGCCGTGCCGGCGGTCGAAGCGCAGACCATCGGCAAGCCGCCCGAGAACTTCCGCGTGCTCGGTGCGCCCGTCGTGCAGGCCGTCGGGCCGACGACGCTGTCGGTGGCGTGGGCGGTCAACGACACGAGCACCGCGTGGGTCGAGTACGGCGAGACCGAGGCACTCGGATCGATCGCCGCGACGGACGGGCAGGGCCTGCGGCCGCTCGATGCCGTCTGGCATCGCGTGCGCGTCGAGGGGTTGAAGCCAGCGACGCGCTACTACTACCGCACGGTCAGCGTGCCGGTGGCCTTCCTCGGGCCGTACGACATTCGCCGCGGCCGGCCGTTCGAGAGCCGCATCTACGGCATCACGACGCCCGAGGCGGCGGCGGCGACGACCCGCTTCGCAGTGATCAACGACACCCACGAGCGGGCCGAAACGGTGAAGGCGTTGTTCACGCAGCTCGCGGAGGCGCCCGGCGACTTGCTGTTCTGGAACGGCGACATGTTCGACGACATCGGCAGCGAGCGGCAGCTGGCCGAGCAGCTGCTGTGCCCGGCCGGCCTGCCGTACGCGGCGACGCGGCCCGTGTACTTCTCGCGCGGCAACCACGACGTGCGCGGTGCCGCAGCGCGCGTGCTGGGCCGCTGCCTCGAGACGCCCGGCGGCGAGTACTTCTACACCGTGCGGCAGGGGCCGGTGGCGTTCATCGTGGTCGACACCGGCGAGGACAAGGAAGACGGGCATCCGGCGTACGCGGGTCTCAACGACTTCGACAGCTACCGCACCCGCCAGGCGACGTGGCTCGCCGAGACGCTGCGCAGCGAAGCAGTCCGCACGGCGCCGTTCCGCGTGCTTGTCGCGCACATCCCGCTGTACAGCGCCACCGATCGGCTCGCGCACGGCGGCGCCGACGCACGCGCGAAGTGGCACGATCACCTCGTGAAGGGCGGCATCGATCTCGTCATCACCGGGCACACCCATCGGCATGCGTGGATGCCGCCGGACGCCACGCGTCCCTTCGGGCAGCTGACGGGCGGCGGGCCGCAGCCCGACATCGCGACGATCATCCGCGGCGAGGCAACGGCGCAGGTGTTGACGATGCGGATGCACCGGCTGGACGGCACGCTGATCGGCGAGTACACGGTGCCCCGCCGCAGTTGAGACCATTGCGCGACGCCGATCGCACTGGCCGGGGCGCCTTCCCGAGGCGCCGTGTTGCGTGGCGGGATGGACGTCGGCCTTGCCAGCGAGGCTGACAGGCCGGAGCGGCTCTAGCCGCCGCGCGTGTGCATCTCGAGGTGCGGAGCGCGGCGCAGGTCGTCCACGGCGATGAAGGCGCTGCGGTCGGGCGCCTGCAGGCGGGCTTCGGCGCCGCGCGCGGTCCGCGCTTCCCAGGCGCTCGCGATCAGGCCGGCGAGGTCGGCGTCGGTGGCGCCGGCGCGCAGCGGCGTCCGCAGATCGATCCCCTCGGTCGCATAGAGACACAGGAAGAGATGCCCATCCGCCGTCAGGCGGATGCGATCGCACGTGCCGCAGAAGGGCTCCGTCGTCGACGAGATGATCCCGAACACCTGTCCCGAGGGCAGACGGAAGCGGGCGGCCGGGGCCGGTCCCTCGGGTGGCAGCGCCGCGACGTCGCCAAAGGCCTGAGCGACGCGCGTCAGGATCTCGCTGCGGCTCACGACGCGTGTTGCCGTCCAGTGGGTCGCGCCGGGGACGTCCATGTACTCGATGAAGCGCAGCTCGGCGCCGCGTGCTCCGGCAAACGCGAGCAGCGGCTCGATCTCGTCGTCGTTGGTGCCGCTGAGCAGCACCGTGTCGATCTTGATCGCGCCAAACGCCGCCGTCGCTGCGTCGATGCCGGCCAGCACGTCGCGCAACTGGTCGCGGCGGGTCAGGGCCGCGAAGCGCTCGGGCCGCAGCGTGTCCAGGCTCACGGTGATGCGCTGCAGCCCGGCGCTCCGCAGCGTTTCCGCGAGCGGCGCGAGCAGGACGCCATTGGTGGTCATCGCCAGGTCGTCGAGGCCCAGGGTCGCCAGCTGACCGGTGAGGGTCACGACCTGCGCGCGCAGCAGCGGCTCGCCCCCTGTGAGCCGGACGTGCCTGACCCCGAGGCTCTGGAAGATGCGCGTGATCCGCCCGAGTTCCTCGAACGTCAGCAGCGTGGTCCGGGGCAGCCACACGTAGTCGGGCTCCGGCATGCAGTACGCGCAGCGGAGATTGCACCGATCGGTGACCGAGATGCGGAGGTGGCCGAGCGGACGCTGCCACCGGTCGAGGAGCACGTGTCTAATCTACGGGATCTCGAGCGTCCGTGGAGGCCCAGGCCCCGCGACGCTCGAAATTGGTCAGGCCCAAGCCCAAGCCCCAGCCCCAGCCCAAGGCCCAACCCAGGCCCAAGGCCCAAGGCCCAAGGCCCAGATAAGGCCCCGACCGGCGTGCCATGCGCGCCTCGTCGTGCGGCGGCGGCGCGACTGGGCTATCGTCCAGGACGGCATGAGCACGGGACGCGCCTCGTTCGGCCTCGATCGACCGATTGGCCCGTGGAACGTCGATCTCCGTGACCCGGTGGCCACGCGGCAGGCCGACGCGCTCGACGCTGTCCTCGACGTCGTCGACTGGGTCGACCGGCAGGCCCGTGATGGGCGGTGGGGCGTACTGCTCCTCCCGTACGAGAGTGCCCCCGCCTTCGACGCGGCGTTGCGCGTACGCTCAGCCGCGGGTCCCGTGCCGTTGGCGTGGGCAGCGGCCTACGCCACCCCCGACGAGGGCCCGGCCGCAGTGGCCGGCGAGGCCGTTTCGACGGAAGCCGTTCCGACGGAAGAGGGTGTCGGACCGTGGGTGCCGGCCATCACCGGCGCCCGTTTTGCCGCCGACATCGCGAGGGTGCTCTCGCACATCGCGGCCGGCGACACCTATCAGGTCAACTACACCTTCCCGGTGGAGGCACCGTTTGCGGCGGACCCGTGGCACTGGTACCGCCAGGTCGCCGAGCACGCCGTCGTCCCGTACCCGGCCTACATCGACCTCGGGTCCGTCGTCGTCATGAGCCTGTCGCCCGAGCTGTTCCTCGAACGCAGCGGCTCGCGCCTGACCGCGCGACCGATGAAGGGCACGGCGCGTCGTGGCCGCTGGCTGGCCGAGGACGAGCGCCTGGCGCGCGATCTCGCCGGCGACGAGAAGGCGCGCGCCGAGAACGTGATGATCGTCGACCTGCTCCGCAACGACGTCGGCAGGCTCGCCGAGACGGGGTCGGTGGTGGTGCGCGACCTGTGCCGGCTCGAGCGCTATCCCACCGTGTGGCAGCTCACCTCGACGATCGAGGCGCGGCTGCGCAGCGGGACGTCGCTGCGCGATCTGCTGGCCGCGACCTTCCCGTGCGGGTCGGTCACCGGTGCGCCGAAGGTCAGCACCATGGGCATCATCGCTGAACTCGAGGCGGCGCCGCGCGGCCTCTATACCGGCGCAATCCTGCTCCTCGAACCGGGCGGCGACTTCGTGGCGAGCGTGCCGATCCGGACGGTGGTGCTGGACCGGCGGACACGCCGCGCAACCTTCGGGGTCGGCGCCGGCATCACCGCCGATTCGGTTGCCGCCGACGAGTGGGCCGAATGCATCGCCAAGGCGCGCGTCGTGCGGCCGCCTGCGGTGCCCGACGATGCCGGGCTGTTCGAGACGTTGCGTCTGGAGAACGGCGTGTGTGCGAGGGCCGACGCGCACCTGGCGCGGATGTGCGACTCGGCGCGCCTGTTCGGTTGGACCTTCGACGAGGAAATCCTGCGCGACACCCTGCGTGCGCTGGCGCGGGCGCATCCGCAGGATTGCTGGCGGGCGCGGCTCGTGCTGGCACGCGACGGAACGGTGCGTGGCGAGGCGGTGCCGTTCGATCCGTCGCCGCAGACCTGGCGGGTGGCGCTGGCGCGCGAGCCCGTCGACGTTCGCAGCCCGCTGGTGTTCAACAAGACGACCTGCCGGGCCTTCTATGACGTCGCCGTCGCCGCCGTGCCGGAGGTGGACGATGTGCTGCTGTGGAATGCGCGTGGGGAACTGACCGAGGCGACGCGTGCCAACCTGATCGCCGTGATCGACGGGGTCGCGGTGACGCCGCCGATCTCCAGCGGCCTGCTGCCAGGCGTCATGCGTGGTGACCTGCTTACCCGTGGCGACGTCGAGGAGCGGGTGCTGCGGATCGGCGACCTGCGGCGCGCATCGGCGATCTGGCTGGTGAACAGCCTGCGCGGCCGCATCGACGTGACCCTCGTCTGAGAGGGTTCACCCGGCCCGACTGTGCGACCATGGAGGTCTCCACAGGAGGTCGAGGATGGTCCGTCGATGTGTCGTGGTCGCGGCAGGTGTACTGGCGTGTCTGTCGGTCGCCGCGAACGGTGAGGCACAGGCGCGGCGAGCGCCAGCCGCGCGTCCGGCCGCGCCGCTCGTCGCCGACGCATCGGAGATCCCGGTGCTCGAACACGGCGCCAAGGCGCCGGGCCCCTGGGACGTCCATCTGCTGCCGGAATGCACGCGCTGTACCTGGCCGGAGTGGCCACCGACGCCCGACGGCAGTCCGCTCGTGTTCCGCCTGCGTGTGGTCCTGCAGGAGGACGGACAGGTGGCGTCCGCGCGCATCGTGCAGGTGCTGCAGGGCGACCCGGCGGCGCGGCCGATCGGGACGGAAGGACGGGTGGCGCCGCGGCTGCTGGCAACTCCGACCGCCAGGGCGGGGCTCGCCGCGCTGGCGGCCGTCCGCCAGTGGCGGTTCAATCGACCCTACGATTCGCCGTTGCTGCTGACCATCGACTTCGGCAGCACCAGCCCGCAGCCGGCGCGCGAGCGCGCCGACGGCCTGACCCTGCGGGCCGGCACCGACGTGCCGCCGCCGGCCAAGATCGTCGACGTCCGGCCTGAGTACCCGCCGGAGGCGATCAAGGCGCGCATCACGGGTGCGGTGATCATTCAGGCCACGATCGGTCTCGCGGGCGACGTCGAGTCTGCGCAGGTCGTCAAGAGCATCCCGATGCTGGACGAGGCCGCGCTGGCGGCGGTGCGTCGATGGAAGTACGCCCCGACACTGATCAAGGGCGAACCCGTCGCGGTCGAGATGACCGTCACCGTGACCTTCTCCCTGTCGAAGTGAGCCCGGCCGATCGCACCGCGTGCGCGCCCGGCGCCCGCCGCGCTTGACAATCCTGACTGCTAAGTACTAAGTAGTTAGTAGTCATGGCGCCGACCCAACCGCTCACACCGCAGGAACTGGCCATCATGAAGGTCGTCTGGCGCCTCGGCACGGCCACCGTGCGCGACGTCCACGACGTGCTCCGCAAGGAACACCGGGACGACCTCGCGTACACCACCGTCCTGACGATGATGCGCATCCTCGAGCAGAAGGGCGTGCTCGCCAAGGACGCCACGGCCGAGTCGCGGGCGCACCGCTTCCGGCCGGTGCGCTCGCAGCGCCAGATGATGCGCGTGATGGTGCGCGAGTTCGTCGACCGCGTCTTCGACGGCGCCGCCGACTCGCTGGTGGCGCACCTGGTGTCCGATCGGCGGTTGTCGCCGCGCGATCGCGAGGAGATCCGCAAGCTGCTCGACCGTGAGGATTGAGATGCCGATGCTGACCACCGTCCTCCTGTGGCTCGTCCAGAGCACGGCCGCCGGCCTCGTCGCACTGGCGCTGCCGCGGCTCTTCCGCCTGACCAACCCTGGCTGGCTTGCCTCGTGGTGGGGCGTTGTCGCCGGCTCGGTCGTGCTGTTGCCGGTGGGCATCGCTCTCGTGCCGGATGCGCCGGCAGGACGCGCCGTGGTCAGTTCGTTCGTCGAGTCGACGGCCGCAGCCCTGGCTCCGGCGGCGCCGTCGCTCGTCCTTCCGATCGGTGCGCTCTTGCTGACCGGTTGGGTCACCGGCGGGCTGGCGCGCGTCGGCTGGCTGCTGGCGGGGGCCCGTCGTCTGCGCCGCGTCGTGGCCACCGGCGTGCCCGTCGTCGACGAGGCGCTGGCGGACGCGGAGCGTCTCGCCGGCGTGGGTCTGCGGTACGAGGTGCGGGAAGTCGCCGGGATTGGCCCGTGCGCCGTCGGCTGGGCGCCGGTCCTCGTCCTCGTGCCACCGGCGCTGCGGCAGCAGCCCTACGAGCAGCGGCGCAGCGTCTACCTCCACGAGCTCCTGCACGTCGCGCGTGGCGACGTCCACCGGACGTGGGGTGACGAGGTGTGGCGGGCCATCTGGTGGTGGCAGCCGGCCGTGTGGTGGGCGCTGGCGCGGCTGCGGCTGGCCCGCGAGCAGGCGGTCGATGCGGAAGTGGTGCGGCGGGCCGGCGGCATGCGCGATTACGTCGACGCACTGGTCTGGTGCAGCCTGCAGCCGTCCGCCGCGGCGTCGACGCTGCACGCCGGCGGTCGCCGGCACGTCCTGGTGCGCCGCGTGGCGCTCATGTGCAAGGAGGAATCCATGTCTCGATGGCGGGGCGCGCTGGTGACCGGCGCGATGGTGGTGGTGCTCGGGACCTTGACTGGCGTGATGGCGCACGTGGCGCCGCTCGACGTGTCGCCGATGCGCGACGTGCAGGACGCATCCGGACAAGCCGGCTCCCTCGAACAGACCGCCGTGCGGCCGTCGCTCGACGTGCCGGCGCCGCGGCGCGTGCGTGCGGTGGCGCCCGCCTGGACACCGCCGGCCGGCAGCGCGTTCAGCATGCGCGTCAACGCGGTCGTCGATGCAGCCGGCCGCGTCGCCGAGGTTCGCACCCTGTATACGACCTCGGCCCGTGCGGGCGTCGTCGCGCCACCGGAGGCGCATGCCGCCGTGCTCGACGCGGTGCGTCAGTGGGAGTTCGAAGCGCCGCTGCAGGCGCCGATGCTGATCACGACCGACGTCGTCGTCGGCGACGCCGCGCTGCTCGTGGCCGCCAAGGCGGTACGCGGCTCCCTGGTGCTCGATGGACTGTCGCCGAAGATCCTGCGCGCGGGCGGGTCCATCCCGCCGCCGCGCAAGGTGTACGACGTGAAGGCCGTCTATCCCGCCGCTGCCATCGAGGCGCAAGTGCAGGGTGTGGTCATCATCGAGTGCACCGTCGGTACCGACGGGTCGGTGACCGACACCAACATCGTGCAGAGCATTCCGCTGCTCGATCACGCCGCCGTCGAGTCGGTGCGCCAGTGGCGCTACACGCCGACGCTGCTCAACGGCGAGCCGGTGCCGGTCATCGTCACCGTGACCGTCAGTTTCACGCTGAAGTAGGCGCACAATCGCGGCATGACTGGAGGCGAGCCAGGACGCGCACGGCGGCCGGGCGTATGCGCCGGGCCGCGGACTGGGCCAAGAGCCGGGACGGGAGCTGGGGCGGTCGCCGTCCTGCTCGCGCTCCTCGCGACGTTGTCGGGATGCGCCAGCCGCGCGCCGCGCGCCGTCGATCCATGGCCAGCGCGTCTGGCCGCAGCCGGCGACGAGGAGACCGAGGGCTGCTACCGGTGTCTGACGGCGGCGCTCGCGACGTACGAGGCGCGGTTGGCCGAGCAACCTGATCCGGCCGTTGCGGCACGCGCCTATCGCACCGCGGTGCATCTGGCCATCCGCGAGCGTCTGATCGGTCTCTACCCGGGCAGCTATCAGGACGCGCCTGCCCGGCTCTCGGCCGGTGCGGCGGCCGCCGACGTCGCACTCGCCGGCGACGGGTCTGGACCAGGCAGCCCTGCCGATGTGCTCGCCGCCATCCCCTGGCGGCGCGGTGTCCTGCCACTCGAGCACGTAGGGTCGCCGCGCGACGAGGCCCTCGCGCGCCTGCGCGAGCGACGACGATCGCTCGAGGCGCGTGCCGACGAGGATCCCTGGGCCGCAGCGCTGCTCCTCGCGCTGATCGCGGGCAATCCGATCGTCGCCCTGGACTCGGGCGACCGCCTCCCGTCCGGCCCGACACCGGGGCTCGATCGTGATCTGTGGCGTTCCCGGCATCCAGACGATGCGGTGCTCTCGTTCATGCGCCTCACGCTGTTGCGATCGTCGCTGGACGACTGGGCGGCGTTTGTCGCCGGCCACCCGCGCTACCTCGAGGCAGGGGCGGTGACCGGCGAGGCGGAAGTGGGCCGCGGCCGGCTCGTCTCGGCCGACGAGATCTTCGCCGCGGTGCTCGAAGAGTTCCCGACGCTCGTGCCGGCACTGGCGATGCGCGGCGACGTCCGCCAGCGGATGGAGGACTTCGCGCTGGCCACCACGCTCTACGACGCGCTGCTGGCCCGCCTCCCCGACCATCGCGAGGCGAGGCTCGGACGCCTGAAGAGCCTCGGGTTCATGGGGCGGCACGAGGCTGCCATCGCCGACGCCGACCACATGCTGCAGCTCGGCACCTGGTACATCGGCGAGGCGCACTACTGGAAGGCCTGGAACCTCTTCAACCTGCGGCGCCTCGACGAGGCGCGCGCCGAGGTCGATCGCGCGCGCCGGCTGATGGTCAACGCCGACGTCGACTACCTGGGCGGCGTCATCGCCTTCCGTCAGTCGCGCATGGACGACGCGCAGCGCGACTTCGATTCCGCGGTGGCGCTCGAGTCGCGGCACTGCGAAGCCCATTTCGATCGCGCCGCGCTGCAACTGGTGCAGCGCGTCTGGGACCGCGCCAGCGACGGGTTCGACGAAGCCTACACGTGTCACGAGGCGCGCACGCCGACGTTCGAGCAACGGATCGCCGACGCCCGCGAGGCGCGCCTGCCAGACGAGGCGAAGGCGGCGCTCGTGGCCCGGCGCGAGCAGGCGCTGCGCGACCACCGCCACCAGCTGGCCTGGGCCCGCTACAACGCCGCCGTCGCCTACGCCAACATCGGTAAGCCAGACCTGACGCGCGCGCGGGTGGACGACGCGATCGCGCTCGGCGGCCCGGCGGTCGACGCCGCCCGCGACCTGCTCACGCAGCTGCGGATGAAATAGGCAGCCTACGGCCTACGGTCTACCGCCTACGCCCCATGGGCCGCACCGCGGCGTACAGGTAGGGCCGGCTGCCGGGCGCGCCGAAGCCGGACGGCGAAGGCGGGTCCCAGCCCGGCCATGGTGATGCAGCCAACGTCGCTACCGCGGGACAAGTCCCGCGGCTACGAACAGCATTCTACGGTTGCGTCGCGGTGGTGGTCGCCGGCTTCTGTGACGGCGGCGCCGCCGTGAAATCCGGGGCCGGGTCGCCGAAGATGTGGTGATTGAACCACTGCAGGTTGTGCTGCATCACGGCCCGCATCGCCTTCGGTTTGGTGATGCCGTGCCCGAACCCCTTGTAGACGATCATCTCGACCGGCACGCCGCGATCCTGGAGGCCCTGGCGCAGCTCGTAGCCGTTGGCAATCGGCACACGTCGGTCGAACTCACCGTGCTGGATCAGCGTCGGCGTCCTGGCGCCCATCACGTACGACATCGGCGAGGTCTTCTTGTAGATCTCGGGATCCTTGGCAGGATCGGCGTCCAGGTACTGGATCGTGAACGGCGTGATGTCGGTGTTGTAGTAGTAGGTGGCCCAGTTCGAGATGCCGGCGCCGACCGAGATCGCCTTGAACCGCGTCGTCGACGTCGTGAGGAACGCCGAGATGTAGCCGCCCTGGCTCCAGCCCATGCAGCCGACGCGGGCGGGATCGACCATCCCCCTGGCGACGAGCGCGTCGACGCCGGACAGCACGTCCCATGCATCGCCGACGCCGAGGTTGCGGACGTTGAGCTGACGGAACCGCTGGCCGTAGCCGGCACTGCCGCGGTAGTTGACCTTCAGCAGCAGCGCGCCGCGCGCCGCCCAGAGATCGGCAGGGTAGTAGCGGCCGTCGATCGCCTGCGGGCGATCGATGCCCGTCGGACCGCCGTGGATGATGCAGAGCAGCGGGTACTTCTTCGACGCGTCGTAGTCGCGCGGCTTGATCAGCACGCCTTCGATGGTCTCGCCGTCCTGGCTCTTCCAGGTGATCACTTCGCGTGTGGCGAGCGTCCAGGTCTGCAGGCGCGTCGAGCGCGTCGTCAGTGTGCGCGGCGAGAACGGCGCAACGCTCGTGACGAACACCTCGGGAAGCGTGGCTGCCGACCCGGCCACGTACGCGAGCGTCGTGCCGTCGGCGGCAAACGACGCTCCCTGCATCATCAACGGATCGGGCGCGGACACGCGGGTCAGCGTGCCCGCGGCGGGATCGACGCGGAACAGGTGCGAGGCCGTCTTCTGCAAGGCCGACACGTACAGCCCGGTCGCGTTCCACGCCACCAGTTGCGCGTCCTCGTCGAGCGAGGCCGTGACGGCGCGCGGCGTGCCGCCCGTCGCCTCGACGATGGCGACGCGGCCATTGGCGTGGAAGAAGCGTGGCTCACTCATCGCGGAGTTGAAGGCGACGTGCGCGCCGTCGGGCGACCAGCGCGGGTTGCCGTCGGGCCCGGCCTGCGTCACGAGCGGGCGCACGTGATCGTTCGCCAGTTCGAGCACGAAGACATCGCCGGTGTTGCCGTCGACGAGATCAGGTGTGCGCGACGCACCGAAGGCGACGCGCGTGTGGTCGGGCGAGACGTCGAAGGCCTGCACGTGGCGCTCGGTGCCGCGCGTGCGCTGCCGGCCCTTCGACGGCGCCTGCATCGCGTCGGCGATGGCCAGCGTCCAGAGCTGGTTGTACCGGTAGTCGCGGCGCACGACGGTGAAGTCGCCGTACGCCTCCTTGCGCGCCTTCAGCGGGTCGTCGCCCTCGGGCGCGCTGTAGACGACGGTCGCGCCGTCGGCGGCCCACTCGTGGTTGGCGATCGAGGCGTCGTGCCTGGTCAGCACGAGCGGCTCGCCGCCGTCTGGCCTGATGGCGTGAATCTGCGACTTGTCGTCGACGCTGCGCAGGAACGTCACCCACTTGCTGTCGGGCGACCACTCGAGGTCACCGACCGACGTCTTGCCGCGGGTGAGCTGGACGACCGCGCCGCTCTTCGTGTCGGCGACCATCAACTGCGTGACGAACGCGTCGCGGTCCCAGTCGGTGAAGGACTCCTCGTAGGCCACCCATCGTCCATCGGGAGAGATGGTCGGGGCGCCGACCGACCCGAGGTCGATCAGTTCGTCGACGGTCGGGACGCGCGGCGCTGCGTTCGGTGTCTGCGCGTGTCCGGCCGGTGCGGCGGCGAACAGGGACGTCGCGAGGACGAAGGCTGTCGTCCGGGCGGACGGCGTGATCAGGTGATGGACGGTCATGGTGCGCTCCGGGGAGAAGCGCATTGTAGTCCGCGACCAAATGACGATGAACAGGGGCGCCTCAGAGAGGCGCCCCTACCTTCGTACCCGGTACCCGGCACCCGGTACCCGGTTCCCGACGATGTGTCTACGCGTTGACCGGCGCGTTCTGTTCCTGCGGCTTGTGGGTCACCGGGTTGAGGAACGGCATCATCGAGCGGAGCTTCGCGCCGACCTCTTCGAGCGTCTGGGTCTGCTCGTCGGCCCGCACCTTGTTGAACCACGGGCGGCCCGTCTCGTTCTCGGCGATCCACTTCTTCGCGAACGTGCCGTCCTGGATCTCGGCCAGCACCTGCTTCATCGCCTTGCGGGTCTCGGCGGTCACGATGCGCGGCCCGGTGTAGTAGTCACCGGCCTCGGCGGTGTCGCTGACCGAGTAGCGCATGTAGTTGAGGCCGCCGCGGTACATCAGGTCGACGATCAGCTTGAGCTCGTGGAGGCATTCGAAGTAGGCGATCTCCGGCTGATACCCGGCCTCGACCAGCGTCTCGAAGCCCGCCTTCACGAGTTCCGCGGTGCCGCCGCACAGTACGGCCTGCTCCCCGAACAGGTCGGTCTCGGTCTCTTCGGTGAACGTCGTCTCGATGACCCCGGCGCGGGTGACGCCGATGCCGCGCGCGTAGGACATCGTCAGCGCGCGGGCGCCGCCGGTCGTGTCCTGGTGGATCGCGATGAGGCCGGGCACACCGCCGCCCTCCTCGAACACCTCGCGGACGCGGTGGCCGGGGGCCTTCGGCGCCACCATCGTCACGTCGACGTCGGCCGGCGGCACGATGGTGCCGTAGCGGATGTTGAAGCCGTGGGCGAACATCAGCATCTTGCCGGCGGTGAGGTTCGGCAGGATGTCCTTCGTGTAGACGCTCGGCTGCACGGTGTCCGGCGCCAGCAGCATGATGACGTCGGCTTCCTTGGCCGCGTCGGCCACGCTGACGACGCGCACGCCGGCCGCCTGCGCCTTGGCCGCCGACGTGCTGCCGGTGCGCAGGCCGATGCGGACGTCCACGCCGCTGTCCTTCAGGTTGAGTGCGTGGGCGTGGCCCTGCGAACCGTAGCCGATGATGGCGACCTTCCTGGCCTGGATGAGGGAGAGGTCGGCGTCGTTGTCGTAGTAGATGTGTGCGGCCATCGTGATCTGGGGAAAGACGGCCGTCGGCAGTGGGCCGTCGGCCTTCGTTGAACAGCGGCTTCAGCCTGCAGCCCGTAGCCCGCAGCCTGGGAGAGGTAGGGCCGGCTGTCACAGCCGGCCGTCGTGAACGTCTACACCGAATGCGACAGGACTTCGTCCTCGGCCTGCGCCGCGCTGAAGTCCTGCCCGACATCGGGCGGCTTGCTCGCGGTGCCGGTGCCGCGCAGCATCGCCAGACGGCCGGTGCGGGCCATCTCGAGGATGCCGTACGGTTCGAGCACGTCGATCAGGCTCTGGACCTTGTCCTGGTTGCCGGTGATCTCGATCGCCAGCGACTCGGGCGACACGTCGATGATCCGGGCGCGGTAGATCGGCGCCAGCTGGAAGATCTGCGCGCGCGTCTCCGGCGTCGTCTTCACCTTCAGGATGGCGAGCTCGCGGAAGATCGACGGCTGGCGCGTGACGTTGTCGACGCGCAGCACCTCGAGCAGCTTGTAGAGGTTCGCCTCGATGCGGCGGGCGCCGAACTCGTCGGCCTCCACCGCGATCGTCATCCGCGACACGCCGGCCGTCTCGGTGTGGCCGACCGTGATCGAATCGATGTTGAAGCCGCGGCGGCGAATCAGCCCGCTGACGCGGGTCAGGACGCCGGGGTGGTCTTCGACGAGCACCACGAAGGTATTCATGCGTCCGCTCCCGTTTCGACAATGGCGCTGGGGCGCCGGATCATGTGGTGGAGGTCGTTGCCGGCCGGCACCATCGGGTAGACCGAGTCCTCCTGCTCGACGCGGAAGTCGATCAGCACCGTCCCGTGGTGCTGGCGCGCCTCGCGCACCGCCGGCACCACGCCGGCCCGCGTCGTCACCTGCGTGGCCTTGAGCCCGAACGCCTCGGTCAGCTTGACGAAGTCGGGGTTGACCAGCGGCGTGGCGGCGTAGCGGCGCTCGTAGAAGAACTCCTGCCACTGGCGCACCATGCCGAGGAAGCCGTTGTTGATGATCGCGATGTTGATGTCGATGCCTTCCTGCGCGATTGTCGCCAGTTCGCACATCGTCATCTGGAAGCCGCCGTCGCCGACCACCACCCACACCTCGGCGTCGGGCCGCGCGACCTTGGCGCCAATCGCCGCCGGCAGCGCGAAGCCCATCGTGCCGAGGCCGCCCGACGTGATCAGCGAACGCGGCTCCTCGTGCTTGTAGTACTGCGCTTCCCACATCTGGTGCTGGCCGACGTCGGTGACGACGATCGTCTCGCGGTCCTTGGTCTCGCGCCACAGGTCGTTGATGACGTGGGCGGCGTAGAGGTGGCCGTTGTCGGGCAGGTTCTGGATGTCGCGAACGGCGGAATCGCCCTTCAGCATGCCGATGTAGGCGAGCCAGTCGCTGCGGTCGCGCGATTCGATCTGCGGCTGCAGGCCCTCGAGCGTCTCGCGCAGATCGCCGATCAGCCCGACGTCGACGCGGACGTTCTTGTTCAGTTCGGCCGGGTCGATGTCGATGTGGATCTTCTTGGCGTTGGGCGCATACGTCTTGACGTTGCCGGTGACACGGTCGTCGAACCGCATGCCGAAGGCGAGCAGCAGGTCGGCTTCCTGGATAGCGGTGTTGACCCAGGCTTCGCCGTGCATGCCCATCATCCCGAGGTTCAGCGGATGGCTCGCCGGGATGGCGCCGAGGCCGAGCAGCGTCATCGCGATCGGCACGTTCGCCTGCTCGGCGAACTTCAGCACCGCCTCGCGTGCGTTGGACAGCTGGATGCCGCGGCCGGCCAGGATCAGCGGCCGCTTGGCCGAGTGAATCAGCTCGAGCGCCTGCTCGACCTCGCGCGTGCTCGGCGTGTGCGACGGCCGGTAGCCGCGCAGCGTCGGCTCCTCGGGCCACTCGAACTCGCACGAGGACTGCTGGCAATCCTTGGTGATGTCGATCAGCACCGGGCCGGGGCGCCCGGACCGCGCGATGTAGAACGCCTCGCGCACGACGCGCGCCACGTCCTCGGGCCGCGTCACCAGGTAGTTGTGCTTCGTGATCGGCAGCGTGATGCCGGTGATGTCGGTCTCCTGGAACGCATCGGAGCCGATCGCCTTGCTGCCCACCTGGCCGGTGATGCAGACGATGGGCACCGAGTCCATCATCGCGGTGGCGATGCCGGTGACCATGTTCGTGGCGCCGGGGCCGCTGGTCGCGATCGCGACGCCGACCTGGCCGGTCGCCCGCGCAAAGCCGTCGGCCATGTGCGTGGCGCCCTGTTCATGGCGCACCAGGATGTGGCGGATCGGGTAGTCGAGCATCGCGTCGTACGCCGGCAGGATCGCTCCGCCCGGGTAACCGAACACGCAGGTGACGCCTTCGCGCACCAGGCTCTCCCACAGGATTTGGGCTCCGGTCTTCTTCATATGCGTGCTTCTTCCAGGTAGGCTGCAGCCTGAAGCCTGCAGCCTACGTGAGCGTTTCCTCGCGCTCGCGCGCGACGTTGAACAGGGTGGCGGCGGGGCGCGTGATCGCACCCTCGGACGCCGACGAGACCAGGCTGGCGTACTTGGCCATGACGCCGGTCGTGTAACGGGGCGCCGGCGCGACGTAGCCGGCGAGGCGGCGGGCAATCTCGTCGTCGCTCACCGCCATCTCGAGCCGGCGGTTGCGCAGGTCGAAGGTCACGACATCGCCGTCGCGGATCGCGGCGATCGGGCCGCCGGCCACCGCCTCGGGCGCGACGTGCCCGGCCATCAGCCCGCGCGTCGCACCGGAGAAGCGGCCGTCGGTGAGCAGGGCGACCGACTCGCCGAGACCGGCGCCCATGATCGCGGCGGTCACGCCCAGCATCTCGCGCATGCCGGGCCCGCCCTTGGGGCCTTCGTGGCGGATGACGACGACGTCGCCAGCCTGGATCCGTCCGGCCTGCACGGCGGCGAAGGCGAGTTCCTCGCTCTCGAAGACGCGCGCCGGGCCGCTGTGTCCCCCGAGCGACGATCCGGCGACCTTCACCACGCAGCCCGCGGGCGCGATGTTGCCCTTGAGCACGAGCAGCCCGCCGGTCGGCTTGAGCGGCGTCTCGAACGGACGCACGACGTCCTGGCCGGCCGTCTCGACGACAGCGGCGGCTTCCTCGCCAATCGTCCGGCCGGTGACCGTCGGCGCCGAGCCGTCCAGCAGGCCGGCCCTCACCAGCCGCTGGCAGACCACGCCGGTGCCGCCGGCGGCGTGCAGATCGGCCGCCACGTAGCGGCCGCCCGGTTTGAGGTCGGCCAGCAGCGGCGTGCGGTCGTTGATCGCGTTGAAGTCGTCGATCGTCAGCGCCACGCCCGCTTCGTTGGCGATGGCGATCAGGTGCATCACCGCATTGGTGCTGCCACCGGTGGCGACCACGCCGGCGATCGCGTTGTCGAGCGCGGTGCGCGTGATCAGGTCGCGGGGACGGACGCCGCGCGCCAGCAGGTCCATCGCCAGCCGGCCCGCCTGCTGGGCGGCGGCCTCCTTGGCCGGCA
Organism: uncultured bacterium; assembly: GCA_966211945.1. Lineage (GTDB taxonomy): Bacteria > Acidobacteriota > Vicinamibacteria > Vicinamibacterales > Vicinamibacteraceae > Luteitalea. The sequence continues at coordinate 25,049 of CBIHOS010000018.1, forward strand.
GCGTCGCCGGAATGCTGACGCTGCCCATCGGGGCGATGCCGAGGAACTCGGCGACCATCGCCATCGTGTTGGCGGTGAACTGGCCGCCGCAGGCACCGGCGCCGGGACAGGCCTTGTCCTCGAGGTCCTTCAGTTCGACCAGCGTGATGCGGCCTGCCGCCTGCGCGCCAACCGCCTCGAACACGTCCTGGATGGTGACGTCGCGGCCTTGCCAGGTGCCCGGCGCGATCGAGCCGCCGTAGAAGATCACGCCCGGGATGTTCAGGCGCGCCAGCGCCATGATCGTGCCGGGGATCGTCTTGTCGCAGCCGCACAGCATGACGACGGCGTCGAGATGGTGCCCGAAGGTCACGAGCTCGATCGAGTCGGCGATCACCTCGCGGCTCACGAGCGAGGCGCGCATGCCCTCGGCGCCCATCGTGATGCCGTCCGACACGGCGATCGTGTTGAACTCCATCGGCGTGCCGCCGGCGGCGCGGACGCCGTCCTTGACGTGCTCGGCGAGCCGGCGCAGATGGAAGTTGCAGGGGCCGATCTCGGTCCAGGTGTTCGCCACGCCGACCAGCGGCTTGGCGAGATCGTCGTCGCTGAACCCGCAGGCCTTCAGCATCGCCCGGGCCGGGGCCCGGTTGGGTCCCACCGTGAGGGCTGCACTCTTGTGCTTGTCGAGGTCGGTCATGCCAGGTCTCCTGCGGCGACGGCAGGCGCGGCCGCGGCTGTCGCACGGGGCAGCAGCGTGGAGGCATACGACCCGAGATTGCGCAGCATGGGGGCGAACTCGCCGAGGTGCGCCAGGGCCCGCTCGCAGCGGGCCTCCCGCGCGCCGACAGCGAGATCGACGTAGAACAGGTATTCCCAGGGGCGCCCCTGGATCGGACGCGATTCGAGCTTCGTGAGGTCGATGCCGCGCAGCGCGAAGACGCTGAGCGCCTTGAACAGCGCGCCCGGCTCGTTGGCCAGCGTGAACACGACCGTCGTCTTGTTGGTCGCCGTGCCGGTGCCGACCGGGCGAGGCGCCACGACGATGAAGCGCGTGATGTTGTCGGCGAAGTCCTGGATGCCCGACTCGAGCACCTGCAGCCCGAACACCGTCGCGGCCCGCTCGGAGGCAATCGCGGCCGCGCCGGCCAGCTGCTTGTCCTTGATCAACTTGGCGCTGCCGGCCGTGTCGTAGGTCGCCACGACCTCGACGCCGGGCAGGCTGCGCAGATAGCGGTCGCACTGCGCGAGCGCCTGCGGGTGCGAGTAGATCTGGCGGATCTGGTCGATCGACGAGCCGGGGAGGGCGATCAGGCTGTGCACGACCTTCAATTCGAGGTCGCCGACGATGTGCAGGGCGTGTTCGAGGAGGAGGTCGTAATTGCGGTGGATGGTGCCGCCGATCGAGTTCTCGATCGGCAGGACCCCGAGTGCGGCGGTACCGCCCTCGACGGCGCGGAAGACGTCCTCGAAGCTCGGACAGGGGTGCATCGTGGCGTCGGGCGCGTGTCGTTGCGCCGCCGCCTCGCTGTACGCTCCCGGTTCGCCCTGGTAGGCCACCACCATGCCTGCCCATACTGCGCGCTGGTCGATCCAAAGTCAAAGTTATATTCGTTAGGCAAACATGCAGCAGATTTATCGCATGCGCGCCGCGCATGCAAGGGTGCTGTTAGGTGGGGCGGCCCGCCGGGCCGTCCGGCGTCGGACGCGCCGGCGGCGCGTCCCTACCAACGGTCCCCACCAACGGAACCCGTATAATCCCCAGTCGATGCTTCGTCCGTACCGCGGCCAGTGGCCTCAGCTCGACGCGACGGTCTTCGTGGACCAGAGCGCCCAGGTCATCGGCCACGTGACCATCGGACCGGCGTCCAGCATCTGGATGCAGTGCGTCGTGCGCGGCGACGTCCACCACATCCGCATCGGCACCCGCACCAACATCCAGGACGGCACCATCGTCCACGTGATGCGCGGCACCCATCCGACGACGATTGGCGACGAGGTCACGATCGGCCACGGGGCGGTGATTCACGGCTGCACGATCGAGGACCGCTGCCTGATCGGTATGGGCGCCATCATCCTCAACGGCGCGGTGATCGGCAGCGACTCGATTGTCGCGGCCGGGACGCTCGTGACCGAAGGCGCGGTGATTCCGGCCCGTTCGCTCGTGATGGGCAGCCCCGGCAAGGTCCGCCGCCCTCTGACGGACGACGAGGTGGCGTCCATCCTCGACTACGCAGAGCGGTACGTCGGATACCGGCTCGATTACATGGACGACCCACCCGCCCAGGCCGCCGCGCCGGCCGGCGAGGCGGGCGGCGAGGTTGGCGGCTGAGCCGCTGCACGACAGGGCTTCGACGGCACCTGCCCGGGGGATGCGGGACTTCCTCCCCGCCGACGTTCGTCGGCGGACGTACGTCATCGGCGTGATTCGCCGCGTCTATGAGCGCTATGGGTTCGAGCCGCTGGAAACCCCGGCGGTCGAGAACATCGAGACGCTCCTCGGCAAGTACGGCGACGAGGGCAACCAGCTCATCTTCAAGATCCTGAAGCGCGGTGAGCACGAAGCCAGCGGCCAGGCCGATCTGGCGCTGCGCTACGACCTCACCGTGCCGCTGTCGCGGGTTGTCGCCGAACACCGCGCCACGCTGCCCAAGTACTTCAAGCGCTATCAGATCCAGCCGGTGTGGCGGGCCGATCGGCCGGCCCGGGGACGCTTCCGCGAGTTCTACCAGTGCGACGTGGACGTCACCGGCTCGACCTCGCCGGTCGTCGAGGCCGAACTGTGCGCCGCCGCCTGCGAGGCGATGCAGGCGCTCGGCTTCACCGACGCGGTCCTGCGTCTGAACCACCGCGCCGTGCTCACCGGAGTGCTCGACGTCGCCGGGGTACCGGCCGCCAGGCACGGCGACGCGCTCGTCGCGCTCGACAAGCTCGACAAGATCGGGCTCGACGGCGTGAAGAAGGAGTACGAGGCGCGCGGCCTCTCGCCCGACACGGCCGACACGGTGCTCGGCATCCTCGGCTCGATGGCGATCTCGTCGGCCGTCGCCGAGGACAACGAGACCGCCCTCGATCGGGTCGAGGCGTTCGTCGGCAGCCACGAGGCCGCCAGCGCCGGCATCGCGACGATGCGGCGGGTGCTGGCGCTGGGGGCCCGCACACCGGCCCACGGGCAGGTGCGCGTCGATCTGAGCCTGGCGCGCGGACTGTCGTATTACACCGGGTGCATCATGGAGATGACGGTGCCCGACCTGTCGGGCAGCCTCGGCGGCGGCGGCCGGTACGACGGTCTCGTCGGCATGTTCCTCGGGCAGCCGGTGCCGGCGGCCGGCTTCTCGCTCGGCCTCGAACGCATCCTCGTGGTGATGAGCGAGCGCGACATGTTCCCGGCCCACATCGCGGCAACCGCCGCCGACGTGCTCGTCGCGCAATGGAACGCCGCCGCGGCGGTCGAGGCCCTGGCGCTGGCCCACGACCTTCGCCGCAGCGGCTTGCGTGTCGAGGTCTATCCGGACGCCGACAAGCTGGGCAAGCAGTTCAAGTACGCCGCGGGCACCGGCGTGCCGCTGGTCGTGATCGAGGGAGACGATGAGCGGGCGGCGGGGGAGATCACGGTGAAGGACCTGCGGACCGGCGAGCAGCAGCGGCTCCCGCGCGCCGACGCCGCCACCCGGTTGCAGGCGTTGCTCAACCCCGTTCTCAATACGTAGCCGCCCGACTTGTCGGGCGGTTCCGCTACGAAATGACCCGGGCTGGTCCGGCCGGACGAGTCCGGCCGCTACGAAATGACCCGGTACCCTGTACCCGGTACCCGGAACCCGATGAACATGGACTTACTCGGCGACCTCTACAGAACCCACACCTGCGGCCAACTCCGCCCCGAACACGTCGGGCAGGAGGTCGTGCTCCTCGGCTGGGTGCACCGCGTCCGCGACATGGGCGCGGTCATCTTCCTGGACATCCGCGATCGCTACGGCGTGACGCAGGTGGTGACCGAGAGCGAGCCGCTGCTCGGCCAGGCCAAGAAGCTCAAGACCGAGATGGTCGTGGCGATGCTGGGCACGGTCGCGCCGCGCGCCGCCGAGACCGTCAACGACAAGCTCGAGACGGGGCAGGTGGAGGTGCGGATCGGCGAGCTGCGCGTGCTGAACGACGCCCGCCGGCCGCCGTTCGGCATCGCCGACGAGGGCTTCGTCGCCGAGGACACCCGCCTGCGGTACCGGTACCTGGATCTGCGGCGCCAGCGCATGCAGAAGAACCTGATGCTGCGCCACCGCATCGCGATGGCCTTCCGCCGGTACTTCGACGCGCACGGCTTCCTCGAGATCGAGACGCCGATCCTCACCAAGAGCACGCCCGAGGGCGCTCGCGACTACCTCGTGCCGAGCCGCGTCCATCCGGGCGAGTTCTTCGCGCTGCCGCAGTCGCCGCAGCTGTTCAAGCAGATCCTGATGATCGGCGGCCTCGACCGCTACTTCCAGATCGTCAAGTGCTTCCGCGACGAGGACCTGCGGGCCGACCGCCAGCCCGAGTTCACGCAGGTCGACGTCGAGATCTCGTTCGCGTCGCAGCAACTCGTGTTCTCGCTGATCGAGGGCGCGGTCGCCGAGGTCTTCGCCGCCGGCGGCGTCGAAGTGCCGACGCCCTTCCGGCAGATGCCGTACTCGGAGGCGATGGCGCGGTACGGATCCGACAAGCCGGACCTCCGTTTCGGCATGGAGATCCAGGACCTCGGCGCGGTGTTCGCGGGCACGGCGTTCGGCCCGGTCCGCGAGGCGCTGGCCGGCGGCGGCGTCCTGCGCGGCCTCGTCGTCCCCGGCGGCGCGAAGATCTCGCGGGCCGAGGTCGACAAGATCGTCGCCGAAGCGATCGAGATGGGCGCCGGCGGGCTGCTCTGGGCCCGGCAGACCGAGAAGGGGCTGGCCACCTCGGCCAAGGCGCTCGGCGAGGAAGCGCTGACCCGCGCGCTCGAGGTCTCGGGCGCCGGCACGGACGGCCTGCTCCTGATGACGGCTGGCCCCGAGGCGCATGTGTCCAAGCTGCTGGGCGCGCTGCGCCTGTCGCTCGCGAAGCGCTTCAGCCTGATCGACGCCGGGAGGTTCGAGTTCCTCTGGGTCGTCGACTTCCCGCTGCTCGAGTGGGACGAGGGCGACCAGCGTTGGGTGGCGATGCACCACCCGTTCACGGCGCCGGCCGACGCCGACCTGCCGCGGCTCGCCGAGGCCCCGGGCGAGGTGAGCGCCAAGGCGTACGACCTGGTGCTCAACGGCAGCGAGATCGCCGGCGGCAGCATCCGTATCCACGATCCGGAGATGCAGCGGCAGATGTTCCGCCTGCTCGGCATCTCGGACGAGGATGCAAAGCTGCGCTTCGGCTTCTTCATCGACGCGCTCGAGTTCGGCACGCCGCCGCACGGCGGAATTGCGTTCGGACTGGACCGGATCGTCGCGATTCTCGCCGGCGAGCCGTCGATCCGCGACGTGATGGCGTTCCCGAAGACGGCGGCGGCCGTCGATCTGATGTCCGACGCGCCGTCCACGGTGGACGCGCGCCAGATGAAGGAACTCCACCTGCGGCCGCTTGCCTGAGTGCGGGCGGCATGCTAGCGTCAGCTATCGCTTCCTCGGCCCCCCGTTCCATCCCTGTTCCCGACGAGGGCGTCGACGTCCTCTTCGGCGCCTACGACGACAACCTCCGCCGGCTCGAAGACCTCTTCGGCGTGACCGTTCGCACGAGCGGCCATGAACTCGTGGTCGAAGGGTCCAACGATCGCGCCGATCGGGTCGAGGCCTTCGTCGGACAGTTCGGCGCGCTGCTGCGCGACGGCTACCGCTTCGCGAAGGGCGAGGTGAAGGACGCGATGCGGCTGGCTGCCGAGCATCCCGAGCTCGACCTGCGCGATCATTTCCTCAAGGGCAGTGTCCGCGCCTCGGCCAAGCGGCAGATCGTCCCCAAGACCCCGACGCAGCGGCAGTATCTCGAGGCGATCGACAAGCACGACATCGTCTTCGGCGTCGGTCCGGCCGGCACCGGCAAGACGTATCTCGCGATGGCGCAGGCGGTGTCGGCGCTGCTGGCCAAGAAAGTGAGCCGCATCGTGCTCACCCGGCCGGCCGTCGAGGCAGGGGAGAAGCTCGGGTTCCTGCCGGGCGACCTGCAGGAGAAGGTGAACCCGTACCTGCGGCCGCTCTACGACGCGCTCTACGACATGCTCGAGGCCGACAAGGTCGAGCGGCTGCTCGAGCGCGGCACCATCGAAGTGGCGCCGCTCGCGTTCATGCGTGGCCGGACCCTCAGCGACGCGTTCGTCGTGCTCGACGAGGCGCAGAACACGACCAGCGAGCAGATGAAGATGTTCCTGACGCGCCTCGGCTTCGGGAGCAAGGCGGTGGTCACCGGCGACATCACGCAGATCGATCTGCCGTATGGCCGGCCGTCCGGACTCGTCGAGGCGCTGCGCATCCTCGACAAGGTGGACGGGCTCGCCATCGTGCGCTTCAGCGATCGCGACGTGGTGCGGCACAAGCTCGTGCAGCTCATCGTCCAGGCGTACGCCGCCCACGACGAGAAGGTCGCCGGCGGCAGTGCCGGGCGTGGCGGCCCCTCGGGCGCGCAGGCCTGACATGGACGCCGACCCCGCGAATCTGGGCGTCACCGTCTGCACGCGCGACGGCCGGCCGGCCCGCGCGCCGGGGCTGGCCCGCTGGCTGGCGTCCACCGCCCCGGCTCGTGCGCGCGGCACCGTGACGATCGTTCTGGTCGGCGACGCGGCCATGCGGCGCCTCAATCGTGAATGGCGCGGCAAGGACCATGCGACAGACGTCCTGTCGTTTCCCGCCGACGACGAGACGCCGCGCGTGCGCGGCCGCATTCGCCATCTCGGCGACGTCGTGATCGCGACAGGCGTGGCCGCGCGTCAGGCCCGCGAGGCGCGCCACGCCTACGGGACCGAACTCAAGGTGCTGGCGCTGCACGGCCTGCTGCACCTGCTCGGCTACGACCACGAGACCGACAGCGGGCGGATGGCGCGAGCCGAACGCCGGCTCCGCCGCAAGGGCGGGCTGCCGGCCGGTCTCATCGAGCGCGAGGTCGTGGCGTGATTCCGCTGCTCGTCTTCCTGCTCGCCTGCGTCGCGATCTATCTCGGGACCATCCTCGCCGCGTTCAGTGCGCTGATGCGGTTCTCGCTGCGGATGATGGCGGAGAGCACGTCCGGTTCGCGCGACCTCCTGGGGGCCTACCTCGAGGATCCGCCGGCGCTGTTCTTCCCGGCCCGCGTGCTGCTCGGCATCGTCACCGTCGTCGCCGCGGTCCTGCTCGCCCATGTCCTGAAGGTGGGCCGGTCGGACCACGGCCTGTGGCTCTTCCTCGTGTCGATGATCGCGTTCGTGATGGTGTGCTTCCTGCTGCTGCCGCAGTTCCTCGTGCGCACCAACCCGCAGCAGGTGCTGTCGGCGCTGCTGCCGTCCTTTGCGGTGATCGCACGCGTGTTCTCGCCGCTCACGCGGGTGATGGCGGGCGTCAACGGCACCTCCGATCGGCGGCCCGACGCCGCTGACGAGGAGACCGAGGAAGCGGCGCAGGCGGCGCCGCAGGAAGAGGCCGACACGGCCGGTGAGGACGAGGACGAGGCGCGCGAACTGTTCCGGTCGCTCGTCGGCTTCCAGGATCGCCTGGTGCGCGAGGTGATGACGCCGCGGCCCGATATCGTCGGCATCCGTGCCGGCGCGACGCTCGGCGATCTGCGCGCCCGGCTGCGCGAGTCCGAATACTCGCGCCTGCTCGTGTTCCGCGACAGCCTCGACGACGTGGTCGGCTTCGTGCACATGAAGGACGTCTTCCTCAAGGGCGCGGGGCAGGACGATGCGGCGTCGTTCGCGCCGCTGGTGCGTCCCGCCCACGTCGTGCCGGAAACCAAGCGCGCGCCGGCGCTGCTCGAGGAGTTCCAGCGCAGCCAGACGCAGGCCGCGCTGGTCGTCGACGAGTACGGCGGCACGGCCGGCCTGGTGACCGTCGAGGATCTGATCGAGGAACTGGTCGGCGAGATCCGCGACGAGTACGACGTCGAGGCCGAGCCGATCGTCGAAGCCCCCGACGACACCTGGGTGTTCAGCGCCAAGGTGGACATCGACGAATTGACCGAGCGGCTGGGCGTGACGATCGAGCGCGAGGGGTTCGAGACGATCGGCGGGTACCTCATGAGCCGGGTCGGGCGCGTGCCGGCGGTGGGCGAGCACGTCGTCGAGGACGGATTGGACATCGAGGTGCTCGAAGCGGAGCGCCGGCGCATCCTCAAGGTGCGGGTCAAGCGGCTGCCGGCCGAGGGAGAGGCGTAGGATGCGATCGGGTTTCGTCTCGCTGCTCGGACGGCCCAATGCCGGCAAGTCGACGCTGCTGAACCGGCTGGTCGGCGCGCATCTGGCGATCGTGTCCGACAAGCCGCAGACGACGCGCACGCGCATCCTCGGCGCCAAGAGCCTGCCCGACGGGCAGATCCTCTACCTGGACACGCCGGGCGTACACCGCCCGATGCACCGGATGAACGTGCGGATGGTGGACGCGGCGATTGGCGCGGCGCGCGAGGCCGACGTCGTCGCGCTCGTGATCGATGCGTCGGAGACGACGGGTCGCGGCACCGACTTCCTGCTCGGGCTGCTGCCGCAGATCTCGCAGCCGATCGTCCTCGTGCTGAACAAGATCGACCGGATGAAGAAGCACGACCTGCTGCCGGCGATCGAGTGGTTCAGCCGCCGGCACGCCTTTGCCGACGTCGTGCCGGTGTCGGCCGCCACCGGCGAGAACGTCGAGGTGCTCGAACGGGTGCTGCTGTCGCACCTGCCGGAAGGCGAGCCGCTCTATCCGGACGACTACCTGACCGACCAGTCGGCGCGATCGCTGGCCGCCGAGATGGTGCGCGAGCAGGTCCTGGCGCACACGCGGGCGGAACTGCCGTTCACGACCGCCGTCGTCGTCGATCGGTACGAGGAGCCCGAGGACGACGGGGACGGGCCGCTGGCGATCTACTGCAGCATCCTCGTCGAGGAACCGTCGCAGAAGCCGATCGTCGTCGGCCGCGGCGGCGAGATGATCAAGGCGATCGGCACGGCGGCCCGCAAGCAGATCGAGGACTTCTTCGAGCGGCGCGTCTATCTGGATCTGCACGTGAAGGTCCGGGAGGACTGGCGCGAGAACGACCGCACGCTCGACGACCTGGGGCTCCCGAAGAGACGTCGGTAGGGCCCGCTCCCCGAGCGGGCCTGACAGGGCGCCTCGGGGAGGCGCCCCTACCAACTGCCCCGTGATACCTTGACCCGGATGTAGATGTCGCGTGACGTCGCGGTGACGGCACGCCTTGCGCTCCCACCGTCCCATGCCGCAGCGGAAGATCGACGTCGTCCTCGCCTCCGTGAAGCGGCTGATCCGCGTCGGGGCGACTGCGAATCTGCTCAACCTGCTGCAGAAGCAGCACCCGGCCGACCTCGCCGCGGTGCTCGGCGAACTGCCCGATCGCGAGCGGCAGACCGCCTTCGACGTCCTTCTCGACCGCAGTCCCCGGCATGCGATGGAGGCCCTGAGCGAGCTCGGGCCGGACGTCGTGGCGCCCCTGCTCGAAGGGCGCTCGGCCGAGGACATCGCCCGCTACGTGCAGGAGCTCGAGTCCGACGACGCGGCCGCGATCATCGAGGCGCTGCCGGACGAACTGTCGCGCACCGTCCTCGACCTCATGCGCGGCAAGCAGGACACCGAGGTCGAGAACCTGCTCGAGTACCCGGAGTACACCGCCGGGCGCATCATGAACCCCAACGTCTTCGCCCTCTCCGAGGAGCTGACGGTGGGGGAGGCGATCACCGAGCTGCAGGCGGCTCGCGACGTCGAGATGGTGTTCTACCTGTACACCATCGACGAGCGGACCCACCTGGTCGGCGTCACGTCGCTGCGGCGCCTGCTGCTCGTGGCGCCCGAGACGCCGCTCAAGCGGATTGCCGGCGGCGAGGTCCTGAGCGTCAGGGTGGACACCGATCAGGAGGAAGTGGCGCGGCAGGTGGCGTCCTACAACCTGCTCGCGATTCCTGTCGTCGACGTCGAGAACAAGCTGGTCGGCGTGATCACGGTGGACGACGTGATCGACGTCATCAAGGACGAGGCGACCGAGGACATCTACCGGCTGGCCGGCGTGTCGTCGGACGACAGCGCCTTCTCGCCGGCGCTGAGCTCGTTGCGCAAGCGGCTGCCCTGGCTGTACGTGAACCTGGTCACGGCGTTCCTGGCGGCGGCGGTCGTCAAGACGTTCGAGGAGACGATCAGCCAGGCGACGGCCCTCGCCGTCTTCATGCCGGTGGTCGCGGGCATGGGCGGCAACGCCGGCACGCAGACGCTGACCGTCATCGTCCGCGGCATCGCGCTCGGGGAACTGACCTTCGTCAACACCCGGAAAGCCTTGTTGAAGGAGGCGCTGGTCGGCCTCGGCAACGGCGTCGGCATCGGAGTCGTGGCGGCGCTGGCCGCCTGGGTGGTGCAGGGCGACGCGTGGCTGGGCCTGATCCTCGCGCTTGCGATGATCATCAACATGTTCGTGGCGGCGACGGCCGGCACGCTGGTGCCGCTCGGGCTGCGGGCGATGAAGATCGACCCGGCGCTGGCCTCCTCGGTGTTCATCACGACGCTGACCGACGTGTTCGGCTTCTTCGCCTTCCTCGGTCTGGGCCACGTTTTCCTGAGGTATCTGCGGCCGGCGGGGTAGAATACCGGACTGGCCGCATGCCGCTGCACACCGGCGAGGCGCTCGTCCTGCGAACGTACACGCTCGGTGAGAGCGATCGGATCGTCGTGCTGCTGACCCGCGATCGCGGCAAGAAGCGCGGGGTGGCCAGAGGCGGGGCGCGGTCGCGCAAGCGGTTCGGCGGGGCGCTCGAGCCGTTCACGCAGGTGCGTGTGGCCTACCAGGAGCGTGAAGGCCGCGACCTGGTCCGGCTCGACTACGCCGACGTGCTCGGGTCGCCGATGGCCGTGGGCGGCGAGGCGTGTGCGTACGCCAGTTACTTCGCCGAGCTGCTCGACGAATGGGCGCCGGAGAACGACCCGCAGGAGCGCCTCTACCGGCTCGGGGTCGCGGTGCTCGATGCGCTCGTGCGGGGCGGCGACGCGGTGCGGCTGGCCCGGTACTTCGAGTACTGGCTGTTGCGGCTGCAGGGCGTGTATCCCTCGACGCAGGCCTGCCCGCAGTGCGGGGCGCCGCTCGGGGGCGGGGCGGTGCTCGAGCCGCGCTCGCACTGGTTCCTGTGCCGCCGGTGCGGCACCGCGGCGCAGGGACTGGCCCTGCCGGCCGGCGCCGTGCGGTTCCTGGACACGGCCGGCCAGGTGGCACCGGGCGCACTGGACGACATGACGATATCGACCGAGACGCTGGACGCCCTGGCGGCGGCGCACAGGCTCCTGCTGGTGTGGCACCTCGATCGCGAGCCGCGGGCGGCTCGCGTGCTGCGAGAGATCAATCCGTGACATTTCAGGACCTCATCTTCAAGCTCTCGCAGTACTGGGCCGCGCAGGGATGCCTCCTGCAGCAGCCGCTCGACCTCGAGGTCGGCGCCGGGACGATGAATCCCGAGACCTTCCTGCGGGTGCTCGGCCCCCAGCACTGGAACGTCGCCTACGTGCAGCCGTCGCGGCGGCCGGCCGATGGCCGCTTCGGCGAGAACCCCAATCGTCTCTACAAGCACCACCAGTTCCAGGTGATCCTGAAGCCGGCGCCCGACGAGGTGCAGTACCTCTACCTCCAGAGCCTCGAAGCGTGCGGCATCGACACCCGGGCCCACGACATCCGCTTCGAGGAGGACAACTGGGAGTCGCCGACGCTGGGCGCGTGGGGGATCGGCTGGCAGGTGCTGTTCGACGGCCTCGAGATCACCCAGTTCACCTACTTCCAGCAGGCCGGCGGCATCGAGCTGTCGCCGATCGCCGCTGAACTGACCTACGGCCTCGAGCGGCTGGCGATGGTGCTCCAGAAGGTCACCAACGTCTACGACATGGAGTGGGCGCCGGGTGTGAAGTACGGCGAGGTCCGGCACCGCGACGAGGTCGAGCAGTCCCGCTACGCATTCGGCCAGGTCGGCCAGGGCCTCCAGGCGTTTGCCGCGTTCCACCGCGACCTGTTCGACAAGCATTACGCGATGTCGCAGGCGCTGATCGGCGACGGGCTCGTGCTGCCCGCGCTCGAGCACTGCCTGAAGTGCTCGCACCTGTTCAACACCCTCGATGCCAGCGGCGGCATCGGAGTCACCGAGCGGACCGCGTACATCCTGCGCGTCCGTCAACTGGCCGTGGCGATTGCCCGGGCCTACGCCGGGGCCGACGTCGAGGCGCCGGTCGCCGGGGCGTAGGCAGCCAGGAGAGGAATCGACCACCGGATGGATCGCGAACTCCTGCTCGAGATCGGCTGCGAGGAACTCCCCGCGTCGTGGCTGCCGGCGTTGACCGAACAGCTGGCGACCTGCCTCGGGCAACGCCTGAAGGACTTTCGTCTCAGCACGGACGGACCGGTCGAGAGCAGCGCCACGCCGCGCCGCCTCACCGCGTACGTGTCGCGCGTGTCCGAACGGCAGACGGACCTGGAGGAGAACGTCAGCGGCCCGGCGGTGGCGGCGGCCTTCGGCGCCGACGGCGCGCCGACGCCGGCTGCGGTCGGCTTCGCAAAGAAGTACAACGTCGAGGTCGCCGATCTCGGGCGCGTCACCACGCCGAAGGGGGAGTACCTGTCGGTCGTCAAGCGCGAGCGCGGCCGCGCCGCGGTCGACGTGCTGCCCGATGTGCTCGGCGCCACCTTGCGCGACCTGCCGTTCCCCAAGCAGATGCGCTGGGACGCCTGGCTGGACGACGGGAAGGGCGAGTTCACGTTCGGCCGGCCGATCCGCTGGCTGCTGTTCCTGTTCGGCGGCCGCGTCGTGCCGTTCGTGATCCGCCGGAGCGCCGGCGCCCAGTCGAGCCTCGTGCAGGACATCCGGTCGGGCGCGCTGACCTACGGGCACCGCTTCCTCGCCCTGAGCGGCCGGCCCGGGCGCTCCGTGAAGGTGCGCAGCGGCAGCGATTACAAGCAACGCCTCGGTGAGCACTTCGTCCTGCTCGAACACTCGGAGCGGCACGATCGCCTGGTGCGCGAACTCGACGCCCACGCCCGCCGGCTCGGTGGCCGCGTGTCGCCGCAATCCGTGCTGCTGCACGAGGTGGCCGATCTCGTCGAGTACCCGTCGGTGGTCGCCGGCGTCTTCCCGCCGGAGTTCCTCGCGCTCCCCGAGGAGGTCCTGACGACGACGATGATCCACCACCAGCACTACTTCCCGGTGGTGGACGAGGCGCAGAAGCTGCTGCCGGCGTTCCTCGCGGTCACCAACATCGAAGTCGAGCAGCCGCAGAAGATCGCCATCAACGCCGAGCGGGTGCTGACGGCGCGGCTGCGCGACGCCCGCTTCTTCTGGGACGCCGATCGGCGGACGCCGCTCGACGCCAAGCTGGCGCGGCTCGACACGCTGCTGTTCCACAAGGCGCTCGGCAGCTACGCCGCCAAGTCGGCGCGGCTCGAGCGGCTGGCGCGGACGACGGCCGAGGCGCTGGGCGGCAGCGAGGCGCAGGCCGACGCGGCCGCCACCGCCGGCCGCCTCGCCAAGGCCGACCTGACGACCGACATGGTCCGCGAGTTCACCGAGCTCCAGGGCATGATGGGCGGCATCTACGCCCGCGAGGACGGCCTCGGCGACGATGTCTGGAAAGCGATCTATTACCAGTACCAGCCGGTCGGGGTCGAGGCGGCACAGCCGCCGACCGCCTCGCAGCTCGGCGCCGCCGCGCTGACCTGGGCGGCCGTCTCGGTGGCCGACAAGGTCGACACGCTGGTCGGCTTGTTCGCGGCCGGCGAGCAGCCGACCGGCACGCGCGACCCGTTCGCGCTGCGGCGCGCCGCACAGGGCCTCGTGAAGGTGCTCGTCGATCTGCCGGAGGTCGCCGGCGTGAGCCGCCCGGTGCGGCTCGACGCGCTCGTCGACGCGGCGGCCGAGGGCTATGCCGCGCAGCAGACCGCCGGTGACGTGGCCGGCAAGCTCGCGGCGCTCGGCGCCTTCGTCGTCGATCGGCTGCGGTTCCTGTTCGAGAAGCGCGGCTATCGCGCCGACGAGATCGCGGCGGTCCTGCCCGACGGCCAGGGGCTGGCCGGTCTGGCGCCGCTGTCGGTCCGCCAGCGGCTGGACGCGCTGCGCGTCGTCCGGCCGTCGGCCGACTTCGAACCACTGGCGGTGCTCTTCAAGCGCGCCGCCAACATCGTCAAGGACGAACCCGTCACCCCCGGGGGGCGCGACCTGGCCGCGCTGCGGGGCACGTTGACCGAACCGGCGGAGTTGTCGCTGGTCGATGCGCTCGAGGCGCGCCGCACCAGCATCGCCGGCGCGGTCGCACAGGCCGACTACGGCCGCGCGCTGCAGGATGTCGCGGCGCTCCGGCCGGCCGTCGACAAGTTCTTCACCGACGTGTTCGTGATGGTCGAGGACCCCGCGTTGCGGCAGGCCCGTCTGGGGCTGCTCGCCGAACTGCGGGACACGGTCCGCGCCATCGCCGATCTTTCGTCACTTGCGGGACCACAGGCCTGATGCGTCCCGCCTTCACCCACGCTCAACAGGAGTCATAGGTTTCATGGCCAAGAAAGCTGCACGCGCCGCGAAGGCCGCTGCCAAGCCCGCGCGTTCCGCCGCCCGCACATCCACCCCCGCCCGCAAGGCCGCGCCGAAGAAGGCCGTGGCGCGCAAGGCTGCCCCGAAGAAGGCGGCCGGTCGTGCCGCCGCCGCGGCTCGCGGCGACAAGTACGTCTACAGCTGGGGCGCGGGCAAGGCCGACGGCAACGGGTCCATGAAGCCGCTGCTCGGCGGCAAGGGCGCCAACCTGGCGGAGATGGCGCGCATCGGCCTGCCGGTGCCGCCGGGATTCACGCTCACGACCGAGGTCTGCACGTACTACTACGCCAACAAGCGCACCTACCCGGCCGCGCTCGACGCGCAGTTGCAGCAGGGCGTCGCCAAGATCGAGAAAGTCATGGGCTACAAGTTCGGGGACGCGAAGAAGTTCCCGCTGCTGGTGGCCGTCCGCTCCGGCGCCCGCGACTCGATGCCGGGCATGATGGACACGATCCTCAACCTCGGCCTCAACGATCAGACCGTCCTGGCGCTCGAGGCCGCGACGCAGAATCCGCGCTTCGCGTGGGACTGCTACCGCCGCTTCATCCAGATGTACGGCGACGTCGTGCTGGGCGTGCAGAAGCGCGCCGGCGAGGATCACGAGCCGTTCGAGAGCGTGCTCGAAGCGTACAAGCACGAGCACTACGGCAACGGCGAACTCGAGGACAACAAGCTCACCGCCGCCGACCTGAAGGCGATCATCGATCGCTTCAAGGCGCTCGTGAAGGAGCGGACGGGCAAGGCCTTCCCGTCCGATCCGTGGGAGCAGCTGCGCGGCGCCGCCGGCGCCGTGTTCGGCTCCTGGATGAACGACCGCGCCATCGTCTACCGCCGCAAGTACAACATCCCGGCCGAGTGGGGCACCGCCGTCAACGTCCAGGCGATGGTGTTCGGCAACACCGGCGACGACTCGGGCTCGGGCGTCGCGTTCACGCGTGACCCGGCGACCGGCGAGAAGGTGTTCTACGGCGAGTTCCTGATCAACGCCCAGGGCGAGGACGTCGTCGCCGGCGTGCGCACGCCCGAACCGGTGGCCGAACTCGCCAGGCAGATGCCCAAGGCCTACAGGGAGCTCGATCGGATCCGCAAGGTGCTCGAGACGCACTTCACGGACATGCAGGACTTCGAGTTCACGATCCAGGCCGGCACCGTCTACATGCTGCAGACGCGCAACGGCAAGCGCACCGGCGTGGCCGCCGTCCGCATCGCGACCGAGATGGTCAAGGAAGGCCTGATCGACTGGAAGACCGCGGTCACCCGCGTGCCCGCCGATCAGCTCGATCAGGTGCTGGCGCCGATCTTCGACCGCGCCGCGGTGAAGCGGGCGACGGCCATCGCCAAGGGCCTGCCGGCCGGTCCCGGCGCGGCGTCCGGCGAGATCTACTTCAACGCCGATCGCGCCGTCGAGGCTGCGGCCAAGGGCAAGAAGGTACTGCTCGTCCGCGTCGAGACGTCGCCTGAGGACCTGCGGGGCATGATCGCCGCCGAAGGGATCCTCACGGCGCGCGGCGGCGTGTCGTCGCACGCCGCGCTGGTCGCCCGCCAGATGGGCAAGGTCTGCGTGTGCGGCGCCGCCGCCCTCCAGATCGACTACGACAAGCGTACGCTGACGGTCGGCAGCCAGAATTTCAAGGAAGGCGATGCGCTGTCGATCGACGGCACCGCCGGCGAGGTCTACGCCGGCGCCATCGCGACCGGCGCCTCCGAAGTGATCGCCGGCCTGCTCTCCAATGACGCCGAGGCGAAGAGGGGCCGCACCTACAAGAACTTCGCTCAGCTCATGAAGTGGTGCGGCGAGGCGACGCGGATGTCGGTGCGCACCAACGCCGACACGCCCGAGCAGGTGCGCAACGCCCTGGCGTTCGGCGCGGTCGGCATCGGCTTGACCCGCACCGAGCACATGTTCTTCGAGGGCGACCGCATCGACGCCATGCGCGAGATGATCCTCGCCGAGTCGCTCGATGCGCGCGAGGCGGCCCTGGCCAAGCTGCTGCCGTACCAGCGCGAGGACTTCTTCGGGATCTTCAAGGAGCTCAAGGGCTACCCGGCGACGATCCGCTTCCTCGATCCGCCCCTGCACGAGTTCCTGCCGCACACCGACGACCAGCAGAAGGACCTCGCCCGGAAGCTGGGGCTGGCGGTGGAGAAGGTGCAGCAGCGCGTCCACGAACTCCACGAGTTCAACCCGATGCTCGGCTTCCGCGGCTGCCGCCTCGGCATCCGCTACCCCGAGATCACGGCGATGCAGGCGCGCGCCGTGTTCGAGGCGGCGGCCGACGCCAACAAGAAGGGCTACAAGGCCAAGCCCGAGATCATGATCCCGCTCGTCGGCTTCAAGAAGGAGCTCGACCTGCAGGTGGAGATCGTCCACGAGGTCGCGCGCAAGGTGCAGGCCGAGCGCAAGACCACCATCGCCTACAGCGTCGGCACGATGATCGAAGTGCCGCGCGGCGCGGTGACCGCCGACGAGATCGCCCAGACGGCGGAGTTCTTCTCGTTCGGCACCAACGACCTCACGCAGACGACGCTCGGCATGTCGCGCGACGACTCGGGCTCGTTCCTCCCGCAGTACGAGGAATCCGAGATCGTCAAGCGCAACCCGTTTGCCACGATCGACCAGTCGGGCGTCGGCGCGCTGATGCAGATGGCCGTGGAGAAGGGTCGCAAGACCCGCCCGAACATCAAGCTCGGGATCTGCGGCGAGCACGGCGGCGAGCCGGACTCGGTGAAGTTCTGCGACGCCCTCGGGCTCGACTACGTCAGCTGCTCGCCGTTCCGCGTCCCGGTGGCGCGGCTCGCGGCGGCGCAGGCCGCCATCGCCGCCGGCAGGAAGCGGTAGGCGCGACGAAGGTAGGGGCCGCTCCCCG
>CBIHOS010000019.1:0-40987 GCA_966211945.1 uncultured bacterium
CGCTTCGGCGCGGCAGGCCCGCCGGTAGACATGGCCCCGGCTTCGGCGCGGCAGGCCCGCCGGTAGACATGGCCCCGGCTTCGGCGCGGCAGGCCCGCCGGTAGACATGGCCCCCGCTTCGGCGCGGCAGGCCCGCCGGTAGACATGGCCCCGGCTTCGGCGCGGCAGGTAGGGGCGCTCCCCGAGGCGCCCTGTCGCCGCGGCTCCCTATAGAATCGCTGGGCGCATGCGCATCGCGCTCCTGCAGATCAATCCCACCATCGGGGCCATCGAGGCCAACGCCCGCCGCATCGAAGCCGCGGTCGCGGCGGTTCGCGGGCGCGTCGACCTCTGCGTGACGCCGGAGATGGCCCTCACCGGCTACTCGCCGCGCGACCTGCTGCTGATGCCGGGCGTCATCACCCGCGCCAGGGAAGTGGCCGATCGTCTGGCGGCCGCGCTGGCGGGTGGTCCCGACGTGCTGCTCGGCATGCCGTTGCCGTCGGGCGTCGAGGCCGGGCGGCCGCTGATCAACGCCGCCGTGCACGTCCGTGGCGGCGGCATCGGCCAGGTGTTCGCCAAGGCTCTGCTGCCGACCTACGACGTCTTCGACGACGAGCGGTACTTCGAACCGGGCCGCCGGCTCGGGGCGGTGCAGATCGGCGACCAGCAGGCGGCGGTGAGCATCTGCGAGGACGTCTGGAACGATCCGGACGTCTTCGGCGCCCAGCGCTACGCCGGCGATCCGATCGAGGGGCTGCGCGATCTCGGCGCTCCGGTCATGGTCAACATGTCGGCGTCGCCTTACGCACAGGGCAAGCTGGCGCAGCGCGATCTGCTGCTGTCGCACCTGGCCCGCAAGTACGGCGTCTGGGCGCTCTACGCCAACCAGGTCGGCGCCAACGACGACATCATCTTCGACGGCCGGAGCCTGGCCTACGGGCCGGACGGCACTTGCGTCGGCCGTGGTGCGGCGTTTGCCGAAGACACGCTGATCGTCGATACGGCCTCTCCTGCCGCCGCCGTGTGCGGAGACGACGCACCGGTCGAGGCCGAGGTCTTCGCGGCGCTGGTGCTCGGCGTCCGCGACTACGCCCGCAAGTGCGGCTTCCGCGACGCCCTCCTCGGCCTGTCGGGCGGCATCGACTCGGCGCTGACCGCGGCGATCGCGGTCGAGGCGCTGGGCCGTGAGCACGTGACAGGCGTGCTGATGCCGTCGCCGTTCTCGAGCGAGGGCAGCCTGACCGATGCGCACGCGCTGGCCGAGGCGCTGGGGATCCGGACGCACACGCTGCCGATTGCGCCGATGATGCGCGCGTTCGACGACGTGCTCGCGGCCCCCTTCGCGGGCCGCCCGGCCGACGTCACCGAGGAGAACCTGCAGGCGCGCATTCGCGGCGCGCTGCTGATGGCGCTCTCGAACAAGACCGGCGCGCTGCTGCTCACGACCGGCAACAAGTCCGAGCTCGCGACCGGTTACTGCACGCTCTACGGCGACATGAACGGCGCGCTGGCGGTGATCGCCGACGTCTACAAGACGCTGGTGTATCGCATCGCGCGCTGGGTGAACCGGGCCGGCGTCGTCATCCCGGCCGCGACGATCGGCAAGCCGCCCTCGGCCGAACTGCGTCCCGACCAGACCGACCAGGACAGCCTGCCGCCCTACGACGTGCTCGACGCCCTCCTCGCCAGGCACATCGAGGGTTATGCCGATGCCCGGGCGCTCGTCGCCGACGGCTTCGACGAGGCGCTGGTGGCGAAGGTGCTGCACCTGGTGCGCATCTCCGAGTTCAAACGCAAGCAGGCCGCTCCCGTGCTGAAGGTGACCTTGCGGGCCTTCGGGACCGGGTGGCGCATGCCGATCGCCAAGGGCTAGCTTAGCTGGAGGGGCCGGCCACGGCGATTCAAGAAGGTCGGATCCCTGCCGATCACTTGGGCAATGCCATTGCGGCGCCCCCAGCAGGCGCCTGACGACCCGCGCGGTGCGGGTCGGTTCCCCGGCGGCTCGATTCGATCATGCGCACTCTCTTCAAGGCACTGCTCCTCGTTGGTTCCATCGCTCTGCACGGCGCCGTTGCGCCGGTGGACGCTCAGGTCCGCGGCCTCGGCCGCCTCAACGGCGTGGTGCTCGACGCGTCGGGCTCCCCGGTGGGCGACGTCACCATCGAAACCAAGACCATGGACGGCGTGGCGATCAAGGCCACCAGCAGCGCCGACGGCAAGTGGATCGTCGCCGGCCTCGGCAAGGGCATCTGGGAAGTCGACTTCGTGAAGGACGGCTTCGTGCGCGTCAAGGCGAAGGTCACCATCGCCACGGAACTGGCTCGCACCGAGCCGATCAAGATCACGATGAAGAAGGCCTAGTCGGGGCGCGCCGCCGGCCGACGTGCCGGCGGCCCCGTGACGTGGCGGACGTGGAGGTCCGCGGACGTGACCATCAGTCGCAAGCTCCTTTCGGGATTCGGCGCCCTCGCGGCCATCATGCTGGTGCTCGGCATCAACAGTGTGCTGAGGGTGCGAGCCATCAATCAGCAGCTGGAACGCGTCGCCGATCGCGCCACGCGCGAGATCGAGGCGAGCGGCACCGTCAGGTACCTGGTCGCCGACATGCAGGCGATCCTCCGGCAGTCGGTGATCGCGGCAGCCAAGGGTGATGCCGGCGGGGCGCGCAGCGCCATCGCCGCGGCCCGCGCCAGCCAGGCCCGGCTCGACGAGACGGCGGCCCTGCTGGCATCCGGCGACGCGTCGGCCGACGTCAAGCGCCGCCTCGCCGACATCCGGCAGGCGATGCGTGACCAGATGGTCGAGGTCGACAAGATCGAACAGTTCGTCACCAATGGCCAGGCGCTGGAAGCGGCGGATGCCAGCGACCGCGCCAAGGTGTTCGGCGAGCGCGCCGCCGGTGCCGCCCGCGACATCGTGCGGCTGCAGAGCGAGGTCATCGCCACCGAGCGTGCCTCGGCGGGGCAGGCCTACCGCTTCACCGTCACGCTGCTGCTCGTGCTGTTCGGCGTCGCGATCGCGGCATCCAGCTGGGTGCTCGTGAGCGTGCGCAGCGTCAACCGATCGCTCGAGGGGCTCACGGCGCAACTGGGCGAGAGCGCCGGACGCGTGCTCGGCGCCGCCGCCTCGGTGGCGCATTCCTCACAGTCGCTGTCCACCGGTGCGGTGGAGCAGGCGGCCTCGCTCGAGGAGACGTCGGCGTCGATGGAGGAGATGTCCTCGATGACCCGGCACAACGCCCAGAACACCGGTGAGGCGGCCCGCCTCGTGGCAGCCGTCGAGCGTCAGGTGCAGGAATCCAACACCGTCCTCGAGTCCATGGTCTCGGCGATGGCGAGCATCCAGGACTCGAGCGCCCGGGTGTCCCGCATCATCCGGACGATCGACGAGATCGCCTTCCAGACGAACATCCTGGCGCTCAACGCCGCCGTCGAAGCGGCCCGCGCCGGTTCGGCGGGGATGGGGTTCGCCGTCGTGGCCGACGAGGTTCGGAGCCTCGCGCAGCGCTCGGCCGAGGCCGCGCGCGACACTGCCGGCCTCATCGAGGAAGCGTCGACAAAGGCCCGCGAGGGCGGCGATTGCGTCACCGAAGTGGTCGCGCGGATCGGCGGAATCACCGAGAGCATGGGCCAGGTGCGCCGCCTCGTGGACGAGGTGTCGCAGGCCAGCCGTCAACAGGCCGAAGGCATCACCCAGGTCACGAGCACGCTCACGACCATCGAGCGGGTGACGCAGGCGACCGCCCAGTCGGCGCAGGAAAGCGCCTCGGCGAGCGTCGAACTCAAGCAGATGGCCGAGCGCGCGATGCAGGCCGTGATGTCGCTCGAGCACATGACCACCGGCGCCACGACGATGGCCGGCGGTCCCCCCGCGCGCGCGCCGCAGGCCGCGCCCGGCACCAAGGCGGCGGCCTCCACGCTCCGCGCCGCCTAGCCCCTCCCGGCTGGTGGAACCGGCCGCTCGCAGCACGATGCTCCGCACGCCGCAGCGCCCCGCGCTGCGGCGTTCGTGTTTCTGCGTGGACGACGTGCCGGGCCGATGGGCCGCACCGCGACCACGATGCGCGGCTCCGTGCCCGGCTCGACGCGGACGTTCGGTTGGAGGGTGCCGGCCTACGACGCGGCGGCGTTGCGCGGCGAGACGCGCGCGAGGCGGTCGAGAATCGCGTTGGGCATCTGCACCAGCGTCAGCACCTGACGTGCCGCGCCGAGCAGGATTGCCTCTCGCGGCATGCCGAAGACGACGCAGGAATGTTCGTCCTGGGCGATCGTCTCCGCCCCGGCGTTCTTCAGCGCCAGCATGCCGTCGGCGCCGTCGGCGCCCATGCCCGTGAGCAGCAGCGCCACGGTCGGCACGCCCTGCAGGCGCGCCACCGAGTGGAACAGGACGTCCACGGCGGGCCGCTGGAAGTGCACCGGAGGGCCCTGTCGGAGGCCGGCCCGCAGTTGCAGGCCGACCCGCTCGACCACCAGGTGGTGATCGCCGGGCGCCACATAGGCCGTGCCAGCCTGGAGCAGTTCGCCGCCCTCGGCCTCGCGCACGTGCATCGGGCAGATGCTGTCGAGGCGTGCCGCAAAGGCGCGTGTGAAGCCGGCCGGCATGTGCTGCGCGATGAGGATGGGCGGCACCTGCGCCGGCAGGCTCGTGAGGAGCGTCTCGATGGCGCGGGTGCCGCCGGTGGACGCGCCGATCACGATCAGGCCCGTTGCCGGGCGGGCGAGGGGGCGAACGCCGGCCGTCGGCGCCGTCCTGGCGGCAGCCGGAAGCGGCGCGCCGAAGCGGATGGGCGCCTGCCGCAGCGCCCGCAACCGGCGAAGCAACTGGGCCGTGACCTCGCCGACCGACGACGGTCCGCCGGGCTTGGCGATGACGTCGATGGCGCCGAGCCGCAGCGCCTCGACGCTCGCCGCCGATCCCACCTTGGTGATCGAGCTGATCACGATCACCGGCATCGGCCGATGTTCCATCACCTTCGCGAGGAAGCTGAGGCCGTCCAGCCGCGGCATCTCGATGTCCAGCGTCAGGGCGTCGGGCCGGTGCTGCAGCATCAGATCGCGAGCGATGAACGGGTCCGCCGCGGCGCCCACGACCTCGATGTCGGGCTGTCCCGCCAACCCGTCGGCGAGCAGCTTCCGCACCACGGCGGAGTCGTCCACGATCAGGACCTTGAGCGGCGCAGCAGTCACCGACCGGTGTCCTCGAGCGTCACCCCGATCAGCACCGGCTGATCGTTGACCATGACCACCGCAGTCGGGTGATCGGCCGGCGCGCCGACGTTGGACTCGACCTCCGGTGAGGCCAGCGTGAAGCATCGACGCCCCTGCACGCCGGTCAGCCAGCTGCCGCAGGACATGTTGGCGAACTCGCCGAGCAGATCGCGCAGCGCCGCTTCGTCGACCGGGTCGTCGGGACCGAGACCGAGGAAGCAGCGGAACAGCTCGTCGGCCAGCGACGGCGGCACGCTGAAGGTCGTGCGGCCGCGGAAATCGCCGTCGAACGACACCGACGCCTTGTGCCACACGCTGTCGGCCGGCACCACCCCGGCCTCTCCGCCGGGCTCCGCCCACGCGAAGAAGCTGCGCTCGGCCACGGCGATCACCGCGTCGGTCAGCGGAGTGGTCTCAGTGAGCACCATGGTGCGACTCCTGGATTTGCGACAGCAGGTCGCGGACCGCCTCGGGAGGGAACGGTTTCTGGATGTAGGCGAGTACGCCGAGATCCCCGATCTCCTGCCGGCGCGCATCCGAACCGTCGGTGGAGATGACCACCCGCTGCACGTGGTGCCAGCCGCGCCTGTCGATCTCGCGCAGCAGTTGCGTTCCGTTCATGCCCGGCATGTTGATGTCGGTGAGGACGGCATCGATCCGGCGCGTCCCCATCACCTCGAGGGCATCCGGCCCGCTGGCCGCCTCGCTCACGTCCACATCGGGAGCGGCGAGGATCAGCGCGCGTCGAATCATGACCCGCATCATCGCGGAGTCGTCCACGATCAGGATGGACAGGCGGCGCGGCGTCTCGTGTGAAGGCTCTTCGATCATCGTGATCTCCTAGAGGGTCCGGGCCGGTTCGCCCGCGGCATTGACGACGATGCGTCCGTCCTGCATGGACATCGCCACGGTGCGGGCGCGGCGCCCGCCGACGTCTTCGGTGCGGATCAGCACACCGTTGCCCCACAGCATCTTGCGCGAGGCGAGGACGTTCCGGCGCCCGACGTTCATCACGCCTTCGGTCGCGTCCGGACTGATCTCGGCGCCACCGATCAGCGTCACCTCGGTGCGGGCCTTCTGCAGCCCGCGCGCATAGGCGCGCTGGAAGAGCAGCGGGATGCCCGTATCGGCGAACGCAGCCGGCTGCCGGTCGGCACGCCCGGGGTTGATGCGCGACTCGGGCAGCAACAGATGCAGCATGCCGCCGACCCGCGCGATCGGATCCCAGATGCACACCGCGACGCAGCTGCCGAGCGCGTGCGTGACGATGCTGGATTCGCCTTCGGCGACGGCCAGTTCGCCGATGCCGACGACGATCCGGCTCGGGGCGACCCCGACCGCGGCAGGGACACTCATGCCGGCCCCTGCTGGTAGATCGCCGGCGCCACCCAGCGCAGGCCATGACTGATCCCGTTCAGGGATTCGGCATGCGAAATGAACAGGTGACCCGACGGCGCCAGGTGGCGCTCGAGCATCGAGACCACGCGCTGCTGCGTCGGCTGGTCGAAGTAGATCATCACGTTGCGGCAGAAGATCACGTCGAAGCGCTGGCCGAGCGAGGTGATCTCGAGGAGGTTGAGGCGACGGAACTCCACGTGCGCCCTGACCGGCGAGGCCACGCGCGCCAGGCCCTCCTGCGCCCCCATGCCGCGCTCGAAGTGCCGGCGCAGGGTCTCGGCCGGCAGGTCGGCGACGTGATCGAGCGGATAGACGCCCGCCGCCGCCACCCGCAGCGCCTTGGTCGAGAGGTCCGAGGCCAGTACCCGGGCCCCGCCGAGCAGTGCCTCGGGAAGGTGATCGCGCAGGGTCATCGCGATCGTGTACGGCTCGTCGCCGCGCGAGCAGGCGGCACTCCAGATCGACGGCGCCCGCTGCTGCGTCGCCGCCATCGAGAGCACCTCCCGGCGGAGGAACTCGAAGTGCTGCGGTTCGCGGAAGAAACTCGTGTGATTGGTCGCGATCGCGTCGAGCAGTTCGGTCAGTGCCTGACCGCTCCGATCGCGCTCCACGTGCGCGATGTACGAGGCGTAGGAGGCAAAGCCGCCGTGCCGGAGACGCTTCTGCAGCCGCGCCGAGACGAGCCCGTGCTTGGCGTCGCTCAGCGTGATGCCGCTCTTCTCGTAGACCAGCCGGATGATCGCCTGGAGCTCGCCCGACGTGAGCACGGGCGGGCCAGAGGCACCGATCGTCGATCGCGGTGCGGCGGTGGCCGCCCAGGTCGAACCGTTCACGCGGCGTGCTCCACGACCGCGGCCGCATCCTCGCGGAACAGGACGTCGAGATCCAGCAGGATCTTGACGGTGCCCTTCACCTTGGCCAGGCCCGTCATGAAGTCGGTGGCGACCTCGGTGCCGAACGGCGGCGGTTCCTGGATTTCCTGATCGGTGATGTTCAGCACGTCGCGCACCGCGTCGACCACCACGCCCATCAGGACGCGGTCGCCGCCAACCTGCAGGTCGACGACGATGATCGAGCTGCGATCGGTGTCGGCCTGGGCCGGCAGGCCGAAGCGGATGCGGAGATCGATCACCGGAATGACCTTGCCGCGCAGGTTCATCACGCCGCGGATCGCCGCCGGTACCCGCGGCACCGCCGTGATGTCCATCATCTTGATGATCTCGCGCACCTTGAGCACCGGCAGGCCGTACTCCTCGCGGCTCAGGGCGAACGTGAGGTACTTGCCGGCGAGACTCCGGGCAGCGGGGGCGGGCGAGGGCGTGGGTTCGTTGTGACTCATGATGAAATCTCCTGCGGGCCTAGGCGGCGGCCGCCGTGCCGAGCTTCAGCTCGAGCAATCCATGTGCGTCGAGAATCAGGCCGACGCGGCCGTCACCGAGGATGGCGCCGCCGGCAACGCCCGGCACCTTCTTGAGTGCCGCGCCGAGCGACTTGATGACGACTTCCTGCTTGCCGAGCAGCTGGTCCACCTGCAACGCCACGCGGCGTTCGGCATCCTCGATGACGACCAGCGTGCCGGCCGACGCGTCCTGCACGGCGTCGGGAATGCCGAACAGGTCGGCGAGACGAACGAGCGGCATCAGGGTGTCGCGGACGCGCACCATGCGCGGCTGCCCCTGCACTTCGTGGACCTGCTCGGGCAGCGGCCGCAGCGATTCGCAGATGGCGAAGGTCGGCAGCACGAAGCGCTGCGCGCCGACGCCGAGGACCAGGCCGTCGACGATGGCCAGCGTCAGCGGCAGACGGATGGTGAACTTGGTGCCCTGACCGGGCGTCGTGTCGATCTCGATGCGGCCGCGCAGCGCCTCGATGTTGCGCCGGACGACGTCCATGCCGACGCCGCGCCCGGAGATCTCGGTGATCTTCTCGGCGGTGGAGAAGCCGGGCCGGAAGATCAGGTAGTGAATCTCGGCCGGGCTCAGGTTGGCGTGCCTGTCCACCAGCCCCTGCGCGACCGCCTTGGCGAGAATCCGTTCCGCATTCAGCCCGTTGCCGTCGTCGGCGATGTCGATGACGACATGGCCGCCCTGGTGATAGGCGCTGAGAGACAGGCGGGCCGTCGCCTTCTTGCCGCGGGCCTCGCGCACGTCGGCCGGTTCGATGCCGTGATCGAGGCTGTTGCGCACCATGTGCATCAGCGGATCGTTGATGTCCTCGACGACGCGGCGATCGAGCTCGGTCTCCTCGCCGGACACGACGAGGTCGACGGCCTTGCCGGACTTGCGGCTCAGGTCGCGGACCAGCCGCGCCATCTTCTGGAAGGTCTGTCGAATCGGCACGAGGCGCATCGACATCGCCGTCCGCTGCAGATCGGTCGTGATGCGGCGCAGCTGCGAGAGGTTGCGCGCCAGGCGCTCTTCGAGCACGCGCAGGGCCGGGTCCTGGTGGATGATCGACTGCACGATCACCAGTTCGCCGACCATGTCCACGAGGTTGTCCAGCTTGCGTGTGTCGACCTTCACGGACGTCTGGCCCGGCATGTCCTCGGCGCGCTGCCGCGGCATGCCGTTGGCGTCCGTCGATGCGTCGGTGCGGGCGGCGCGGGGATCGGCGGCCGCGTCGGGCGGCGCGACGGCGCCCGGCGACGGTGGCGTGTTCACGGCCGGCTCACCGTGCGCGAGCAGCCGTTCGAGGGCCGCAATCAGCGTGTGGCGCTCGATGTGCCGAGACGGGACTGCCTGACCGGCAAGGCGGCTGCCCAGGTCGCGCAGCATCGCCGAGAGCAGGTCCACCGACTGCAGCACAAGGTCGATGCCGACCGACCCGAGGTCGTGCTGCCCGGACCGGGCTGCATCCAGCAGGTTCTCGACGGCGTGGGCCAGTTCCTGCACCGACGTGATCGCCAGCGCCCCGGCGTTGCCCTTGACCGTGTGGAACGGCCGGAACATCTCGTTGAGCAGGTGCTGGTCGCCGGGCGTCGTCTCGAGCTGCAGCGCGATCGCCTCGATCGAACTGAGATGGTCGAGGGCTTCAGCGAGGAACATGCCTGCGAGTTCCGGGTCGGCCTGCAGCATGGCGAGTTCGGCGTCCATCGCCTCGTCGTGCCCGGGCGCGATGGGCGTCGCGGCTGGCGCGGGCGACGGGCTGTCGGCGAGCAGTTGCTCGGCCAGGCGCCACGACTCCCAGCGCTGCGTCAGCGCCTCGAGCGTCGGCGCCAGCGCCGCGACCGTCCGGCACGCCCTGGCCTGCGTGAGCACGGTCAGCACTGCGTCGACGCCGTCGAGGGCGCCGCCCTGCAGCAGCGCATGGATGTCGGTGAGGGCCGTCGTGATCGCCGGAGTGACGTCGCCGTCCTGTCCGGTCAGGACCAGTTCGCAGGTGACGCGTGAGAGCAGGTCGGAGACACGCTGGGGGAGCAGATCGTCGTGATGTGTGTCGGGCATGGTCTCAGAACTTGCCGAAGGTGCCGGTGTCCTCGAGCGGAAGGAACTCCTCGGCGGTCTGTGGCGACGTCGGCGGCGGTCGGCGCGCAGCGGGCATGCTCACCACGCGGGCCGGCGGTGCGGCGGCGACGGCCGGCGCTGGCGCGGGTGTCGTGACGAAAGGCGTGTGAAAGGCGAGCCGCGCGGGCGCCGCCGTGGCCGGCGTGCCGCGACCGACGAGCGACTCCAGGCCATCGACCACGGCAAGCGTGGTGGACGCCTGCGCGCTCAACTGCTCGCTGGCGGCGGCGCTCTCCTCGGCCGTCGCTGCGTTGGACTGGGTGACGCGTTCCATCTGCGTGATCGCCTGGGAGACCTGATCGATCCCCTGGCTCTGCTGCTGGCTCGAGGCGCTGACTTCGTCGACCAGGCTCTTGACCTGCGTGACGCTGGCGGTGATGCCGGCGATCGCGTTGGCGACCTGCTCGACGCGGGCGCTGCCTTCGCGCGACATCAGCACGGATTCTTCGATCAGCGACTCGGTGTCCTTGGCCGCCTGCGCGGAGCGCTGGGCGAGGTTGCGCACTTCCTCGGCCACGACGGCGAAGCCCATGCCGGCGTCGCCGGCGCGGGCGGCTTCGACCGCGGCGTTGAGCGCCAGGATGTTCGTCTGGAACGCAATCTCGTCGATCGTCCGGATGATGCGGGAGACCTTGCCGCTGGACTCCTCGATGCGCGCCATTGCCGCGACCATCGCGCGCAGCGACGCGTCGGACGCGTCGACGCGGCCGGCGACCTCGGTCATCAGGCGCGCCGCCTGCTGCGAGTGCGTCGCGTTGCGGCGGGTCATCGCCGCCATCTCCTCCATCGACGCCGACGTCTCCTCGAGCGACGCCGCCTGCTCGCTCGCGCCCTTCGAGAGCGACTGCGCCGACGTCGACACCTGGGCGGATGCGCTGGCGACTTGCGCCGCGCTGTCGCCGAGGGCCGTGACCGAGTGCCGCAGCGTGCGGTTGGTGCCGTGGACCAGCCACGTCGCCAGCCCGGCGCTCACGGCGAGCGAGAGCAGGAGTCCGACGAGCAGCGCCGTCCGGGCGCTGCCGACGCCGTCGGCGACGGCCTCCGCGCCAGCCTGGACGATGCCCTCGCGCTGCTCGGCGCCGGCATCGATCGCCCTCGCGAGCTGCCGTTGCCTGGCGAGCAGTTCGGTGTGCGCCGCCGCGAGGGCGGCGGGATCGGGTCCGGTCGGCGCTCCGGACTGGACCACAGTGGCCGGGGCATCCACCGTGACGACGTCCGCGTCGGCGTCGGACGTCGTCACGGTCGTCGTGGTCACCGCTGTGGTCGTCTGGGCCGGTGGCGCGGGCTGCGGCACGACCTTGGCCATGTGCTCGAGCGCGTCGCGCACGGCGGACCGGGCTGCGGCCGCTTCATCTGCGTCCGCGCTTCGCAGCGCGGCGGCGGCTGTGTCGATGTCGCCCAGTCTCACGTAGGTGAGCGCGCCACCCGCCAGCACCACGGCCTGGACGGCGACGACGACGACGGCGAGACGTCGCCCGATGGTCCACGAATTCATGTGAGCTCCTGCCGCCGGGGCGGTGCCCGGGTGCCATCGAGTCGTCGCTCGATTCCGGCATTGAATCGGCGCGCGGGGGAGCCGACTTGAGAAAGAGGAGCCACGGGTTGAAGCCAGTGCCGGTGCGGGCCGATTGCCGGACCGGGACGGGGTGATACGACTCCTGTCCAAAGTTGTGGAGCGTACATGCAGGGGTGGTCTGACGAAGGGTCGTCGTGGTCGGTGGTGATGCCGTTCTGGGCGTCGGCGGAGACGTGTGCGGGTGCGGAGGGCGACGAGGCGCGCGGCGAACTGCGCGGTCTGGTCGTGTCGGCCGAGGCCGCCGGCGTCGCGCCGACCTCGCTGCTCTTGTCCGCGCTTGCGCGGCGCGATCGCCGCACGGTGACGCGGGCCCGGCGGACGGCCGAGTGGGCGCGGCTGCTGGGCGAGGCGGTCGGGAGCACGGCGTTGGGTCAGGAGGCGCACGACGTGGCGCTGCTGGCCGACGTCGGGCAGCTCGCGCTGCCGCCGTCCTCGCCGGCCAATCCCTGGCAGGAATGGCAGCGGCGCCGCGCGGCGCACGACGTCCTGCACTCGATTCCGTCGCTCGCGCACCTGGCGCGGCCGGTGCTGGCGGTGAGCGAGCGCTTCGACGGTGCCGGCCTGCCGTTCGGCTGGCAGGGCGCGGAGATTCCGATGGCGGCGCGCATCGTGCGCCTGACGCGCGACTTCGACCTGGCGAGCCAGGGCTGGTGGCCTGGCCATCCGGCCGCCGTCAGTGCGCGGGCCTGCATGGAGCTTGTGGCATTGGCGGGACAGACGGTCGATCCGGCCCTCGTTCACGCCTGGTTGCGCGTCCTGGACCGCGAAGTCGCGGCCGACGTCGCCTGAGGGGATTGCTCAGATGTTGGTGATTGTCGGTTCGCTCATCGTGCTGGGGTCGGTCGCCGGCGGCTTCATGATGCATGGAGGCGTCCTCGGCGCGCTCTGGCAGCTCAACGAACTGATCATCATCGGCGGCGCGGCCGTCGGGGCGACGGTCATCGGCACGCCGCTTCCTCTCATCAAGGCGATGTTCGGGCGCTTCGGCGGCTTCTTCAAGAGCTCGCCGTCCAAGGACACGTACGTCGACCTGCTCGCGCTGCAGTACCAGTTGTACCGGCTGACACAACAGTCGGGCGTGATGGCGCTCGAGGCGCATGTCGAGGAACCGGACAAGAGCGCGATCTTCAGCAAGTTTCCGACGTTCTTGAGCAACCACCACGCGGTGTCGTTCCTGACCGACTCGGTGCGGGTGATCATCCTCGGCGGTGTGACGCCGCACGATCTCGAGTCGCTCATGGACGAGGATCTCGAGGTGCATCACCACGAGAGCCTCAAGCCGGCGCAGACGCTGGCGAAGGTCGCCGACGCGCTGCCCGGCCTCGGCATCGTCGCGGCGGTGCTCGGCATCGTCATCACGATGCAGGCGATTGGCGGACCGCCCGAAGAAATCGGTCACTCGGTGGCGGCAGCGCTGGTCGGTACCTTCCTGGGCATTCTCGCGTCGTACGGATTCGTGCAGCCGATGGCCACCAACATGGAGCATCAGGTCGAGGCCGAGGGCCGGTACCTGACCTGCATCAAGGCCGGTCTGCTCGCGGTCTACAAGGGATTCCCGCCGGCGATTGCGGTGGAGTTCGCACGCCGCACGCTGCCGGAAGAAGTACGGCCGACGTTCACCGAGACCGAACAGGCGTGCAAGGGCCAGAAGCCCGATCTCGCCGCGGCCGCCTAGGCTGACCGATGTCCAATCACGCGCCCGTCATCATCATCAAGAAGAAGAAGGGTGGCCACGCCGCCCACCACGGCGGCGCCTGGAAGGTCGCGTACGCCGACTTCGTGACCGCGATGATGGCGTTCTTCCTCGTGATGTGGCTGGTCAACCAGCCGCAGGACGTCAAGGACGCCGTCGCCGGGTACTTCAAGGACCCAGGCATCTTCGAATACGAGGCTGGCAGGTCGCCGATCGCGTCGGGCGCCGGCCTGGTCGGCGCCGGCAACGGCGGTCAGGGCACCGATGTGGCATCGGCAACGGCGGCGCTGGAGCGTGCCGCCGAACGCATCAAGGAACAGATCAAGGCGATTCCCGGCTTCAAGAACCTGCAGGACCAGATCGAGATCAAGGTCACCGCCGAGGGACTGCGCATCGAACTGCAGGAAGGCGGGCAGGACACGTTCTTCGATTCGGGCAGCGCCCGCGTGAAGGACCAGACACAGCAGGTGCTGCGCGTCATCGCGAAGGAACTGGCCACGCTGCCGCAGGCGATCGCCGTCGAGGGGCACACCGACGCGGCGCCGTTCGGCCGCGACCGCGCCTACACGAACTGGGAGCTGTCGGCCGATCGCGCCAACGCGGCGCGGCGGATCATGGAAGGGGCCGGGCTGCCGCCGACCCACGTGAAGGCCGTGCGCGGCTTTGCCGACACGATTCTCAGGACGCCCGATGCCCCCTTCAACCCGCGCAATAGACGCGTGTCGATCGTCGTCCAGCACTCGGCGGTGACGGCGCGCCTGACGGGACGGGCCGACACCGGCGCAGCGGCGCCGCGGGGGAAGACCGCCGCGCCGGCGACGGCGGCGGCTCATGCCGCGCCCGCGGCCACAGGCGGGCACGCCGCCGCCGGTGAGCCGCCGGCCACGACCGCGGCGCATTGAACCCAGGTCTGCGCGGAGAGAAGTTTTCGGCAAGGCCGCCGATAACTGTGGTTGACCGGCGGCGCCGGCATCCACCGCGAGACTCACGTGAAAGCCCTCATCGTCGACGACGAACCCACCGTCAGGCTGCTGTTGTCGCGCGTGCTGCGCCGCGAGGTGGACTGCACGGTCAGCGAGGCCTCCGACGGAATCGAAGCGCTCGACCTCCTCGGTCGCGAGCATTTCGACTTCGTCGTCATCGACGTGATGATGCCGATGATGGACGGCATCGAGACGCTCGAGGCCATCCGCGGCAGCGCGGCATTGCGCCACCTGCCCGTGATGGTGCTGTCGGCGGTGCGCGACGAAGTACGGGTGCGCCAGCTGGTGTCGCTCGGTATTTCCGCCTATCTCACCAAGCCGCTGCGCCCCTCCGAGGCCGCCGCCCGCGTCCAGCGCTTCATCGCCGCGGTCACGCGCAGCCGGCACCCGGCCGGCCATTCGCGGCCGCTGGATTCGCTGCCCGACCACTCACGCATTCTGGTCATCGATGGCGACGAGGTCTTTCGCGAAAGCGTCAGGGAATCGCTCGGTCAGCGCTATCAGGTCGAGGCTGCCGAGAGCGGTGCGTATGGCCTTCGCGCCTGTCTGGCCAATCCGCCCGCGGTCATCGTGCTCGGCCAGGACCTCGGAGCCGTGCCGGCACCGATGTTCCTCCGGAAGCTCCGCACGCTCCCGGCGCTGGCCGGCGTCCGTGTGGTGCTCGCCGGACCGCTTGGCGACGATCACACCGCGCCGGAGCACGAGGTGACGATCGACCGGAACCTCGGCCCGGAGGACTTCCGCGACCAGTTCGAGCGCCTCCTCACACGCGCCGCGTCGACCGACAACGCGCTGCACGCGCGCCCCGAACTGCGCGGTCAGATGGTGCTGGCCGCCGAGCAGGTGTTCGGCATGCTGCTGGGGGTGGAGGTCGTGGCCGATGTCACGCTCCCGGCGACGCCCGCCACCGACGCCGACCTGGTCCGAATCGGGTTCACGCTGCCGGACGCCGGCACCGACATCGAGTTCGGCATCACGATGGCGCGCGGGATGAGCGAGCAGATGACGGCAATCCTGCGGCAGGGCGCCGACGTGGTCACCGACGAGGGCGTGGCCGAGGCGCTGCGTGAGGTGGGTTCGATCGTTGGCGTCCGCATCCAGAACGCGCTGCGGGCGCGCGGCGACAGCGTGACGGCCTCGGCGCCGGTCATCGGGACGGTGGCCGATGCGCCAGGACTGGCGACGGCGTGGACGCCGGTCGGTTTCCACGACGCGGCTGGCCAGGTACAGTTCACGGCGTTCCTGCGGCCTGTCGAGCGGGCCGCGGCAACAGTCCTGTCCGCGCTGGAGGCGAAAGCCTCGTAAGCGCGGCCAGTCCTGCCGCCTGGCTGCGCCTGGAACTCATCACCGCCGTGGCGTGGTCCAGGCCTTCGGTGACTCGTGCCGGCGACGATTCTGTCGATGATCCAGGCGACGTGGACCTGGCGGTGACCGTCGCGTCGCGCGCCGAGGAGTGCCGCGTCACCACCGTGTTGCGCTCCGTGGCGGCCTGCCACCACGATCCGACACGGGGTTGCACAGCGAGCCCGTTGCAAGGACCCTGAACATGGACATGTCCGCCCTTCCGCCACCCGTCGACACCGAGGTGCTCGAGATGCTGGCCTCTCTGCAGGAGCCGGGTGAACCCGACCTGCTCGTCGAACTCGTCTCGCTGTTCCTGAGCGACACGCCGGAGCGCCTTCGCGCGCTCCGGGTGCGGCCGCTGGCCAGTGCACCAGTGGCACGCGTCGCGCACGCGGTGAAGGGCAGTGCCGGCAATCTCGGCGCGACGCACCTGCAGGATCTCGCGAGCCAGCTCGAACAGGCCGGACACGAGTCGCGCGGCAGCGACGAGCTCGCGGCGCTGGCCGATGCGCTGTGTGCGGAGTACGCCCGCGTCGAACTCTACCTGCAGGGCGTCCTCGCGATGCGGTCGGGCGACTCGCCGACGACGCACTGACCTCGGTCAGTCCGGTCAGGGTCGCCTGACAAAAGAACCCCGCCCGCGACAGGCGCGGACGGGGCAGGGGGAGAGGAGGGCCGGATCGGGAGGGGCGCGGCGGCCGGCGCGCAACCGTCGGCTTACGTGAAACTGGCGCCAGCCGGATCGGCCAGCCAGGTGAACGCCGGGTTGGGGCCGTCGGCCCCGCGGACGAAATCCACGACCCAGCTGCCCTGCCAGTTCGAGAACTGGAACTTGTCGCCCTTGACCCAGTCCACCTTGTGGCCGAGTTCTTCCATGCCCGACTTGACGTTGGCGTTGAACCAGCTCTCGGCTTCGGACTTGGTCGCCGGCACCGCGCCGCTCGCGCTCGCAAGGCTCGCGAACGCGTCCTTGGCGGACTTCTCGACGTTCTGCTCGCGATCGAAGTTGAAGCCTTCGAAGAGATCCCGACGCAGCGTGCCCTTCGTGAGCGGCTGGGCGCCGGCAGTGGCGGTCGACGCGGCCAGGGTGCCGCTGGCGGTCTGGATCCCGGACATCAACTGGGACAGGAAGGAACCGAACTCGTCGGAGCCGAGCTGCCCGTCACTGTTGGCGTCGAAGGATTTGATCAGGGACTTCGCGAGATCCTGGACGGCGGTCGCCGAGGTGGCCTGCACTGTGCTCATGGTGTCGCTGTGCCTCCCGGGAGCGATGGCTCCCGCGTACGGCCCTTGATGGAGCAAGCGCGGTGCCAGCATTCGCCGGGGGCCGTGCCGTTGCGCTCATGTTCCTGGCCGGCAGGCCGATTCCTCTCGAACAGGCGGGCCTTTCGCCGCGTTGGGCTCGTCGACAGCCGTCGTCGGCTACCACCCAGACATCACCGCCGGCGCGTGGCGCTGCCGTCGACGGCGTGCGAAGAGTGTCGCTGGTCCGACAGCCGCGGCCGGAATGCCCACCGTCTGCGCTCTGTTGGGGCGGGCCCGCTCTTGGTATCCTGCCGGGATGAGACTGCGCGCCCTCACGCGAACGTTGCCCCTGACGATCGGACTCGGCCTCGTCGCCATGTCGAGCGTGCGCGCCGAGGACGGCAAGACCTACGGCGATGGCGTCACCCTGACCCGCGCCGTGCCCGTCGCCACGCTGCTGGCCACGCCGGTGCCGCACGTGGGCAAGGCCGTCCGCGTCGACGGCGTCGTGTCCAAGGTCTGTCAGTCGATGGGCTGCTGGCTCGAGATTGCCGACCCCGCCACCGGCCGCGGCGTGGTCTTCAAGGCCAAGGACGGCGTGATCGTCTTCCCGAAGGACGCCCCCGGCCGCAAGGTCTCCGCCCAGGGCGTCTTCGAGGAAATCGCGTCCTCGCCGGTCCGCGAGTCGCACGGCGAGCACGCCAAGTCGGCGGAGAACAGCGGCAAACCGGCACCTGCGGCGCCGACCGAGAAGATCTACTGGGTGCGCGCCACCGGCGCGGTCCTCTATCGATGAACCCGACGCGCGGCGCCGCCCTGCCGCCGGCGGTCCTCGCGGCCCAGCAGCAGAAGGCCGCGATCATCGGTGTGCCGTCGGCGCGGCGGCACATCTTCCTGTGCTGCGACCAGGCCAAGCCGAAGTGTTGCGACCGCGAGCGGTCGATCGTCGCCTGGGACTACCTGAAGGCCCGGCTCGTGGCGCTCGGCCTGGCCGACCACGGCGGCATCGCGCGCACCAAGGCCAACTGCCTGCGCATCTGCGAAGGCGGCCCCGTCGCGGTCGTCTATCCGGAAGGCGTCTGGTACGGCGCCTGCGATCCGCCGGTCCTCGAGCGGATCATCCAGGAACATCTGATCGGCGGCCGGGTGGTGGAGGAGTACACCATCGTGGTTCAGCCGCTCCGCGGCTGAACACGTAATGCGCAATGTCCAATGCGCCATGTCGAGAGCTCAGAGGTTTCGACATGGCGCATTGAGCATTTGGCATTGCGGCCTTCGATGGCCGGTAGGGCCGGTTGTCCCAACCCGGCCGGCGCGCGCCGCCGAACGCATCCAAAGGCCGTCAGTGAACCGTATAGGGCCCGCGCAGCTCGAACTTCGCGATCTCGACGTCGAACCCTTCGCCGTTGGGCGTGATCATCTGGTACGTGCCGACCATCGAGCCCGATGGGGTCGTGAGCGGGCAGCCCGACGTGTACTCGAAGGACTCGCCCGGCATGAGCACCGGCTGCTCACCGACCACGCCTGGGCCGCGTACTTCCTCGACCCGGCCGACGCCGTCGGTGATGATCCAGTGACGGGTCACGAGCTGCACGGTGAGATCGCCGGTGTTCTCGATCGTGATCGTGTAGAGGAAGAACCAGTGGTGGCGGTCTGGCGAGGAATGTTCGGGCGAGAAGCGTGCGTCCACGCTGACGCGAATGCCACGGGTGGTGCTGGTCGAAGAGCTCATCGGAACGGAATGCCGGGCACTGGCATGAGGGAATTGTAGTATGGTGCCGCCCGGTCAGTGCGCCACGTGCCGGCAGGCGCAGCTGGTGCCATCCGCGCGTGGGAGCGTCTTTCTCTTGTGCCTGCGCTCGCGCACCGACGCAAGGTTTCCGCGATATCCGCCACTGCCGCGGGTGGACTGCGCGGGATACGACCCGGCGCCGCCCGCGACTCCGGCCACCGTCACATCCATGTCCACCGCCGACACCGTTCGCATCCGCGCCGCCACGCCCGACGACGCCGCGCTGATCCTGTCGTTCATCGAGCAACTGGCCGACTACGAGCGGCTGCGGCACGAGGTCCAGGCGACCGAGGCGGCCATCGCCGGGACCCTGTTCGGGCCGCGGCCGGCCGCCGAAGTGATCCTCGCGTCGCTCGATGGGCGGGACGTCGGCTTCGCGCTGTTCTACCAGACCTACTCGACGTTCCTGGCCCGCCCCGGCATCCACCTCGAGGATCTGTTCGTGGTGCCCGACGCACGCAGCCACGGCGTCGGCCGCGCCCTGCTGACCCATCTGGCGGGCATCGCCGACCAGCGGGACTGTGGCCGGCTGGAATGGAACGTCCTGGCGTGGAATGCCCCGGCCATCGGGTTCTACGAGCGGCTGGGGGCGTTTGTGCTTGACGAATGGCAGACCTACCGTCTAGATCGGGAGGGCATTCGCACGCTCGCGAGCGGCGCCTCCCCCGAATCGCACCATGACTGACGCGCCCGGTACCCCTCCGCAGGCCGACGATGCCTTCGACAACGATCCGGCCCTGGACGCCACGGTCGAGCTGCTGAACCGCGCGCAGCAAGGCGACGCCGACGCCGTCAACCTCCTGTTCAGCCGGTACCTGCCGCCGCTGCGGCGCTGGGCCCGCGGCCGGTTGCCGCAGTACGCGCGCGATCTGCTCGAAACCGAAGACCTCGTGCAGGAAACGCTGGTGCACGCCTTCCGGCGCCTCAAGGGCTTCGAGATGCGTCACGACGGCGCGCTGCACGCCTACCTGCGCCAGGCGGTGATCAACCGCATCCGCGACGAAGTGCGGCGGGCGCAGCGCCGGCCGCCGCCCGAGGAGCTCGAGGCCGATCAGCACACCGACAACACGGCCTCGCCGCTGGAGTCGGCGATCGGATCGCAGGCCGTCGAGCGCTACGAGGGCGCCCTGTCGCGGCTGCGCGACGAGGACCGGCAGGCGATCGTCGCCCGCGTCGAACTCGGACTCTCGTACGCCGAGGTCGCGCAGGCGCTGGGCAAGAGCTCGCCCGACGCGGCCCGCATGGCCGTGGCCCGCGCACTCGTGAAGCTCGCGCAGGAAATGGGCAAGTCGTCCACGCCCGCGGAACCGAAGTAGGCGTGGCGGCCGCGCATCGCGACCTGCGCAGCTTCCTTCGCCGGCTGCGAGGCGACGGCGACCTCGTCGTCATCGACGCGCCCGTCGATGCGCGGCTGGAGGTGGCCGAGATCCACCGCCGCGTGATCGCCGCCGGCGGCCCGGCCCTGCTCTTCACCAACGTCCGCGGCGCCGGCTTCCCGCTCGTCACGAATCTGTTCGGTACGCCGACCCGCGCCGCCCAGGCGTTCGGCGACAGGCCGCAGGCCTTCATCGAGGGCCTGGTGGGGCTCGTGCGCAACATGCCGCCGACGCCGGCCTCGCTGTGGCAGGCGCGCGGCCTGGCCGCGGCTGCGGCGCACATCGGGCTGCGCCGTGTCTCGCGTGGGCCGGTCAGCGACGTCATGACGTCCGACGTGCGGCTCGACCGGCTGCCCGCCCTCACGGTGTGGCCCGAGGACGGCGGCCCGTTCGTGACGCTGCCGCTCGTCTACACCGAGCATCCGGACGGGCACGGCCACAACCTCGGCATGTACCGTCTGCAGGTGCACGGTCCGTCGCACACCGGCATGCACTGGCAGATTGGTAAAGGCGGCGGGTTCCACTACCAGATCGCCGAGGCGCGCCACACGGCGCTGCCCGCCACGGTGTTCCTGGGTGGGCCGCCGGCGTTGATGCTCGCGGCGATTGCGCCGCTGCCGGAGAACGTGCCCGAGCTCCTGCTCGCCTCGCTGATCGCCGGGCACCGGTTGCCGATGGTGCACGGCGTCGCGCCGCACGCGCTGGTCGCCGATGCCGAGTTTGCGCTCATCGGCGACGTCGCGCCGCACGTGCGAGCGCCGGAAGGGCCGTTCGGCGATCACTACGGCTACTACTCGCTGCAGCACGACTATCCGGTGTTCCAGGTGCGGCGGCTCGCGCACCGGCACGACGCGATCTACCCGGCGACGGTAGTGGGGAAGCCGCGGCAGGAGGACTTCTTCATCGGCGACCTGCTGCAGGAGCTGCTGTCGCCGCTGTTCCCGCTGGTCATGCCGGCGGTCCGCCGGTTGTGGAGCTACGGCGAGACCGGGTATCACTCGCTTGCCGCGGCCGTCGTCGAGGAACGGTACCGGCGCGAGGCGATGGCCAGCGCGTTCCGCATCCTCGGCGAGGGGCAGCTGGCGCTCACCAAGTTCCTGCTCGTCACCGATCGCGACGTCGACCTGAAGGATTTTCGCGCGACGCTGGCGCACGTGCTGGCGCGGACCCGGCCGGAGACCGATCTGTACGTGATCGGTAACCTGTCGATGGATACGCTCGACTACACGGGCCCGGCCGTGAACGAAGGGTCGAAGGGCGTGCTCCTCGGCCTCGGCGAGCCGGTGCGCGACCTGCCGTCGGTGTTCCAGTCGGCCGACTTGCCGGCCGGCGTCGGTACGGTTCGCGTCTTCTGTCCGGGCTGTATCGTGGTCGACGGGCCCAGCTACGACAGGGAGCCGCAGGCCGCCGCGCGCATCGCCCGGCACCCGGCACTCGCGGCCTGGCCGCTCGTGGTCCTCAGCGACGAACCGCTGCGGGCGACGGCGAGCGAGATGAACTTCCTGTGGACGACGTTCACGCGCTTCGAGCCGGCCGCCGACATCCACGCGGCCGCGCAGCGCGTGGTGCGCCACCACGTCGGCTCGACGCCGCCAATCGTCATCGACGCGCGGATCAAGCCGTGGTTCCCGAAGGAAGTGGAGTGCGATCCGGACACGGCCGCGACGGTGACGCAGCGCTGGAAGCAGTACTTTCCGCATCGCCGCGTCGAGATGGGCGACAGCAGCCGCGGCCACCTGGATCCGCCCGCGACGCGCTAGGGCTGCGTGGTCTTCCAGTCGCGCCACAGCCACCGCAGCGTGTCCGGGAAGATGGCGCGGCCGTGCCGGTTGCTGTGGAACCCCTTGCCGTACTCGAAGCGATAGTCGTAGCCGGCCCACGCGAGGGAACTGGCGAGCGTGAGGTTGGCGAGCGGCCAGCTGCCGTGGACGTTGTCGAGATCGTTGGCGCCGTCCTGCAGGAAGACGCGAATCGGCTTCTTCGGGGTCTTGCGCAGCAGCGCCTGGTAGTTGTGGCCGCCCTCGCGCAGCGACGCGCCGCTGGCGATGTTCGTGAAGCTGCCGATCCACGACACCACCTTCGAGAACTGGTCGGGGCGCTCCCAGGCGACGGTGAAGGCGCAGATGCCACCGCTGCTGGCCCCGACAATGGCGCGGCCGGCGGCGTCGGTGCGGACCGGCACGCGCTGGGCCACGTGCGGCAGGATCTCCTCGAGCAGGAAGCGCGCGTAGCGATCCGAGAGGGTGTCGTATTCGGCGCTGCGGTTGGATCGGCCGTCGCCGAAAGTACCCGGGTTGATGAAGATGCCGACGGTGACCGGCATCTCGCCGCGCGCGATCAGGTTGTCGAACACGGTCGGGACCCAGGTACGCACGCCGGCCCCGTCCTGGAACACCATCACCGCGGCGGGACCGCCGCCGGCTGCCTGCGCCGGCACGTACACCCACCAGTCGCGGGTGGTGCCGCCGAAGATGGTGCTCGTCCACGGCGGCTGCTGGGTGACGGTGCCGCGCGGAACGCCCGGCTGCTCGACGCTGTCGGCGTGGACGTCGTAGACCTCCAGCTGGCCGCCGCCGAGCCGGCGCGTGCCCGTCAGGAAATGCCAGCTGAACGCATCGCCGTGCGCCAGCGTTGCGACGGTCGCGAACACGCCGGTGGCGCCGACGCGGGTCATCCGACGGCTGAAATGCACGCCATCGGAACCGACGAGGGGCACGGCGTTGGTCGCCACGGGCAGTGGCAGTTCGACGGCCCACGCGACGGTGAGGCCTTCCACTTTCGGCCCGGCGCCCGCCAGCAGCGCCTCGCGACCGCCGAACCATTCCCGGATGCGCTCGGCGAGCCGGTCGGCGTCGGGCCCGGTCGGCGTCGCGGTCAATTCGCGCTCGAGCACCTGCGCGTTCAGGGCGGGAGCCTGACGCGCGGCGGCGGGCGCCGCGACGGCCAGGGCCGCGCTCAGCAGGGCCAGCGAGACAGGCCCCCTCATCTGCCGAACGAGCGCGTGAACAGGTCGGCGATGGCGGCCTTGCCCGCATCCGTCAGCGTTCGCGTACCCGTCCCGGTCAGGTGCACGTGCTCGATGCGCGGCAGGTCGTTGTCGGCGCGGGCCACCCAGCGGCGCTCGTCCCACGTGAACCAGCCGTTCTGCGACTGATCGAAGACGTGCAGCGGCTTGTTGCACAGCTTCGCGAACTCGGCGCCCCAGCCGGTGCCGCCCTTCACATGCCCGTCGGGCAGGATGGTGCCGACCACGAAGATCTCCTGGCCGGCGTTGACCTGGTACCAGATGCTCTGGAGCACCTTCCGGAAGGTCGGGGTGTTGCTGTAGCGCCGGTTCATGAGCTGCGAGACGTAGGCGAGGCTCACGTCGCCGGCCTGCAGTTCTTCGTGATTGAGGGTGCGCAGGCCGCGGGTGCGCACGGTGACGTGCCCCTCGAACCCGAAGTTCACCTCCTCGATCCCGACACGCTCCGCTTGCGCGCCGAACTCGGCCTCGGCGCCGGGGGCGCCACCGCTGAACAGGATGTAGTCGCTCCGCTCCACGTCGCTCCTCACCTGGAAGGTCTGGCGGCGCCAGTGTAGCGTGGGCCGTTCCCGTTCCGGTAGGCCGTTCCGGTAGGATGAGCCCGTGACTCCGATTCCGCGCGGTCCC
The DNA here is from genome assembly GCA_966211945.1 of uncultured bacterium. GTDB lineage: Bacteria > Acidobacteriota > Vicinamibacteria > Vicinamibacterales > Vicinamibacteraceae > Luteitalea. The sequence continues at coordinate 23,752 of CBIHOS010000019.1, forward strand.
GCCTTCGACACGACGTTTGCCTCGGCTCCCGCCGCACCCCGCGCGCGCGCCGACGTGCCAGAGCCCGAGCGCTGGAATCTGTCGGACATCTTTCCCGGCTGGGACGCCTGGAAGGTCGCCTACGACGACCTGGACGGCCGCGTCCGGGCCTACACGGCCCGCAAGGGCACGCTGGCGAGCGGTGCCGCGTCCGTGCTCGAGGCGCTCCGGGAGAGCGATACCATGGGGCAACTCGCCTACAAGGTGTGGTACTTCGCCTCGCTCGCCCACGACGAGGACCAGCGCGACAACCAGATCGGCGCGCGCCGGCAGCAGGTCCAGCTGCTGCTCGCACAGTGGCGGCAGGCCACCGCATGGTTCAACCCCGAACTGCTCGCGGTGCCACTGGAGACGCTGCGCGGCTGGATGGACGCCGACGCCGGGCTGGCCGTCTACCGCTTCATGATCGAGAACCTGTTCCGGCAGCAGGAACACGTCCTCGACGAACGCGGCGAGCACCTGCTGTCGCTGGCGGCGCAGGTGACGCAGGTGCCCGGCGACGCCTACGAGTCGCTGTCGACGGCCGATATGCGGTTCCCGACGATCGAGCTGAGCACCGGCGAGCAGGTCCAGGTCACCTATCCGCGCTACCGCGCCCTGCTGGCGACCAACCGCGTCCAGGCCGATCGCGCCAAGGCGTTCGAGGCGCACCACGGGTCGTTCGAAGCGTCACTGAACACCTACGCGTCGCTGTACAACGGCGTCCTCCAGCGCGACTGGTACCAGGCCCGGGCCCGCGGCTACGAATCGACGCTCGAAGCAGCGCTGCACGGCGACAACATCCCGGTCGGCGTGGTCGAGAACCTGATCGCCTCGGCCCGCGCCAACGTCGGCGCGTTCCAGCGCTACGAGAAGCTCCGCCGCCGCGCGCTGAAGCTCGAGACCTACCACCTGTACGACGGGTCGATCCCGCTGGTCGACTTCCGCGAACACTACCCGTACCAGCAGGTGGTCGACTGGATCGTCGAGTCGGTCGCGCCGCTCGGCCCGAGCTATCAGGCACGGCTCGCGGCCGGGTTCGGCAGCCGCTGGGTGGACATCTACGAGAACGACGGCAAACGCTCGGGCGCCTACTCGGCGCCGGTGTACGGCGTCCACCCGTACGTGCTCATGAACTACAACGACACGCTCGACGCGGCCTTCACGCTCGCGCACGAGATGGGCCATTCGATGCACACGGTGCTGTCGCACGAGCGGCAGCCGTTCGTGTACTCGGACTACACCATCTTCGTCGCCGAGGTGCCGTCGACGTTGAGCGAGGCGCTGCTGCTCGACCACCGGCTGTCGCACACCACCGATCCGCTCGAACGCATCGTCCTGTTGCAGCACGCCATCGACGGCATCACCGGCACCTTCTTCACCCAGGTGATGTTTGCCGACTACGAACTGCAGGCGCACCGGCTGGTCGAGGCCGGCGCGCCGATCACGGCCGACGTCCTCAGCGCGCTCTACGACACGACACTGCGGGCCTATCACGGCGACGCCATCGACTACGACCGGCTGTCGCGGGTGACGTGGGCGCGCATCCCGCACTTCTTCGGGTCGCCCTACTACGTCTACCAGTACGCGACCTGTTACGCGACGAGCGCGCGGCTGCTCGTCGGGCTGCGCGGCGACGCGGCGACACGCGAGGAGACGATCGGCCGCTACCTCGAACTGCTCGCCGCCGGCGGCAGCGACTACCCGATGGCGCTGCTGCAGCGCGCCGGCATCGACCTGGCCGAGCCGTCCACCGTCGCGGCGGTCGGTGCCCTCCTCGATACACTCGTCGAGCAGCTCGAAGAGGCCCTGACGGCCCGCGGGCTCCTCTGAAGGCCGCACATGCTGCGTAAACCAGTCGTCCTGATCACGGGGGCGGGCGGGGAGATCGGCCACGGCCTGATCACCCGCCTCGCCGCCTCCGGCCGCCAACGCATCGTCACGCTCGACCTGACCCGCCTGGACGGCGACATCGGCAAGCTGGTCACCCGCGAGTTCACCGGGTCGATCCTCGACAACGCGCTGCTCGAGCGGATTCTCGCCGAGTTCGAGATCGACCTCGTGTTCCACCTGGCGGCGCTCCTGTCGACGCGCTCCGAGTTCACACCGGTGATGGCCCACCAGGTGAACGTCGAAGGCACGCTGACCCTGCTCGAGTTCGCGCAGAAGGAAGGGGAGTCGCACGGCCGGCCGGTCGTGTTCGTCTATCCGTCCAGCATCGCGGCCTACGGCCTGCCGGACGCGGACACGCGGCGGACGGCAGGGCGCGTGCACGAGGACCAGTACACGACGCCGACCACGATGTACGGCTGCAACAAGCTGTACTGCGAGCTGCTCGGCACCTACTACGCGCGGCACTACAAGCAACTCTCGGTGGCGCCGGCCGCCAGTCGCGTCGACTTCCGCGCCATCCGCTTCCCGGGACTGATTTCGGCCGCGACGCTGCCATCGGGCGGCACCTCCGACTACGCGCCGGAGATGCTGCACGCGGCGGCGCGCGGCGAGGCGTACGACTGCTTCGTGCGGCCCGACACCCGCATTCCGTTCATGGCCATGCCCGACGCCGTGGAGGCCCTGTTGAAGCTGGCGGCCGCGCCGCGCTGGGGACTGTCGCGGACCGCGTACAACATCGGCGCCTTCAACCCGTCGGCCGACGAGGTGCGGGCCCGCGTTCTGCAGGCGTTCCCCGAGGCCCAGATTGGTTTCGAGATCGACACCAAGCGCCAGGGGATCGTCGACAGCTGGCCCGAGGACGTGGACGACTCGGCGGCGCGCGCCGACTGGGGCTTCGCGCCGTCCTACGGGTTCGACCGCGCCTTCGACGAGTACCTGTTGCCCGCCATCAGGGCCCGGTACGCAACGCCCCAACCCTGACGCCGTTCGGGAGACGTTCGGGAGGGACGCGCCGCCCGCCTTCGCCAAGGCTACGGCGGACAGGCCGGCGCGTCCGATCGCCATGGTCGACGCCGTCGGAACAGCCCGGCGTCGTTCACCGACCGGCCGGCGTTGCTCGCCGGAAGCCGATGGCCCTCCGTGCGCGGCGTCCGTATCGTTCACCGTGGGAGTTGACCGGTGACGACGATGGCGATGCCGAGGACACGGATGGATGTCGAGTGGTGCCGGCGGTGGGCGACGGTGGTGCACGGCAGCGTGCTCGCCGCGCTCGTCGCCGGACTGCTCGCCATCTGGATGACGCTGGCGCTGGTGGCCGCCCTCCTCATGGACCCTGTCGAGACGATGACGTCCTTCGAGCACAAGGGCGTGTGGGCAGTGTCCGACACCGTACGGCAGGGCACGGGCCTCCTGCTGGCCGGGATCGATGGCGCGGTGGCGCGGCGGAGCGGACGATGAGCCGCCACGCCTGCACCGAGTCGCGGCTGCAGACCGTGACCACCGGCCTGATCTTTCTGGCCAGCGGCATCGCCCTCCTCACGCGGGCGCGCGGATGGTGGCGACTCGAGAACGAGTCGGCGTACTGGCCGATCGGCTTCGTGATCCCCGGCATCCTGACGCTGGTGGCGCCGCGGCCGCAGCGCAGCATCGCGACCGCGCTCGGCTGGTTCTTCGCGGCCGCTGTACTCATCGCCTGGAACCTCCGATACATCCACCTGCAGATGCGCGACATCGTCCCCATCGTTCTCGTGGCCATCGGGCTGCGGTTGCTCTACCGGGCCGGCCGTGAACGGGGCGTGCAGTCGTGACCCGGCCGCGGCGCCGATCGGGCGGCCAGGCGCTGGCCGGGCTGCTCCTGCTGTCGGTCGGCGCGCTGCTCTTCGCGCAGAACCTGGAGGTCGTGAACCTGCGCCAGTACTGGCGGTACTGGCCGGTGCTGCCGCTCGCCCTCGGGCTGCTCAAGCTGCTGCTCGGCACGACTCGTGGCGACAAGGTGTTCGGCGTCGTCCTCACGGCATTCGGCGGTGGGCAACTCGCCCGTGTGCTCGGGTACTGGTCGCCCGGCCCGGCCGACCTGGTGGCGATGTCGCTGATCGCGATCGGGGTCTACTTCGTCGTCCGCGGCGTGCTGGGCCGGCCGGAGGTCGACATCAAGGCGGAATCGCTGGACTGGGTCTCCGGCTTTGCCGTCATGGCCGGCTTCGAACGGTCCAACAACTCGCAGAACTTTCGCGGCGGCGATCTCACCGCCGTGATGGGCGGCTGCGAGATCGACCTGCGGCAGGCGTCGATGCGCGCCCCGGCCAGCATCGACGTCTTCGTGATGTGGGGCGGCATCGAGCTTCGCGTGCCCGACGACTGGACGGTCGACCTGCGCGGCATGCCGATCCTGGCCGGCTTCGTGGACAAGACCCGTCCGCCGGCGATTGCCACCGACAAGCGTCTCGTGATTCGCGGCCTGGCACTGATGGGCGGCGTCGAGATCAAGAACTGAGACCGTGCATCCGCTCTTCAGCCGCACCGCGGCGCTGCTCGCCTATCTCGGACTCTGGGCCGTTCTCGGTCTCGGCGTGGCGCTCGTGCTGGCCCTGCGCGTCGGCTGGACGCCCGACGACGCGCTGCTCGTGGCGTTGCCGATGTGCCTGGCCTACGGCATCGTCTGCCTGGCGGCGTGGTACGTGTGCCGCGCCTTCCCGCTGATCGGCACCAGCACGGTGGGCCGCGTGCTCCTGGCACATCTGGCCGCCGCCGCCTTCACCAGCACGGTCTGGGTGACGCTCGCCCAGGCGTGGACGTGGGTGGTCGCCAGTTTCGGTGCCTGGACCCGCGACGCAACCCTGCTGCTGTTTGCGACGGGCCTGCTGCTGTTCCTGCTCTCGTCGGCGATTCATTACGTATTCATCGCGCTCGAGGCACAGGAGGCGTCACGCCGCCTGGCCCTCGAGTCGGCGGTGCTGGCCCGCGAGGCGGAACTGCGGGCGCTGCGCGCGCAGGTCAATCCGCACTTCCTGTTCAACAGCCTTCATTCGATCGGCGCGCTGGCGGGTGCGCAGCCGGCGGCGGCCCGCGAGATGGCGATCGGGCTCGGCGAGTTCCTGCGCCACAGCCTCCGCCTCGGCGGGCTGGCCTCGGTGCCGCTGCGGCAGGAAGTCGATCTGATGGCGCAGTATCTTGCGATCGAGCAGGTGCGGTTCGGGGATCGGCTGCAGGTGCACATCGACGTCACCGTCGACGCGGGCGAGTGCCAGGTGCCGCCGCTCCTGCTCCAGCCGCTCGTCGAGAACGCGATCAAGCACGGCGTCGCCGGCCTGATCGAGGGCGGTCGGGTGTCGCTGTCGGCCCGGTGCGAGGGCGACGCGTGCCGCCTCGAGATCGGCAATGCCTTCGATCCCGAGGCCCAGCCGCGCGCCGGCACGGGCACCGGCCTCCGTAACGTGCGCGACCGTCTGGCGGTGCACTATGGCGGCCAGGCACGCTTCGAGGCGCGCGCGAGCGGAGATGCGTTCACGGTGCTGATCCACTGTCCGGTCCAGACTGCGGTCGGGCCGGGGTCGGTTATTTGCTTCCCGGTTTTTCACCCTCGGCCGGGCCCTTCCGGGGGGGGGGCGGGGGTCGTGGCGGGCGCCCGCCACGGCCCGCCAGGACGGCCGAACCGAGGAGCCCGCATGACCGACGACCGGCCGCTGAAGGTACTCGTCGTGGACGACGAAGCGCTGGCCCGCCAGGCGGCGGTGGAGTACCTCGCCGGCTGCGAGGGCGTCGTGGTGGCGGGGGAGTGCGCCAACGGCTACGAGGCGATCAAGGCGGTCAGCGACGAGATGCCGGACGTGCTGCTGCTCGACGTCCAGATGCCGAAGCTCTCCGGTTTCGACGTCCTCGAACTCGTCGGCCCGGGACCGGCCGTCATCTTCGCGACCGCGCACGACGAGTTCGCTCTCCGGGCGTTCGAGGTGCACGCCGTCGACTACCTGATGAAGCCGTTCAGCCAGGCGCGGCTGTGCGCGGCGGTGACGCGCGCGCGCGAGCGGCTCGCCGCGCGTTCGTCCTCGCCTGCCGATGGCCTGCGGACGGCACTCCGCGCCGTGCGCGTCGAGCGACTGCTCGTCCGCGACGGCGGCAAGGTGTTCATCGTGCCGGTCGACACGCTCGAGTATGCGCAGGCCCAGGACGACTACGTCCTGCTCCGGAGTCAGGGTCGCAACCTGCTGAAGGAGCAGCCGATCAGCAGTCTCGAGGCGCAGCTCGATCCCGGCCGCTTCGTCCGCATCCATCGCTCCTGGCTGATCAACCTGTCGCGCCTGGCCCGGGTCGAGCTCGAAGCCAAGGACCGCCGCGTCGCGGTGCTGCACGATGGCACCCGCCTGCCCATCAGCCGGTCGGGCCACCAGCGGCTGCAGGGCGCCCTGGGTTAGGGCATCCATCGGACCTTGTGTCCAAACATCAATGCATGTAGATTTACGTATGTGAAGGATCTGTCTGCCTTCTGCCGGCTGCTGGGCGACGACGTCAGGCTCCGTCTGATCCGGCTGCTCGGCAGGGAACAGCTGAACGTCAAGGAACTGACCGCGATTCTCGGAATCGCGCAGTCCGGCGTTTCGCGCCATCTGGGGCTGCTGCGCAAGAGCGGGCTCGTGGAGGAGCGACGCGAAGGCGGCTTTGCCTACTACTCGCTTCGCCCCGACGGCGCCGGCCAGGCCCGGCCGCTGTGGGAGGCGCTCGAAGCGGCGCTGCCCGGGATCGAGGGCGACGCCGATCTGCAAGCAGACGATGCGCGGCTGCACGAGGTGCTGCGGCTGCGCAAGGAAGACTTCCAGACCCACGGCAGCAGCGCAGGACAACTGGTGCCGGGTCGGAGCTGGGCAGCCTGGAGCCGGGCGATTGGGCACCTGCTGCCGCCGCTGATCGTCGCCGACGCCGGCTGCGGCGAGGGCTACCTGTCGATCGAGGCGGCACGGTGGGCCGAACGGGTGATTGCCATCGACAGCTCGCGCGACGTGCTCAAGCGGGCGCGGCACCTGGCCCGCAAGCGCGGCGTCCACAACATCGTCTGGAAGGAAGGCAAGATCGAGGCGCTGCCGCTGACCGACGCGTCGGTGGACGTCGTGCTGCTGTCGCAGGCGCTCCATCACGTGCCCAAGCCGGAGCTGGCGCTGCGCGATGCGGTGCGCGCGCTGCGGCCCGGCGGCACCGTGCTCGTCCTCGAGTTGCGGACGCACGGGCAGGACTGGGTGCGCGAGCGTCTCGGCGACCGGTGGCTGGGATTTCGTGACGAGTCGCTCGAGGACTGGCTGGTCCTGGCGGGGCTCGAGGACGTGCGTGTCGAGGTCGGCGCGCGATTGAAGGGAGATCCGTTCACCGTGCTGGTGGCGAGCGGCCGCAAGGCCGGCGGCACGGCACGCAAGCGGACGGGTGCCGCGCCTGCGGCGCGAGGGAGTGTGCGATGACGAGTGCGACCGCCCTGAAACTGAAGGAATCGTGTCGAAGCCGGCTGCTGTTCATCGATGGCGCGATGGGCACGATGATTCAACGCCATCAACTCACCGAGACCGACTACCGCGGCGAGCGCTTCAAGGACCATCCGCACGACCTGCGGGGCAACAGCGACCTGCTGGTGCTCACCCGGCCCGACATCATCCAGGGCATCCACGAGCTCTACCTCGAGGCCGGCGCCGACATCGTCGAGACCAACACGTTCACGAGCACGGCGATCGCCCAGGCCGACTACGGGCTGCAGGACCTCGCCTACGAGCTGAACGTCGCCGGTGCGCGGGTGGCGCGCGCCGCCGCCGACGTGTGGAATGCCCGCACGCCCGAGCGGCCGCGCTACGTCGCCGGTGCGATCGGCCCGCTCAATCGCACGCTGTCGCTCTCGCCCGACGTCAACGACCCGGCGTTCCGGGCCGTGACCTTCGACGACGTGGTCGCCTCGTACGTGACGCAGATCGACGGACTGCTGGACGGCGGCGCCGACCTGCTGCTGATCGAGACCATCTTCGACACGCTCAACGCCAAGGCCGCAGTGTTCGCCGTGCGCCAGGTGTTCGACCGGCGCGGCGTCGAGATCCCCGTCATGATCTCGGTGACGATCACCGATCGGAGCGGCCGCACGCTGTCGGGACAGACCGTCGAGGCGTTCTGGATCTCGATCGCGCACGCCCGGCCGTTCAGCGTCGGCTTGAACTGCGCGCTCGGCGCGGCCGACATGCGGCCCTACCTTCAGGATCTGTCGGCCGTCGCCGACTGCTTCGTGTCGTGCTACCCGAACGCCGGGCTCCCCAATGCCTTCGGCGGCTACGACGAGACGCCCGAGCAGATGGCCGAGGTGCTGTCGGCCTACGCCCGTGAAGGACTGCTGAACCTGGTTGGCGGCTGCTGCGGCACGACGCCCGATCACATCCGCGCGATTGCCGCGGCGTGCGAGGGCGTGGCGCCCCGGGCGGTCCCCACCGACCTGCCGCGCTACACGCGCCTGTCGGGCCTGGAACCGCTGGTCGTCCGCCCCGAGAGCAACTTCCAGATGATCGGCGAGCGGACCAACGTCACCGGGTCGGCGAAGTTCGCGCGCCTGATCAAGGCCGGCGACTTCACCGCCGCCGTCGACGTCGCCACCGAGCAGGTGCGCAACGGCGCCAACATCCTCGACGTGAACATGGACGAGGGCATGCTCGACAGCGAAGCGAGCATGCGGACGTTCCTGAACCTGCTGGCCACCGAACCCGAAGTGGCGCGGGTGCCGTTCATGGTCGACAGCTCGAAGTGGTCGGTGCTCGAGGCCGGGCTGAAGTGCGTCCAGGGCAAGGCCATCGTCAATTCGATCAGCCTGAAGGAAGGCGAGGCGGACTTCCTCGCGAAGGCGCGAACCATCCGCGCCTATGGCGCCGCGGTCATCGTGATGGCGTTCGACGAGGTCGGCCAGGCCGACACCATCGAGCGGAAGGTCGAGATCTGCGGACGCGCCTATCGGCTGCTGACCGAGCAGGTCCAGTTCCCGCCCGAGGACATCATCTTCGACCCGAACGTGCTGGCGATTGCCACCGGGCTCGAGGAGCACAACGAGTACGCGATCAACTTCATCGAGGCGGCGCGGCAGATCCGCGCGACCTGCCCGGGCGCGCTGGTCAGCGGCGGCATCAGCAACCTGTCGTTCAGCTTCCGCGGCAACGACGCGGTGCGCGAGGCCATTCACTCGGCGTTCCTGTTCCACGCCATCAAGGCCGGCCTGACGATGGGCATCGTCAACGCCGGTCAGCTGGCGGTGTACGAAGACATTCCGGCCGACCTGCTGACGCTGGTGGAAGACGTGCTCTTCAACCGCCGGCCGGATGCCACCGAGCGGCTCGTCGCCCGCGCCGAGCAGGTGAAGGGCGGGGGCACCAGGCGGGAGGCCGACCTGCGCTGGCGCGAGGCCTCGGTCGAGCAGCGCCTGTCGTACGCGCTGGTCCACGGCGTCGTCGACTTCATCGAGGCCGACGTCGAGGAGGCGCGTCAGCAGTATCCGCGGCCGCTCGAGGTGATCGAAGGCCCGCTGATGGACGGCATGAAGATCGTCGGCGACCTGTTCGGGCAGGGCAAGATGTTCCTGCCGCAGGTGGTCAAGAGCGCCCGTGCGATGAAGCGTGCGGTGGCCGTGCTGCTGCCCTACATGGAGGCCGAGAAGGCCGCCGGCGGGGCGCGGACCCAGGGCAAGATGCTGATCGCCACGGTGAAGGGCGACGTCCACGACATCGGCAAGAACATCGTCGCCGTCGTGCTCGGGTGCAACAACTACGAGGTCATCGATCTCGGCGTGATGGTGCCGACCGCGAAGATCCTGGATGCGGCCGTCGAGCACCAGGTCGACGTGGTCGGCGTGAGCGGGCTGATCACGCCGTCACTCGACGAGATGGTCGCGGTGGCGCGCGAGATGGAGCGGCGCGGCATGCGCCTGCCGCTGCTGATTGGCGGCGCCACGACCAGCCCGCAACACACGGCGGTGAAGATTGCCCCCGAGTACTCCGGCGTCGCCGTGCACGTGCTCGACGCGTCGCGAGCGGTGGCGACCGTGTCCAGCGTGCTGTCACCGACCCAGCGCGAGGCGTACACGAGCAAGGTGCGCGACGAGCAGGCACGCGTGCGGGAGATGTATGCCAAGCGGCAGGAGAAGCCGCTGCTGTCCCTCCGGCAGGCCCGCGAGAACCGCGTGAAGGTGGACTGGACGCAGGCGTCACTGCCGACGCCGAGCTTCACCGGACGGCGCGAGCTGACGATCCCCATCGCCACGCTCCGGCCGTACATCGACTGGACGTTCTTCTTCAACGCCTGGGAGCTGAAGGGCAAGTTGCCGACGATCTTCGAGCACCCGCAGTACGGCGACGAAGCGCGGTCGCTCTACGAGCAGGCGCAGGCGATGCTGGACCAGTTGGTGGCCGACGGTACGTTGACCTGCCAGACGGTCCACGGCTTCTGGCCGGCCAACGCCGACGGCGACGATGTCGTGCTGTACGAGGATGAGGACCGCCGGGCGGAGATTGCACGCTTCCCGATGCTGCGGCAGCAGGAGCCCAAGCCCGACACGAAGCCGAATCGGTCGCTGGCCGACTTCGTGGCGCCGCTTGGGGCGGGTGCGGACTCCATCGGGGCGTTCGCGATCACCGTGCACGGCGCCGAGGCCCAGGCCAAGGCCTTCGAAGCGGCGCACGACGACTACAACGCGATCATGGTCAAGCTGCTGGCCGACAGACTGGCCGAGGCCGGCGCCGAGTACCTCCACCAGCAGGCCCGGCGCGAGTGGGGGTACGGCGCCGACGAAGCGCTCTCGCAGGACGAGCTCGTCGCCGAGCGCTATCGCGGCATCAGGCCGGCGTTCGGTTACCCGGCCTGCCCGGATCACACGGAGAAGCGGACGCTGTTCCGCTTGCTGGATGCCGAGGCGATTGGCGTGGCCTTGACGGAGAGCTGCGCGATGTGGCCAGCCGCGAGCGTCTCGGGGCTGTATTTTGCACATCCGCAGGCGTCCTACTTCATGGTCGGCCGCATCGGCGAGGACCAGGTGGCCGACTACGCGAAGCGAAAGGGGATGACGCGTGAGGAGGCGGAGAAGTGGCTGGCGCCGAACCTTGCGTACGCTGCAGTGCAGGCAGGCGTGTGCTGAACATGCGGCGTGTTCGCTGATATTGCTGCGATATTTTAGCAATCTCCAGTGTCTGCCAGGAGACTAAAGGCGTCCTACTGGAGTTCTTTTGTATTTACCGTCCAGGCTGGATCTGAAAATACCTTCTGAGCGAAAGTGGCAGTTGTCTTGCTGAGTCTCCACCCGAGCAGTACCGGCGCCGCTCAATCGTGGGCGCGCTTCAAGGGGGAGATCGGTGACAGTGTCTTTCTTCACGCATGTTTCGGCGGCGGCCGTCCTGGCGGCCGCCATGATCGCCTCGCCGGCCACGGCCGTGGCCGCTCCGTTCACGGCTTCGGAGTACATCGGGGACGGGCAGCCGTTCGACCCCCTCAGCGTGAACCTGACACGCGCGCGCACGGACTCCACCGGCACCACGCTGGAGACCGATGGGCCGACAGTTCGGGCGCAGAACAACGTCAGCAACGCGTTCGGCCTGACGGTGAATACGGACGTGTCCTATACCCACGACCTGACCTGGGTTGCCCCGCCGTCATCGACGTTCACGGCGGCCACGCTGACGATCTACGCATTTGGCGCGTTGTTCAACGATGACGTCGTCGTGCTCGACGCGACGTACAACCTCGGCAGTCTGACGCCGGGCCTCCTGTTCCAGACGTCGGTCTTCGGCGGCGCTGGAGTCCTCTCGGCGCTGAACGACAACGGGAAGATCAACGTGTACGTCAACAAGAACGCCGGTGGCGGCCTGGCTCAGCTCAACTTCGTCTCGGTCTACGCGTCGCGGCTCGACGCTGAGTACGACAGCAGCAGCACGGTCCCCGAGCCGGCGTCGATCGCGCTGCTTGGTCTCGCGCTGGTTGGCGGCGCCGCACGCCTTCGTCGTCGCCGGTAATTCGACGCCGCAACCTCCCGTCCAGGCAGCCCCGCTGCCTGGTGTCCAACGGCCGGGGCACTCGCCTCGGCCGTTTTTCGTCGTGCGGCAACCCAGCGACTCAGCCAGTGCCACGCCGCGGGCTTGACGCATTGGGGGCAGCGATGTAGCATCCATCCGGATACAGCGATGAACTCAGTGGCGACGCCAGTGCTGGCGCACCTCAACGTCCTCGGCGATCTCGTACGCGCACGACTCCTGCTCGTGCTGGACGGGCAGACGCTGTCGGTCGGTGAACTCTGCGACATCCTGCAACTGCCTCAATCGACAGTCAGCCGGCACCTCAAGACGCTGACGGACGGCGGCTGGGCGCAGGTGCGGCGCGAAGGCACGAGCCGCCTGTACTCGCTCGTCGCCGACGAACTCGACGAGCCCTCGGCGGATCTCTGGCGCGTGGTCAAGGCGCCGCTCCTGGCGATGCCGGCGGTCGCGCAGGACCGGCTGCGCCTGACGCGCGTGCTGTCGGAGCGGCGGGCCGAGTCGGCAGCGTTCTTCTCACGGGCGGCCGGGCAGTGGGATGCGCTCCGCGACGACCTCTTTGGCTCGTCGTTCCATCTCGAGGGACTGCTCGGCGTGCTCGACCCGTCGTGGGTGGTGGCCGACCTGGGCTGCGGTACGGGCCGTACGTCGGCGGCGCTGGCGCCGTTCGTGAAACAGGTGATCGCCGTCGACGCGTCGGCCGAGATGCTGGCCGCGGCGCGCGAGCGGTTGCACGGCGCCGGGGCGGTCGACCTCCGTGCCGGCGCGCTCGAGGCCCTGCCGATCGCCGACCGTTCGGTCGATCTCGCGCTGCTCGTGCTCGTGCTGCATCACGTTGGCGATCCGGCGGTCGTACTGCGGGAGGCCCAGCGGATCCTCGCGCCCGGCGGCCGGCTGCTCGTGATCGACATGCAGCCGCACGACCGCGAGGAGTATCGTGGCCAGATGGGCCATGTCTGGCTTGGTTTCTCGGACGCTGAAATCGGCCGGCTGCTCGGTGGCGCCGGCCTCTCGGAGACGCGGGTCGTACCGCTGTCTCCTGTGCCGGGCGTGCGCGGCCCGGCGCTGTTCGTTGCCCGGGCCACCAACGGGCCGTTGTCCTCATCGTTCGGCAGGTAGGGGCGGTGAGGTAGGGGCACGTCCCCGACGTGCCCTGTCAGGGCGGCTCGGGGAGCCGCCCCTACCGGCAAATGTGCTCGGGGAGCCGCCCCTACCGGCAAATGTGCCCTACCGGCAATGTGAATGACGTCGCACGAGCGGCGTCGAATGGCGCGGCAGGATGCCGCGTGTGAAGGAGCCAAAGAGCATGACCCCAGTCGCAACCGAGTCGTTGCACGCATTTGCCCAGGCCGAGCAGGCCGGGCGCCCGGCCTTCAAGGTCAAGGATCTGGCGCAGGCCGATTTCGGCCGCAAGGAGATCCGTCTCGCCGAGCAGGAGATGCCCGGCCTGATGGCGATCCGCGAGGAGTACGCCGGCACGCAGCCGCTCGCCGGGATCAAGATCATGGGCAGCCTGCACATGACCGTGCAGACGGCCGTGCTGATCGAGACGCTCGACATCCTCGGCGCCGATGTGCGCTGGGTGTCCTGCAACATCTTCTCGACGCAGGATCACGCCGCCGCGGCGGTCGCGGTCGGCCGCCCGGAGACCGGCGGCACCGTGCAGAACCCGCAGGGCATTCCGGTGTTCGCCTGGAAGGGCGAGACGCTCGACGAGTACTGGTGGTGCACGAAGGAAGCGCTCGTGTGGCCGGACGGCAGCGGCCCCGATCAGATCGTGGACGATGGCGGTGACGCCACGCTGTTCGTGCACAAGGCGCTCGAGTACGGCACCGCCGACAAGGTGCCGGCCTTCGACGCCGACAAGGAACCGGAGGAGTGGGGCATCATCCTCCAGACCCTGCGCGACGAACTCGGGAAGGCGCCGGCCCAGTGGCAGAAGCTTGCCAAGGGCATCAAGGGCGTGAGCGAGGAGACCACGACGGGCGTTCATCGCCTGTACGAGATGATGGCCGCCGGCACGCTGTTGTTCCCGGCGATCAACGTCAACGACGCGGTCACCAAGAGCAAGTTCGACAACCTGTACGGCTGCCGTCACTCGCTGACCGACGGCATCATGCGCGCCAGCGACGTCATGCTGTCGGGCAAGGTTGCGGTGGTCTGCGGCTACGGCGACGTCGGCAAGGGCTGCGCGCAGTCGCTGCGCGGCCAGGGCGCGCGCGTGATCATCACCGAAATCGACCCGATCTGCGCGCTGCAGGCGGCGATGGAGGGCTACCAGGTCACGACGCTGAACCGCGTGCTCGGGACCGCCGACATCTTCATCACCGCGACCGGCAACAAGAACATCATCACCGCCGACCACATGGCGAAGATGAAGGACAAGGCGATCGTCGGCAACATCGGCCACTTCGACAACGAGATCGACATGGCCGGCCTCAAGAAGGTGCCGGGCATCGAGCGGATCAACATCAAGCCGCAGTACGACGAGTGGCGCTTCGCCGACGGCCACAGCGTGATGATCCTCGCCGAGGGCCGTCTGCTGAACCTCGGATGCGCGACCGGTCACCCGAGCTTCGTGATGTCGGCCTCGTTCACCAACCAGGTGATGGCGCAGATCGAACTGCACACCAACAACGCGGCGTACGAGAAGAAGGTCTACACGCTGCCCAAGCGCCTCGACGAGAAGGTCGCGCGCCTGCACCTCGACAAGCTCGGGGTCGAGCTGACGGTGCTCGCCAAGGACCAGGCCGACTACATCGGCGTGCCGGTCGAAGGCCCGTACAAGTCGGACCACTACCGGTACTGACGCGTCGCGTCAGTCACCGGTAGTGTCAGCAATGCCGAATGCGGAATGCGGAATGTCGAGGTCACAATGGTTTCGACATTTCGCATTTCGACATCGCGCAGCCTCGCGTCACGTGCGAACCCCGCAGGTGGTTTCGACATTGCGCATTGAGCATTTCGCATTGCGCGTATCAAGTAATGAAAAGGCCGGCCCGTCCGGCCTCTGTCATTTCTCCCACACGACGGCCCGGCCCGTCCGCGCCGAGACATAGACGCGCGAGAAGTACGCGGCGGGGAGCAGGCCGACCTCCGGCGACATCCGCCAGGCCTCCCGCGGCAGGCGCACGAGCCGGACATCGCTGAGGCGGACGTCGGCGAGGCGCACCGCGGGGTGCGCCTCGACTTCGACCGATCGTGGTCCAACATGCGTCTCGAGTGCCGCCGGGTCGCGCCGCGTCGCCGCGCTGGCCACCGCCTCACGTGACGCCTCCACCTCCATGACCAGGACGTCGGCGCCGCTGTCGAGAACGAGGCCGTGGCTGCCGCGCGCGCCATCGATCTGCACCACCGGACGGCCGGCACTCCACGTCAGCGGCAACCAGACGCCGTCGGCCGGCGGCTCGAACGCTCCGACGATCAGACGGCGCTTCGCGAAGTCGATCAGGTAGTCGTAGCGGGCGAGCACGTCCTGCCCGAGAATGCCTTCAGCCCGCGGCGCGGTCCGCCGCACCGCCGCCAGGTCGTGCACGGCGGCCACCACCCGGTGCGCGATGCCCACACCAGGCAGCGTCAGCGCGTCCAGGACCACCGTCGCCACCTGCGCGTCGCCTGCCAGCGTTCGGATGCCGGTCGTCCCGGACAGCGGGAGTCCGAGCCGCGTCACCAGCGTCGTGGAGAGCGTGGTGCCGGTCGCGGCCGTGTCGACGACGAACCAGGCGGCCTGTCCCGCCGTCAGTTCTACGCGAAGCAGCGGCACGCCGCTCGCCACGTCGAGCCGGCAGACGACGGCCGACGGGCGGACCGACGCGTCGGCCGTCGCGATCGGTGGCGAGAGTGTCAGCATCAGCAGCAGCAGGCGTGTGGTCATGCGGGCTCCCTCCGAAGGTGCTGGAGGGAGTGACGACACGGAATCGTGAACGATCAGGCAAAGTCATGAGGTTTCGATGCGCGAGGCCGTGTATCGCTTCGGAGACGTGACGGTCGAACCCGCCGGCCGTGAAGTGCGGCGCGCCGGGGCCCGGGTGCCTCTCGAACCCAAGGCGCTCGACGTGCTGCTCCTGCTCCTCGCCGATGCCGGCCGCGTCGTCGACAAGCGGCGCCTGCTCAATGAGGTGTGGGCCGACGTCCACGTGACCGACAGCTCGCTGGCGCGGGCCGTCACCCAGATCCGCCGCGCCCTCGGCGACGACCACAGGACGCCGCGGTACGTCGAGACGGTGCCGACCCGCGGGTATCGCTTCATCGGCGCGCTCGAAGACGCGGGAGCCGCGGTCGTCACGCCGGGCGACGCGGTCGTCCCTCCGTCGCCGCCCACCGCCGGCCCGTCGCCGGTCACGGCCGCAGGTCGCACCCGGCTGGCCTGGATCGGCGCGGCCGGCCTGGCCGTGCTGCTCGCGGGACTCGGGTGGACCGCGTCCGACCGGCGCCCGACGCATGCGTCGATGTCGCTCGGCGACACGATCGTCTGGGCGGCCAGCGCGGTGGCCGTGCAGCTGACGACGACGCGCGGCGCCGACGTGGATCCGGCGTGGTCGCCCGACGGCATGCAGATCGCCTACGCCTCGGACGAGTCCGGCGGGCTCGAGATCTATGTCCGGCCACGCGGCGGCGACGCGCCGGCCCGGGCCATCACGACCAACGGCGGCGACAACGTCTCACCGGCGTGGTCCGCCGACGGACAGTGGCTCGCATACCACTCCCGCAAGCTGGGCGGCGTGTGGATCGTGTCGGCCGCGGGTGGACCGCCACGCCAGCTCGCCGTCGACGGCTCGTCGCCGGCCTGGGCGCCCGACGGCAGGAGCATCGCGTTGCAGACCGCCGCCGAACCCGACTTGCTGGGCGGTTCCGGTGCCACCGTGTCGACCCTGGCCATCGTCGATGTCGAGACCGGCGCGGTGCGGCCGGTGACCGCGCGCGGCCGGCCGGCCGGGTCGCACGGCCGTCCCGTGTGGCTGCCCGACGGGCTCGGCCTGGCGTTCGTCGTGGCGTCGGTGCCGGTTGCCGACGTGTGGATTGCCCCTCCGTCGGGCGAACCGTTTCGCGTCGGCGAGTGCAGCCCCGCTTCGCGCCCGTTCGTCTTCCGGCGGCACGGACGCCCGTATCTCGGGCTGGTCGACGGCGCGATACGCGGCCGCGTCTGGCTCCTGCCGCTCGACGGCCCGCTCGTCGAGGCGCGCCTCGAGACCGTGCCGCTGCCCACCACGGTCTCGCTCTCCGACCTGATCGTGTCGCCGGACGGACGTCACCTCGCCTCCAGCAGTGCGAGCCGCGTCAGCGAACTCTGGGCCGTGCCGATCACG
>CBIHOS010000020.1:0-40210 GCA_966211945.1 uncultured bacterium
CGATCGAGTTCACCAGCGCGCCTTTGTCCAGCACGCGCGCGCTCAGTCCCGCCTTGCGCGCCTCGATGGCGCAGGCCAGGCCCACGGGCCCCGCGCCGATGATCGCCACGTCGACAGGTGTTTCCAGGAAAGCCTCGCCGTTCTGCACGGATCCATTGTCGCCCGTGCCAGCCCGGCGCAGCGATCCCCGATAGTGGTAACGTCCCCCTGTGCACCCGAGCCTGGAGCAATTGCGGCACCTGCAGGACCTCGAACGTCAGGCGGCATCGCTGCGTGCCGACCTCGACGCCACCGACCAGCGGCGGCGGGAGATCGAGGCGCCGGTCACGGCGGCCCAGACGGAACTGGAGGCCCTGACGCGGACCATCGACGAACGGCAGGCGCAGCGCCGGGCCGGCGACCGCGACGTGTCCACGCTGCAGCAGCGGCTGACGAAGTACCGGCAGCAGCTGATGGCCGTGAGCAACACGCGCGAGTACGAGGCCGCGCAGCACGAGATCGCCACGGCCGAGGGCGATCTGAAGGCGCGCGAAGACGAAACCATCGGGCTGCTGTTCGAACTCGACGATCTGCAACCCCAGGCGGAGCGCGCGGCTGCCGCCGTCGCCGCGGCCACGGACGCGGCCGGCGTCGCGCTCGCGGGCCTCGCCGACGACACGCAGCGCCAGAAGCTGGAACTGGCCGCGGTCGAGGGCAGCATCACGGCGCTGCGGCCGCAGATCGACGCCGCCGCGCTGTCGGCATACGACCGCACCGCCAAACGTTTCCCGCGCGCCGCCGTCGCCGAACTCAAGGGCGAACTCTGCGTCGGCTGCAACGTCAAGATACGGCCGATGCTGGCGTCGGAAGTGCGCAGGGGCGAACGCCTCGTGCAGTGCGAGAACTGCACGCGCCTGCTGTACGCCGTGAAGCCCGTCGCGGCGCCCGCCCCGGCGCCGGGATAGCGGCCCGCACCCCGGACGTCCCGGCAGGGCGCCGCTACCTCTCGCGCGGTTCGAGCCTGGCGATCGTCGTCGCCGCACCTTGGCGGCTCTCGAACGCGACGTACACGAAGCCGTCGGGCCCCTGACGGACGTCGCGAATGCGCCCGCGTCGCTGCACGAGCTGCTCGACGTTGGTCACGCGTGTCCCGTCCATCGCCAGCTTCACGAGTTGTTCGCCGCCGAGCGCACCGACCAGCAGGCTGTCCTTCCACCCCGGGAAGGCGGCGCCGGTGTAGTAGGCCAGGCCCGAGGGCGCGATCGACGGCACCCAGACGTGCACCGGCGGCGTGAAGCCGTCGCCGAGCGTGCCGGCATGAATCGCCGCGCCAGTGCGATACATCACGCCGAAGCCGACGACGGGCCAGCCGTAGTTCTTGCCAGGCTCGGCACGATTGAGTTCATCGCCGCCCTGTGGGCCATGCTCGTGCAGCCAGACGTCGCCGGTCGCGGGATGCACGATCAGGCCCTGCATGTTGCGGTGCCCGTAGCTCCAGATCTCCGGCAGCGCGCCGGCCCTCCCCACGAACGGGTTGTCGGCCGGCACCCTCCCATCGTCGTGCAGTCGCAGGAGCTTGCCGTTGTGCACCGACAGGTCCTGGGCCGGATGCTTCGCCAGGTCGCCGGCTGGCAACACCTGCCGATCGCCGATCGTGATGAACAGGTAGCCCCTGGCGTCGAACGCCAGGCGCGATCCGAAATGCCCCTGCCCCTCCGACCAGGCGTTGGCCTCGATCACCTGCTCCACCGCGGTCAGCGTGTCGTTCTCGAAGCGGCCGCGGATGACGGCGGTCGTGTTGCGCGTGCCATCGGGCGACGGCTTGGAATAACTGAGGTAGACGAGTCGATTCGACGCAAACTGCGGGTGCGCGACGATGTCGAGCAGGCCGCCCTGGCCGGCCGCCGCAACGACAGGGACGCCGGGCACGGGCGTCGGCAGCAGGCGTCCGCCTCGAATGACGCGCAGGCGTCCGGGCCGCTCGGTGACCAGCATGTCGCCACCCGGCAGAAAGGCCATGCCCCAGGGCACCATCAGCCCGTCGGCAACGGTCACGAGCCGGTAGTCGTGGCGCGACGAGCGCGACACGTCCTGTGCGCCTGACGGGGAAGCAGCGAACAGCAGCGACGCACAGGCCGTCAGCACGCGGATGGAACACAGGTCGGTCATGAGGACTCCTCTGTCGAGCGGTCATCCTGCCACAGCCGGGCGTCCGTCGCGCGACGCCGGTCGACTCGAAGGCGACAACCAGCGGCAGGCGACGGTCTACGGCTGCGCGCTACGAACCGCGGGCTGCGGGCTGCCCGATCCCCGATCCCCGATCCCCGCACGCGGTACCCGGAGCCCGGCCTGTGACCGGGTTACGATCGGTGCGTGATTACGGCGTATACCGACGGCGGCGCCCGCGGCAATCCAGGACCTGCCGGCTATGGCGTGCACATCATCGGCGAGGACGGCGGCACGCTGGCGGAACTCGTCGGCCCGCTGGGCCGGGCGACCAACAACGTCGCCGAGTACTCCGGACTGATTGCCGCGCTGCAGTGGGCCATCGAGCACGGGCATGCGCAGGTGCGGGTGCGCATGGACTCCGAACTCGTCATCAAGCAGATGCGCGGCGAGTACAAGGTGAAGAACGCCGGCCTGCAGCCCCTGCACGCCGAGGCGCGGCAACTCTCGACGCGCCTCGACCGCGTCGTGTTCGAGCACGTCCGCCGCGAGCAGAACAAGGTGGCCGACGCCCTGTCCAACGACGCGATGGACCAGTCGGAGGGCAAGCCGCCGCGCGATTCACGCAGCGACGCCGCCGCAGCACCGGCGCCCCCAGCGCCATCCCCGGCAGCCGTCGAACCGCTCGCCCCCCGCACGATTGCCATCCCGCGCCCGGCCCGGCCGGCGCACGCCGCGAATCCGGAACGCCCCGCCGCGCCACGCTTCGACTTCGACTGACGCGCGCTCCATTCGCCGCCCGACGTTTCAACGCTCAACGCTCAAACGTTCAGCATTCAACGTTCGGGCGTTCAGCGTTCAGCGTTCGGCGTTCAGCGTTCAGCGTTCAGCGTTCGGCGTTCGGCGTTCGGCGTTCGGCGTTCGGCGTTCGGCGTTCGGCGTTCGGCGTTTGATCGCGGCGCCCATGCGGCCGGCGGCGGCGCCGTGGATGCGGTACGAATGGAAGACGTCGGCATGGGTGGCCGTGCAGAGCCCGGCCAGGTGCAGGCGCTCGGGACGGACGCCGGCCGCCGCGAGCTGGTCACGCGTCGCGGTCCAGAGATCGAGCGAGTACTTTCCCGCCGCCCGGCCAGACCGCCACCAGGTGCCGCGGTCCGCGGCGTCCGGCCAGCCAGCGCTGAAGGCGTCGATCACGTCCTGTCCCACTTCATACGCCTCGGGCCCGATGCTCGGTCCGATCGCGACCACGAGGTCCCCTGGCCGGCTGCCGAAGCGGGACGCCAGCACCTCGACCATGCGCGGCGCCGCGCCCGCGGCGCTTCCACGCCACCCGGCATGCACCGCCGCAACCGCCCCGGTCCGCTCGTCCGCGAACAGCACCGGCACGCAGTCCGCCGTCCTGATCACCAGCGCCACATCGTCTCGCTCGGTGGCGAGCAGGTCGCCTTCCGGCCAGGCGCCCTCACACGGGCGCACGTCCTGCGTGTGGGCGGTGACGCCGTGCACCTGCCGCATCCGCCACAGGTGGTCAGGCGCCACACCCAGGTAACGCGCCAATGGAGCCCAGCCGTCGCCGCTGTCGGCATGCGGGAGATCGAGTCCGCGAGCGGTGAACAGGTGGGTGGCCAGCGGCACGAGCGCGTCGCACTGCAGCGAGGGGCCCCACGGCGTGTCGATCCAGGAGAAGGGCGCCATCGGCGCGGGCAGCGGCATTGCGTTCATGATGCAACGCGGGCTGCGCCGCGCCAACCAGCGTTACCGCCACACGCAGGGCGCCAATCCCAGCCTCGGCCCCGATTCAGACTCGGTCGCCGGACTCCCACGTGAACGCCGGTTGCCCTCTCCACCCGGCGACGGCTCGCAGCGCGGCGGCGGGCGGCGAGCGCCCTTGCCACGCGATCCAACGATTCATCAATCACTTACAGGATTTTCGCGATGGCGGTCCTCGGCCGGCGCGGGGCTGGCCTCGCTCTTGAAGTACGGGAGGACGGGCCGCCCGACCGCTTCGCACACGTTCACCGCGTGCACGGCCAACGGGCCATGGGTCTGGCGCTGCCCGACGTAGGCCGCCCGCCGGTGCCGCTTCCGCTGGAAGCCGCTGGCGGGCCGGCCGTCGACGCCCCGCGGGGGCTCCACGGAGGACACGCGCATGACTGTCAAGATCGTCGCCGCCAACGAACAGGCAAGTCCAGCCGGCAAGCTCGCCGACGCCGAACTCCATTTCGTCGAGGGAACGCTCGATGGCCTGAAGCTGATCGGGTTCTCGGTGTGGGAACGACGATCGCCGTCGGGCCGGCGCAACGTGACGTTTCCCGCCCGCACGTACACGGTCAACGGCGAGCGGCGGAGCTTCGCGCTGCTGCGCCCGATCGGCGACCAGGACGCCCAGGATCGCTTGCGCGACCTGATCCTGTCGGCATACACGGAGCACGAGGCCCAGAACGCGCTGGCGCGCTGAGTCAGCGGGGCGGTGCGATCCGTACGGTGGGCACCCGTCGCCCCTCGCGGTACGCCTGCCGATCGCTGGCCAGCCATACCCGTGTCGTGAGCGGCCTGCCGATCTCGGCGCGCGGCGGCCAGTCCAGCGCAGCGATCGACGCGCCGGCGGCTCGGCCCCGAAACACGTCGACTTCCGCATCGTCCAGGACGATCGCCAGGCGGGTGGCAGGAGCGTTCCCGGCCGCGAGGTGCTCGAGGGCGCCTCGATCGATGAGGTCCGCGCGCAGGATTTGTCGCTCGGCGTAGTAGGCCACCGAGGCGCTGTGCTGACCCGCCAGCACGACGGTCGCTTCCGGCAGATGCGTACGGACGAAGGTCGCAGCGGCCTGGTAGCGCCACTCGCGTTCACGAACGTGGAAGACGCCCAGGTCCTGCGCCAGACGGAGGTTCGGCATCGCGACCGCCAGGGCAGCGACGACGAAGGCAGGCGCGCGCCAGCGTGAGGGCAGGCGCGCAAGCGCCGCGTCGGTCAGGACTGCCACGCCGACCGCCGCCATTGCCACGACCAGGAGAACGAACCGGAGGTAGGTCCAGGCATCGAACGGGACGTAGACCAGATAGAGACCCGTGACCAGCGCCGCAGTCGCGAGCAGCGGACGCAGTCGTGCATCGAAGGGCGCACGTGCCATCAGCGCGCCGGCACCGGCCGACAGCAGCACGAGTGCGGGCGCGGACACCGACTCTCGAAGCCACTGCGGGTAGAGCCACAGGTTGGACGCGACATGCTCGAACGCAAACAGCTCGGAGGCGCCACCGTAGCCCGATTGCAGCGGCGATCCGTACAGCCGCCATTGCAGCGCGGCCACGAGAGTCACAGCCGCCGCCGCGCCCATCGTCACCAGGCCGGCGCGCGCGCGCGACGACACGTCCTTCTTCACGGACCAGGAGCCGGCCTGCGACAGGACAACGAGGGTCAACGGGGCGAGGTTGGGCCGGATGAGGATCGCGAGACATGTCGCGACCGCGGCGATGAACGCCGGCAGCCGTCCTGGGCGCGCGATGCAGGCGAGGGCGGTGAGCCAGGCGGCCAGCGCGGGGATGTCCGACATCGGCTGGAGCGCTTGGAAGAGGACGACAGGCAACGAGGCGAAGGCCAGCATCGCCACGGCCGCGCCGGCGCCCGGCGCAACGGCCAGCGGCTGCGAGACGATCCCGGCGGCCGGGATGGGCGGCGGTTCAGAGGCACGGCGCGCGAGCGAGAAGAGTGCGATCAGCGCGACGGCGATGGCGATGGCCGGCAGGCCCCGGACCGCCGCGGGTTCGCCGCCGGCCAGCAGCGCGCCGGCCTGCAGCAGCGGCAGGCCCGGCGGGTAGATCGGCACCGTCATCGTCCCGGTCGGGTCGGAGCGGAAGCCGAGAGGCGTCCGCACCCACGCCGAGACGGCCAGCGAGGGATCCTGAGGCACCGGTTGCCGCAGCGCGCCGATCGTCCAGCGCCTGGCCTGCGCGAGGTAGCCGGCAGAGTCCGATCCGCCAACGCCGACGGCGCCGCGCGTGGCGAGCACTGCCAGGACGAGCGCCACACAGACGATGACCGTCGTCGCGGGGAGGGTCATCGACGTAGCCAGCGTGTCGAGCAGACGATGCGGGCCGCCGATCGTGAGGGAGGCGGCGCCCCACAGGACGAGAGTCACGCCCCACAGGCGCGAGGCATCGGAGATGGAGAGACCGATCGACGGCACGGCCACCGCGCCCAGCGCGGTCACACCGACAGCCAGCAGCAGGCTCGCCCACCCGAAGCCGGCGAGGACGAGCGCAGCGCGGCGCCGCACGTCAGGAGATGACGGGAAGGAAGCGCGCGTTGTCCTGCTGGCGCTTCGGCGGGAGCGTCCACTCGGCGCGCAGCGCCTTGTCGAACTCGCCGCGGAAGAACGACTGCTTCATGCCGCCATCGATCACGTCCCAGGGCAGGAACGCGTCCTGGCTGCGGTCGCGGAAGATGTAGAAGTCGGCGTCCACGCCGGTCGCCTCGACCGCCGAGCGCCAGTTGCCGCCATTGTGCTCGACCATGTCGATCACCGGCGCCACGCGGCGGTCGCCGAGCGACATCAGCGCCTGGTAGTAGGAGTGCCGCTCCGACTTCACCGTGAAGTACACGTTGTCGAGACCGGCCACCAGCTGCTTCAGCCGCTTCGCCTTGCGGTCCGTGATGGCCGGGTCTTCCATCGGCAGCCACTGATAGGCCGTGCCCGGTTTCGGAATCAGCGGATTCACGCTGGCGACGATGCGGCCGAGGCGTCCGCGGGTGCGCCCGTGCTGGAGCATGACGTCGCGCAGGCGCACGGTCAGGTCGCGCATCGCCACGATGTCATCGTCGGTTTCGGTCGGCAGCCCGATCATGAAGTACAGCTTCAGGTTCTCGACACCATTCGAGAACAGCAACTGGGCCTTGTCGAGGATCTCCTCGTTCGTGAACGTCTTGTTGATCACGCGCCGGAGCCGGTCGGAACCGGCCTCGGGGGCAATCGTCACGCCGCGCTCGCCGCTGTCCACGAGGCGCCGCACGATGCGATCGTTCAGATCGTCGAGACGGAGCGACGCCGGGCTGATCGAGTAACCCATGCCCGCCATCCGTTCGAGGATGTGCTCGATGTCGGGATGGTCGCAGAGCGCGATCGACACGAGGCCGACGCGGTTCGAATGGGCCCGGGCCGCCTCGGCCAGTTGCAGGATGCGCTGCGTGTCGAAGGCGCGGACCGGCAGGTAGTTGTAGCCCGCCCAGCAGAAGCGGCACAGGTTGGCGCAGCCGCGGACGACCTCGATGAGAAAGCGCGAACCGAACTCGGTGTCGGGCGTGAAGATCTGCGTGTGCGGCGGGTCGAGCAGATCGGTGGTCTTCACCGCCGCCTTGCGGACCGGCGCCACCGCGCCGCGGGCCGGATCGCCGTCCATGCCGAGCAGGCTGCCGTCGGGCGCGTAGCGTGGCGTCCATGCCGACGGCACGTAGAAGCCGCGATCGCCGCCGAGCGCCTGCAGCAGCGACGCGCGCCCGGTGGCCTCGCGGATCCGCTGCACGAGCGTCGGCACCAGCTCCTCGCCCTCGCCGGCCGCGATGACGTCGGCAAACAGCGCGAGCGGCTCCGGGTTCACGAAGGTCACGGCGCCGCCGAGCACCACCAGCGGATCGCGTCCGGCCTGGCGCTCCTCGGCGCGGACCGGCATGCCGGCGAGCCGCAGCAGCGTCAGCACGTTCGGGTAGTCCCACTCGAACGACACGGACAGCGCGAAGACGTCGAAGTCCTTCACCGGGGTCTGCGACTCGATCGTCAGCAGCTTCAGGCCGGCAGCACGCTGGTCCTGGAGAGCCTGGCGCGGCGGCAGGAACACGCGCTCGCACACCACATCGTCCATCTCGTTGAAGAGACGGTAGACGGTCTGGAAGCCCAGGTTGGACATCCCGATGTGGTAGGTGTTCGGGAACGCGAGCGCCACGCGCAGCCGCTGGCCGTGCGGCTTGGCGAGAACGCCGACTTCGCGGGCCAGCGTGGCCCGGGCCTGATCGCGGAGATCCTGTGCCTTCATGAAGAGTGTCCCGCGGCGGGCGGGGCGACTGACGGAGTCGCCTCCGAGCTCCGAGGGGAACTTTTCACTCTAACACGCGGGCCAAGCTGGGCCTTGGCGTGGCGACGACCCTCGCTGGCTGGGACTCACGTCGGCTGGCTGGTCGAGCGCCGTCGCCGCCGGCCCGGACCGGACCGGATATCGATACCGATCGCGAGATCCGAGATCCGAGATCCGACACCCGATGCCCGCCTACCCGATACCCGATACCCGATACCCGATACCGGGAACGCTACTTGTGCCCCGGGCCGCGCAGGAAGGCCGGCACGTCGAGCGGCGAGGAGTCGCCAGTGCCGGTCGCCATGTGCTCGTCGAGCGAGAACGCCGGCACCGAGGTCGACGGCAGTTCCACCACGGGCCGCCGCAGGATTCCCACGCGCGGCGCATTGACGGCTGCAGGCTCGGCGGTCGGTTCCTGCCAGACCGCGTTCTGGTAGTGGTTCAGCTCGACAGGCGTGCGGCTCGGCATGCCGCGCTGCGCGACCTCCGGCTTCTCGAACCCGGTCGCGATCACCGTGATCTTGATCGTCCCGGCCATCGTCGGATCGACCACGGCGCCGAAGATGATGTTGGCTTCCTCGTGGGCCGCCTCCTGGATGATGCTCGACGCCTCGCTCACTTCGAGCAGGGAGATGTCGGTGCCGCCGGTCACGTTGATGATCACGCCACGCGCGCCGCGCACCGACGCATCCTCGAGCAGCGGGCTCGAGATCGCGCGGTTGGCGGCCTCCATCGCCCGGTCCTCGCCCTCGGCGATGCCGGTGCCCATGATCGCGAAGCCCATGCCCGACATGATCGTCTTCACGTCGGCGAAGTCGAGGTTGATCAGCCCGGGCACGAGGATCAGGTCCGAGATGCCCTGGATCGCCTGCCGGAGGATGTCGTCGGCGGCGGCGAACGCTTCGGGCAGCGGCGTGCGGCGATCGATGGTCGCGAGCAGCCGCTCGTTCGGGATCGTGATCACGGTGTCGACGCAGTCGCGCAGTTCGGCCAGGCCGCGCTCGGCCTGGCTGCCGCGCCGCTTGCCCTCGAACTTGAACGGCTTGGTGACGACGGCAATCGTCAGGGCGCCGAGTTCGGTGGCGAGGCTCGCAATGACCGGGGCGGCGCCGGTGCCGGTGCCGCCGCCGAGGCCGGTCGTCACGAAGACCATGTCGGCGCCGTCGAGTACTTCGATCAGCTTGTCGGTGTCCTCGAGCGCGGCGTTGCGTCCGACGTTGGGATCGGCGCCGGCGCCGAGGCCCTTTGTCAGCTTGCCGCCGATCTGGATTTTCGTGGACGCCGGGCTCTGCTGCAGCGCCTGCAGGTCGGTGTTGGCGACCACGAACTCGACGCCGCTGAGGCCCGACCGCACCATCCGGTTGACTGCGTTGCTGCCGCCGCCGCCGACGCCGACGACCTTGATGCGCGCCCCGGCCCGCACTTCCGTGTCGAGTGTGAGCCGCAGGGCCTGTTCGTCGATCAGTGCCGCGCCGCGCCGCCGGTTGCCGCCGTCCATGTCGTTGATCTGCATGCCTTCCCCGTCCTCTCTTGCCCGCCGGTCAAGGGCTTGCTAACGCCCGATGAAGAAGTCCCGGAACATCGCTCCGCATGCCTCGGCAATCCGGCCCACCAGGTTGCTGGGCGTCGGCCTGACGACAGGCTTCCGATTGCGGTTCGCATACATCACGGCGCCGACCGCCGTGGCGTAGATCGGGCTGCTGGCCTGGTCGCCGAGCCCATTGGCCCCGGCCGGCACGCCGCGGCGCACCGGCAGGTCGAAGATCTGTTCGGCGATTTCCGCCATGCCGTCGAGGCAGGCGCCGCCGCCGGTCAGCACGATGCCGGAGTGCAGCGAGTTGCTGCAGCCGGCCTTGTCGATCTCGTCCCACAGCATGTGGAACACCTGTTCGGCCCGCGGCTGCAGGATCTGCGACAGGATGCGGCGCGACATCACGCGCGGCCGCCGGCCGCCGACGCTCGCGACCTCCATCGTCTCGTCCTCGCCGACCATCGAGTTGAGCGCGCAGCCGCAGCGGCGCTTCAGCTTCTCGGCGTCGGGCACCGGCGTGCGCAGTCCGACCGCGATGTCGTTCGTGAAGTGATCGCCGCCGATCGCCACGACCCCTGTGTGCCAGAGGCTGCCGCGCTCGAAGATGGCGAAGTCGGTCGTGCCGCCGCCGATGTCGACCAGCGCCACCCCGAGCTCACGCTCGTCCGGCGTCAGCACCGCCTCGGCCGCGGCGATCTGCTCGAGCACGGTGTCGAGCACCGCCACGCCGGCGCGATTGACGCAGGCGACGAGGTTCTGCATCGAGGCCGCGCCGCCGGTCACGATGTGGACGTTGACGTCGAGACGCGAACCGGTCATGCCGACCGGATCGGCGATGCCCTCTTCGTCGTCGACGGCGAAGTCCTGCGGCAGCACGTGCAGGATGTCGCGGCCGGTCGGCAGTGCGAACGCCTTGGCCGCATCCAGCGCGCGGCGGACGTCCTCACGCGTGATCTCGCGCGTCTTGCCCGAGACGGCGACGACACCACGGCTGTTGAAGCCCTTGATGTGCGCCCCGGACAAGGTCAGGTAGATCGAGTCGATTTCGATCCCGGCGGTCAGCTCCGCCTCCTCGACCGCCTTCTTGATCGATTCGACGGCCTCCTCGAGGTTGACCACGGCGCCGCGCCGGATGCCCTTGGCGTCGGCGGTGCCGATGCCGATGATCTCGACGTTGGCATCGTCGGTCACCTCGCCGACGATCGCCGCCACTTTCGTGGTGCCGACGTCGAGTCCCACCAGAAAGCGTTCGTTACGCGCCACGGTGCCCTCCCACTGGTGGCTTCATGCCCTCACTGCTGCCCATCGCCATCCCCTGGCTCCGCCAGCGCTTCCTCCACCACGCCCTCCTCGGGCTGCGGCGGCATCGACGCAAAGGTGACGCCCGGCTTGCGCGGGCGCACGTACACGCGGTTGTCGAACCGCAGATCCACCCACTCCACGCCCTGGACCATCTGAGCGAGCCGCTCCTGCATGTCCAGGTAACCCTGCACGCGCTCGGCGAACTTCTCGTGCCCGACCTTGAGCAGCACCGGGTCGCCCGAGAGCAGGATCGACACGTTGCGCTCGTCGCTCACGTCCAGCTGCGAGATGCGGCCGAGCAGGCCGGCGTCGCGCAGCGACTGCAGCGCGCCCGCCACCACGGCCACGCGCTCCGGATCGGGCGGTGCCGACGCGTTGCCCTTGCCGAGCAGCCCCTCGACGATCGGCAGGTCGAGCGCGCCGTAGCGCGGACCGTACTCGTCGACGATCTCGCCCTGCTCGTCGATCAACAGCAGCACCTCGCCGGCGTGCGCCACGGCCATCGGCACGCGCTCGGTGATCCGCACCTCGATCCGGCCCGGCAGGGCCCGCCGCAGACTCGCGTCGCGCACCCACGGCGACGCCAGCAGGCGGAGCCGCCACGCATCGAGATCGGCGAGCACGATGTTGCGGCCGCGCAGGCCGTGCAGCAGCGCCTCGACCTCGCCGACCGACAGGCGGACCGTGCCGATCGGCTGAATCTCGGTGACCCTGAACGCCTCGCCGCTCGTCATCACGTCCTGCACGTACCAGCCCGACCCGAGCAGCAGGCCGGCAACGGCGCCGACGCGCACGACGGCGCGCAGGCGCTGCGCCAGCGGCGTCCGCGATCGCGCCCCGCCGTCGCGGGCCCGCACGAACCGCGGGTCGCGCGGCGTCGCACCCGGCACGCGGCGCTGCTGGCGTCCCTGCGGGCGCGGCGGCATCAGGAACGCGCCTCCAGCGCCGCGAGCAGGCGAGGTCCGAGCGTGCCGACCGATCCTGCACCGAGCGTGACGACCAGATCGCCCTCACGCGCGATGTCGCGAACCGACACCGGCGCGTCCTCCAGGCTGTCGATGACGAGCGCCGGCCGCCCTCCCGCCTTCACGATCGCCTCGCCGAGCGCGGCCGACGTGACACCGGCAATCGGGTCCTCGCTGGCGGCATAGATCGGCAGCAGGCACACCTGATCGGCCTTGGCCAGCTCGCTTGCGAACTCGTCCATCAGGTTCGCCGTCCGCGTGTAGCGGTGCGGCTGGAACAGCAGCACCAGGCGGCGCGGCCACGCCTCGCGGCACGCCGCGACCACCGCGGCGATCTCGGTCGGATGGTGTCCGTAGTCGTCCACGACGAGCACGCCGGCGCGCTCGCCCATCACCTGCAGCCGGCGTTCGGCGCCGCGGAACGCCTCGAGACCCGCCGCGATCCGCTCGAACGGCACGCCGAGTTCCAGCCCGACCCCCACCGCCGCCAGCGCGTTGCGCAGGTTGTGCCGCCCCGGCACGTTGAGGGTCAGCCTGCCGAGCCGCTCCTCGGTGGCGTCGGCCGCGCGCGTCGTGCGCCGCCACACGTCGCACGTCGTCTGGCCATGGCCGGTGTGCACCTGCCGCGCCACCAGGTGCGCGTCCTCGCGGTCGGTGCCGTACGTGACGACGCGGCGCGTCATGCGCGGCACCAGCCGGGCCAGGACGGGATCGTCGACGCAGACGATCACCGCGCCGTCGAACGGCACGGTGTTCGCAAACGCGACGAACGCGTCCAGCGCCGCCTCGAACGTCCCGTAGTGATCGAGATGCTCCCGATCGACGTTCGTGATCACGCTGTAGGTCGGCGCCAGCTTCAGGAACGACCCGTCGCTCTCGTCGGCCTCGGCGACGATCAGCTCGCTCTGGCCCAGGCGCGCGTTGCTGCCGAAGGCGCTGAGCCGGCCGCCGATCACGGCCGTCGGATCGAGCCCGGCCCGCTCCAGCATCAGCGCGACCATCGAGGTGGTCGTGGTCTTGCCGTGCGCACCGCCGATGGCAATGCCGACCTCTCGCAGGCGCATCAGCTCGGCGAGCATCTCGGCGCGGGCGATCACCGGAATGCCCCGCCGCTTCGCCGCGGCGATCTCCGGGTTGTCCGGCCGCGCCGCCGACGTGACGACCACGACATCCGCGTCGCCGACGTGCGTCTCCTGGTGCCCCTCGAACACGCGAATGCCGAACGTCTCGAGCCGGCGCGTGATGTCGGACAGACGCGCGTCCGACCCGCTCACGCGGTAGCCGAGGTTGGCGAGCAGTTCGGCGATGCCGCTCATGCCGATGCCGCCGATGCCGACGAAGTGGACGCGGCGCGGTGTGTCGCTCATCGCTCGCCCGTCCGTTCCAGCAAGGCCTCGGCCCGCGTCGCGATGACCTCGGCGGCGTCCGGGCGCGCCAGCCCGCGCGCCTTCAGCGCCATCGCCTGGCGCCGCTCGTCGTCGGTGAGCAGCGCGCGGATCTCCGCCGCGAGCCGTTCGCCGGTCAGGTCCTTCTCCTCGATCATCACCGCCGCGCCCGCGGCCTCGATCGTCTGCGCGTTGGCGCGCTGGTGATCGTCGGTCGCCTGCGGAAACGGCACGAGGATGGAGGCGCGCCCGGCCGCCGTCAGCTCGGCCAGCGTCGTCGCGCCGGCCCGGCACACGACGAGGTCGGCGCCGGCCATCTGCCGCGGCATGTCGCCGATGAACGCGTGGACGTCGGCCGCGACGCCGGCGGCGGCATAGCCCGCCTTCACCGCTTCGAGGTCGCGGGTTCCCGTCTGGTGCACGATCGAACACGTGCCCGGTACGTCACGTATGTGCGCCGCTGCCGCCACCATCGCCTGATTGATCGCGTGTGCACCCTGTGAACCTCCGAAGACGAGGACTCTCCGTTCACTGCCGGCCGGGCGAGGCCCGATCGCGAGGAACGCCTCGCGGACCGGGTTGCCCGACACGAACCCATGGCCATGGAAGAAGCGCAGCGACGACTCGTAGGTGACGCCGGCGGCGTCCACCAGACGGGCCAGCCAGCGGTTGGTGAGCCCTGGCGTCGCGTTCTGCTCGAGCAGCAGCGTCGGAATGCCGCGCGTGGCGGCCAGCGCGACGACCGGCCCGGAGCTGTAGCCACCGACACCGATCACCAGATCGGGCCGACGGCGCGTCAGCACCTGCCAGGCGTCGAGCGCACTGAGCGGCAACAGGCCGACGCCGCGTGCCACGGCGCCCGCACTCTTGCCCTTCAGTCCCGCGCTGCGGATCAGGTCCAGCGGAAATCCTTCCTGCGGGACGATGCGGGCTTCGATGCCCTTGGCCGTCCCGACGAACGTCACTTGTATGCGCGCGTCGCGCTTCTGCAGCGCGTGCGCCACCGCGATCCCCGGGTACAGGTGTCCCCCGGTACCGCCACCCGCGATGACCACGCGACGTGGCCTCGCCTCACCGGCCCGTGTCTCGACCGCGTCAGGCATCGATCGACGCGTGCTGCGACACGTTCAGCAGGATGCCCAGACCGATCATGCTCACGAGCATCGAGGACCCGCCGGCGCTCACGAACGGCAGCGGCAGCCCCTTTGTCGGCAGCAATCCGAGCACCACGCTGATGTTGATCAGCCCCTGCACCGCCAGCATCGTCGTCAGGCCGACGGCGAGGAAGGCGCCGAAGCGATCCTGGGCGTTGACGGCGATGCGCAGCCCGCGCCAGGCGATGACCAGCAGGGCCAGCAGCACGGCGAGCGCGCCGAGCAGGCCGGTCTCTTCCGCGATCACCGCGTAGATGAAGTCTGTCTGCGGCTCGGGCAGGAAGCGCAGCTTCTGCAGGCCCTCCATCAGGCCGCGGCCGAACAGGCCGCCGGTGCCGACGGCGATCAGCGACTGGATGATCTGGAAGCCGCTGTTCAGCGGGTCGGCCCATGGATCGAGGAACGCCAGCACCCGGGCCTTGCGGAACGGCACCAGCCAGACCAGTACGTAGAGGAACGGGGCGGCGGTGAGCGCGGTCAGGCCCAGGTACTGCAGGCTGAGGCCGGCGGCAAACAGCATCGAGAACGCCACCAGGCAGATCGAGATCGTGGTGCCGAGATCGGGCTGGTAGAGGATCAGCCCCGACAGCACGCCGAGCACGACCGCCACCGGTGCCAGCACGCTGCGGAAGTCGTTGATCCGGTCCATGCGGCGGCTCAGCAGGTCGGCGACGAAGATCACCACCGCCAGCTTGGCGAACTCCGACGGCTGGATGCCGATGCCGCCGACGCCGAGCCACCGTTGCGCGCCCTTGATCGTCTGGCCGGCGCCGACCACCTTCAACAGCGCGAGCAGGACCAGCGCGCCGACGACCGTGGCCATGGCGGTGTGGATGACGGTGGGCTGCTGCCAGGCGCGGTAGTCGATGCGCATCACGACCACGGTCAGCAGGGCGCCGACCAGCACCCAGGTCGCCTGCCGCGCCATCAGCTGCATCGGGATCGATGTCGCGTCCATGGCCTTGCCCGCGAGCGCGCTGTACACCATCACGACGCTGACGCAGACGAGGAAGAGGGCGGCGCCGAAGAGCCACTTGTCCGACTTCAGCTTGCGAGCCATGACACTCCCCCTCTAAAGGCGCAGCTGCCTGCGCCCGAAACCATGACGTGCGGCACGAATGGTGAGCGGTCAGCAGTCATCAACAGACGTACGGGCCGAGACACCGACCTCGCAGACCGGGGCAGCCTGCGTTCCCAGCGGCCAGCTCTTGACCGCGTCACGCCTGCTGATGACTGCTCACCACTCACCCGTGCCGCATCTCCCCGCCACCCGCCGCGCCGGCAAGACGCGTGACGATGGCCTTGAACACCCGGCCGCGATCGGCGTAATCGCGGAACATGTCGAAACTCGCGCACGCCGGCGCCAGCACCACGACGCCGCCACCGGCCCGCTGTGCGAGCGCCTCGCCCACCGCCTGCTCCATCGACGAGGCGACGACGACCGGCACGAACGGCGCGAGCGCCCGCTCGACCAGCGGCGCGGCCTCGCCGATCGCGACGACGGTGCCGCCCCGCGCCTGCAACGGCGGGCCGAGCCGCGCGAAGTCGCCGCCCTTGTACACGCCGCCGACGATCGCCGAGACCGGCCCGTCGAAGGCCTCGACGGCCCGCGTCGCCGCCTCGACGTTTGTCGCCTTCGAGTCGTTGTAGACGCGCACGCCGGCGATCGTCGCGACGTACTCGAGCGCGTGCTCGAGGCCCGTGAAGCCTTCCACCGCCTGCGTCATCTGCGCGCCTGACACGCCGGCCAGGTGCGCCATCGCGCAGGCCGCCATGACGTTGCCGAGCATGTGCCGGCCGATCAGCCGCACCGCCGACACCGGCACCAGGGGCTCGCGGGCGCCGCGGCCGTCCTGCCGCGTGATCACGCCGTCCTCGACGCCGACGCCGGCCTGGTCGCCCAGCCCTTCGCCGAACGCCAGCACCCGGGCGCGTCCCTGCGCCGCGTGACCGCGCAGCCGCGCATCGTCTGCCGGCACGACCGCCCAGTCGTCAGCCGTCTGGTTCTCGAAGATGCGCGTCTTGGCGCGTTCGTAGGCGTCCTCGGTCACGTGCCGATCGAGGTGATCGGGCGAGAAGTTCAGCCAGGCCGCCACATGCGGATGAAAGCGCGAGATCGTCTCGAGCTGGAAGCTGCTGGTCTCGACGACGTGCCACGTGCCGGCGGTCGCAGCCTCGACCTGCGCGGAGAGCGGCACGCCGATGTTGCCGCCGACCAGCACCGGTTGGCCCGACGCCTCGATCATCCGGCCGACCAGCGTCGTGGTCGTCGACTTGCCCTTCGATCCGGGGGGCGCGACCCCCGGGCCGGCCAGGTACGACGCGGCGTATTCGAGTTCGCCGATCACGGCGACGCCGCGGGCCCGCGCCGCTTCGAGCGGCGCCGCGTCGGCCGGCACGCCTGGACTCACGACGACGAGCGCGGTCGCCGCGGGTACGTCGGCCGGCATCGCGCCCAGCCGCACGTCGACGCCCAGTGCTTCGAGTTCGGCGCGCTCGGGCAGGTCGGCCTTGGCGTCGATCAACGTCACGCGCCCGCCGTGCGTGGTCGCCAGACGGCTC
Source organism: uncultured bacterium (assembly GCA_966211945.1). Lineage (GTDB taxonomy): Bacteria > Acidobacteriota > Vicinamibacteria > Vicinamibacterales > Vicinamibacteraceae > Luteitalea. The sequence continues at coordinate 17,105 of CBIHOS010000020.1, forward strand.
GCGGCCAGGCCGCTGCGGCCTCCGCCCACCACCACCACGTGGCGCCCGGTGACGTCGTACGGCATCGGCGTCATCGGAGTTTCAGCGTCGTGAGGCTGAACAGCGCGCACACGATCGCCACGATGAGGAAACGGGTGATGACCTTCGGCTCGCTCCAGCCAATGAGCTCGAAGTGGTGATGGAGCGGCGCCATCCGGAAGACGCGCTTGCCCCGGAGCTTGAACGATGCCACCTGAATGACGACGGAGGCGGCCTCGAGCACGAACACGCCGCCGACGATGACCAGCAGCAGTTCCTGTTTGATCAGGAGCGCAACCGTGCCGAGCGCGCCGCCCAGGGCGAGCGAGCCGACGTCCCCCATGAAGATCTCGGCCGGATACGAGTTGTACCAGAGGAACCCGAGGCTCGCCCCGACCAGCGCACCGCAGAACACCGTGAGCTCGCCGGCAGGCGCAAAACGCACGAGCAACAGGTACTCGGCCAGCACCCGGTGCCCGGTGACGTAGGCCAGCGCCGTCATCGTCGCCGCGGCGACGGCGAAGGTGCTGATCGCGAGACCGTCGAGTCCATCGGTCAGGTTGACCGCGTTGGACCAGGCGACGAGCACGAAGGCCGCGAAGGCGACGTACACGTAGCCCAAATCGGGAATCAGTCCCTTGAAGAACGGGAAGATGAGCCGCGTGTTGTACAGACCCTTGTTGGCGAGCACGATCAACGTGATGCCGACCAGCAGCGCGACGACGATCTGGCCGCCCATCTTGTAGCGGGGCAGCAGGCCGTGATGGTTGCGGCGCGTGACCTTCAGGTAGTCGTCGACGAACCCGATGGCGCCGAACGCCACGGTCGACAGCACGGCGATCCAGATGTACGGGTTGGTCAGATCGGCCCAGAGCAGCGTTGGCACGACCGCAGCCGCCAGGATCAGCAGGCCGCCCATCGTCGGCGTGCCGGCCTTCGGCCGATGGCTCTCCGGCCCCTCGTGACGGATCACCTGACCGATCTGGAACTCGCGCAGCTTGCGAATCAGCCAGCCGCCCATCAGCAGCGACACGACCAGCGCGGTGATGCTCGCCGCCGCGGTGCGGAACGTGATGTAGCGGGTGACGTTCAGGATCGTGAACGTCTCGTGGAACGGATACAGGAGGTGGTACAGCATCAGTGCACCGCCTCCGTGAGCGCCTCGACGACGACTTCCATGCGGATGCCGCGCGATCCCTTGACCAGCACGGTGTCGCCCGATCGCACCAGCGCCCGGACGATCGCCGCACCTGCCGCACTGTCGGCCGCATGGTGCACGTCGGCGACGCCGGCCCGACGCGCCGCGTCGGCCAGGGCGCGGGCCGGCGCACCGCCGACCGCAACGACGACGTCGATGCGCTGCACAGCGGCCGCCTCGCCGCTGCGGGCGTGATACTCGTCGGCGAAGTCGCCCAGTTCGAGCATCTCGCCGATCACGGCCACGGTCCGGCCGCTCGACGACGCGAGCGTCTCCAGGGCCTTGAGGAGCGCTGCCGGGCTCGAGTTGTAGGCATCGTCGATGACGACCCACCCACCCGGAGCCTGCACCACCGCGCCGCGATGCGGCGCTGGCGCCAGGCCGGCGATGCCCGACACGATGTCGTCGGCGGTCAGGCCGCACGACAACCCGACGGCCGATGCCGCCGCGATGTTCTCGAGGTTCGCCGTGCCGAGCAGGCGCGTCTCGATGGCGCGCGCATCGCCGCGCAGCGTCAGCGTCGCCGCCGTGCCCTGCACGCCGCGGCCGCGGACGTCCGACACGGCGACGTCGGCGGCCACGTCCACACCGAACGTGATGACCTGGCCCGGGAACGTCGAGGCGCGGGCGATCACCCGCGCGTCGCCGGCATTGGCCACGAAGACGTGATCGCGCGCCGCGCCCTCGAGCACTTCCTGCTTGGCGACGGCGATCGCATCGACCGAGCTGAAGAAGCCCAGGTGCGCGTCACCGGCGTTGGTCCACACCCGCACCTGCGGTTCGGCGATCGCGACCAGCCGGCTGATCTCGCCAACGCCGCTCATCCCGAGCTCCACCACGGCGAACTGCGGCGCGGTGTGCAGCTCGAACAGCGACAGCGGCAGGCCGATGTGGTTGTTCAGGTTGCCGCGGTTGCGGAACGTCGTGAAGCGACGGGCGAGCAGCGTCGCCGCGATCTCCTTGGTCGTGGTCTTGCCGGCGCTGCCGGTGATCGCGATCACGGTGGATCCGGCCCGGCGTCGAATGACGCGTGCCGCTGCCTGCAGACCGTGCAGGGTGTCGTCGACGACGATCACCGGCACGCCGGCGGCGGCTGCCGCCGCGGCGTCGCTCACCACGACGGCTGCCGCGCCCTTCGCGATGGCCTCGGCGACGAAGGCATGGCCGTCGAAGCGCGGGCCGCGAATGGCGACGTACAGATCGCCGGCGCGCAGGGTCCGCGTGTCGATCGACACGGTCGTCAATGGCAGGCCGGCCGGGCCGCTGGCGAGGCCGCCGCCGAAGGCCTCGGCCATCTCCGCCGCCGTCAGCGCGAAGGCATGTCCGCTCATCGCGCGCCTCCCCGGCGGCGCAACGCCGTGCGTGCCACCCTGGCGTCCTCGAACGGCAGGACCCGATCGCCGATCGTCTGGGTCGACTCGTGGCCCTTGCCCGCGATCACGACCAGGTCGCCCGGCTGCGCCTCGACGATCGCCTTCACGATCGCTTCTTCCCGATCGACGATGGTCCGCCACGGCGTGGAGGGCACCGCGGGCACGCTCTGCCCGGCATGGCGCGACGGCCGCTCCGGCTGCACCAGGCCGCGCTTGATGTCCTCGATGATCGCGACCGGATCCTCCGATCGCGGGTTGTCCGAGGTGAGGATCACCAGGTCGCTGAGGCGGGCCGCAACGGCCCCCATCAACGGCCGCTTGCTCTTGTCGCGATCGCCGCCGCAGCCGAACACCGTGACGATCCGCTGCGGGGCGAGGGCGCGGGCCGTTTCCAGCAGGTTCTTCAGGGCATCGTCGGTGTGCGCGTAGTCGACGATGACCGACACCTCGTCCTGGGCGCCCGACACGAGCTCGAACCGGCCCGGCACTGCCGGCACCGAGGCCAGGCCGTCGGCGATCGAGGCCAGCGGCACTTCGAGCCCGACGCAGGCGGCGACGACGCCCAGCGCGTTGTAGGCGTTGGGCCGGCCGGGCAGCGGCGTGCGGAGCTGCAGCGGGCCGGCCGGCGTGCGCAGCGTGGCCTCGATGCCGTGCAGCGTCATCGTCATCGCGGTCGGCCACACGTCGGCCTCGCGGACGAGCCCATAGGTGATCGGCCGCTTCACGAGGTCGACGAGCCGATCGCCGCGCGGATCGTCGACATTGATCGCGGCGGGCGCCTCGGGCGGCAGCATCTCGAACAGCCGGCGCTTGGCGACGAAGTACGCCTCCATGTCGCCGTGGTAGTCGAGGTGATCGCGCGTGAGGTTGGTGAAGATCGCCGCGCCGAAGCGCGTGAAGGCGACGCGTTCGAGGTCGAGCGCATGCGACGAGACCTCCATCGCACAGGCCCGGCAGCCCGCCGTCACCATCTCGCGGAGCAGCCGCTGCAGGTCGGGCGCCTCGGGCGTCGTGCGCGCGGCCGGGCGCTCGTCGCCGGCGACCCGGTAGCCGGTCGTGCCGATACGGCCGCTGCTCCAGCCGCAGGCGCGGAAGACGCCCTCGATCAGATACGTCGACGTCGTCTTACCGTTGGTGCCGGTGACGCCGACGAGCAGCAGCTGATCACTGGGATGGTCGTAGAAGACGGCGGCGCCGGCGGCGAGCGCAGTTCGCCCGTGTTGGGCGACCACCCACGGCACGTCGACGCCGTCGGGGGCCGGACCGTCGGCGATGATCGCGATCGCGCCGTTCTCGATCGCCTGCGCCGCGAAGGCCGCGCCGTCACGCTGCGTGCCGCGCAGCGCCACGAACACCGCGCCCGGCCCGACCGTGCGGGAATCGTAGGCGATCGCCGCCACGCCTGCGCCGGCCGCGGCGCCGAGGTCTGGCACCTGCAGCGGCGTCAGCCGGGCGACGTCGGCGAGGAATGCGCCGAGCGTGCGCGCCATCAGGGTCCGCCCTCGGTGACCGGCTCTGGCTCCACCGGGAATCGCGCCAGTTCGAGCAGGCAGACGCCGCCTTCGCCCACCGGCGTCCCGGCCGGCACGCTCTGGCGCGCCACGAACCCCTGGCCGCGCAGCCGCGGCTCCCAGCCGAGTGCGACCAGCTTGCGGACGGCGTCGCGGGCGCTCAGGCCCGTGAGGTCGGGCAGCACGCCGAGCGGACGATCGCCGAAGGGTGCCGCTTCGGGCGCTCCTGCGACCGGCTGCAGCGTCGGACCGTCGGCCGCGCGCGCGACGACGATCGGCGGCTGGCGGTCGACGTTGGGCGGAATCGCCAGGTGACGCAGCGTCGCATCGGCGATGCGCTGGAAGACCGGCGCGGCCACGGCCCCGCCGTAGTAGCCCTTCTTGTGGGGCGCGTCGATGACGACGATCATCGCGGCGGCCGGATTGCGCGACGGAAAGAAGCCCGCGGTCGACGCCATGTATTCCATCAGGTAGCCGCGGCCGGCCTGATTGAGCTTGCGCGCCGTGCCGGTCTTGGCGGCCAGCGTGTAGCCCTCGATGCGCGCCGCCTTCGCCGTGCCGTCGGACACCACCGATTCCATCAACGTGGTCAGGCGGGCCGCGGTGGCCGGCGAGATGGCGCGGCGCACCACTTCACGCGCCGACGCGGTCCGCGTCCGGCCTTCGATCGTCGCGCGCACGATGCGCGGCCTGAGCAGTTCGCCGCCATTGGCCACCGCGCTCATCGCCGTCGCCATCTGCAGCGGCGTGACCGCGATCGTGTACCCGATGGCGATGCGCGCCAGGTCGTGTTCCTTGATGTCGTCCAGCCGTCTGACGATGCCGGCGCTCTCGGCCGGGAAGTCTCGGCCGGCGCGGGCGCCGAACCCGAAGCGCTGGACGTAGCGCATCAGCCGTTCGGTGCCGAGGCGGTTGACGGCGACGCGGGCCGTGCCGCAGTTGCTCGACTTGGAGAAGACCTTCGCGAACGACGTGACGCCGACCTGGTGTACGTCGGTGATTGCCTTGGCGCTGCCGAACTTGCACGGCATCGTCGCGTCGACCGTGTCGCTCGGCCTGATGACGTTCTCTTCGAGCGCCGCCGCCGCGGTGATCGTCTTGAAGGTCGAGCCGGGCTCGTAGACGGTCTCGACCGCCCGGTTGACGCGCTTCCGCCGGTCGATGTGGCTCGAGTCGTTCGGATTGAAGTGCGGCTCGCTGACGAGCGCCAGGATCTCGCCGGTGTGCGGATCCATCATCACGACCGTGCCGCCCTCGGCGCCGTGCTCGGCGACCGCGGCGCGCAGCTCGCGCTCGGCGATGTACTGCAGGTGCGCGTCGATGGTCAGCTCGAGGCTCACGCCGGAGGTCGGCGCCTGCTGGACGCTGGTGGCGAGGACGCGGCGCTGCGCGTCCTGCTGGACGATCAGCGTGCCGCCGGTGCCGGTGACGAGCCGGTTGTGCACCAGCTCCAGGCCGCCGACGCCCTGGTTCTTGGCGTCGACGAAGCCGAGCAGCGACGAGGCCAGATCGCGATTGGGGTAGTAGCGCCGGCTCTCCTTGAGGAAGCCGATCCCGGGCAGCGCCAGCGCCGCCACGCGCTGCGCTTCCGACGGCGTGGCGCGGCGGCGGATGTAGACGAAGTCCTTCTTGCCGCCCAGCCGCTTCTCGAGGCTCTCGCGCACGTCGTCGCTGCAGCGCGCCAGCGCCTGGCAGACCTTGTCGGCCACTTCGGCCGGATCGCCGAGCTCCTTCGGGACGACGGCGAGCGTGCCGGTGCGGCCGCCGCGGCCGCGATCGAGGACGAGCCCGGGCTCGCCGAGCGCCGCGATCCGGTTCACCTCGTCGTCCGACAGCGTGCCGACGACGAGCGCCTTGCCGCGCTGGCTGTGCAGCCGCTGCAACAGCGACTTGCGCTCCTCGGCGTCGCAGTCGTCGAGCACGTCGCACAGCGCGCTGGCCGTGGCCTCGGGATCGCGGACGTCGCTCGGGGCGGCGTAGATGACGTCGCCGTCGACGCTGTAGGCGAGCACGCGGCCGTAGCGGTCGAGGATCTGGCCACGCCGCGGGTTCAGGTCGATCGTCTGGCTCTGCTGACTCTCGGCCCGCGCCACCAGCACGTCGTATTGAAGGACCTGCAGGTAGACGAGGCGCGCGACGATGCCCACCGTCCAGAGCAGGATCAGCGAACCGGCCAGCAGCACGCGGGGCCGCAGCGTCTTGCGCCAGTCGATCGCCTCGACCGAGGCCGATTCGTGGTCGGCGCGCTGCGCCTCGCGGACGACACGGCGGTTGTTCAGCGCGGCGGCACCCGAGTCGAGGCCCGCGAGCAGATCGGTGACGTCCTCGTCGTGGCGGCTCATCGCGACGCCACCACCGAACGCGACGCCGACGGCGTTGCCGTGACGCGCTCGAGGACGGTCGACGTCTCGCGCGTCGGCGGCTTCATGGCGAGCTGGCGCGTCGCGATCGCGTCGATGCGGGCCGGCGCCACGAGGTGCGCCCTCTCGACGTTCAGGTGACGGCGCGACTCCAGCAGGTGGGTGTGATCGGCCCGCAGCGTCGCTGCTTCGCGATCGAGGCGGCGGCCTTCGTGGTGCTGCCAGGCGGCAAACAGCACCGCGACCAGCACGCACGCGCCGCCCAGCACCGTGCGCAGCAGGTCGCGCTGCCGCACCTGATCGACTTCGCGGATGATGGCCCGGTTCTGCACCCGCTTGCGGACGACGAATTCGCTGTCCACGTCAGGCCAGCCTTTCCGCCACGCGCAGCTTGGCGCTGCGAGCGCGAGGATTGCGCGCGACTTCCTCCTCGGTGGCCTCGATCGGCCGCCGCGTGATCAGCGCGATGGACGGCTCGTCGGCCTGCGCGAGGGCGCGGAACGTGTGCTTGACGATCCGGTCCTCGAGCGAGTGGAACGCGATGATCGCGAGACGGGCCCCGGCCAGCAGCCGGCTGACCGCCAGGCGGATGAAGGCGTCGAGCTCGTCGAGTTCGCGGTTGACCCAGATGCGCAGCGCCTGGAACGTGCGCGTCGCCGGATCGATCCGCTGCCAGCCGCGCGACGGCACGGCACGGCGCACGATGGCGGCCAGCTGCCCGGTCGTCTCGATCGGAGCGGTCTCGCGGGCCCGGACGATGCCGCGGGCGATGCGGCGCGAGAATCGCTCCTCGCCGTACTCGTAGATGATGTCGGCGAGAGCGGCTTCGTCCGCGGTCCGGAGCAGGTCGGCGGCGGTGGGACCGCTGTCGCGGTCCATCCGCATGTCGAGCGGCGCATCGCTGCGGAAGCTGAACCCGCGCTCCGCATCGTCCAACTGCATGGAGGAGACGCCGAGGTCGGCAAGGATGCCGCCGTCGACGCCGGTCAGACCGTGCGCGTCGAGGACGTCTCCGAGCGTGCGGTAGTCGGCGTGGACCAGGTCGACGCGGTCGAGGCGGTCGTCCAGCGTCTGCGCGGCCAGGGCGAGCGCCGAACGGTCGCGGTCCAGTCCGAGCACGCGCGACGCGCCAGCCTCGAGCAGCGCGCGGCTGTGGCCGCCTGCACCCAGGGTGCAGTCGACGAACAGACCCCCTCGGGCGGGTGCCAGGTGGCTGATGACCTCCGCGACAAGAACCGGTGCATGCATGAGTCGCTCAGATGCCCAGGGCGGCGAGGTCGGCGAGATGTGTGTCGTTCAGTCCGTCGGTCAGGACCTTCGACCGGAGCCGGTCGCTGTTCCAGATGTCGAGGTAGGTCTGCATGCCCAGCACGTCGACGTCTGCCGACGCGCCTGCGGCTTCACGGAGAGGCGGAGGAATGACCACACGCCCCTGGGTGTCGAACTCGGCCAGCTGGCCCCAGTAGGAAGTGGTCATTTCGAAGGATTTGCGGCTGTTCCCGAGCGTGGCGAGGGACCGGAGCTTTGCCTCGATGGCTTCCCACACCGCGAGTGGGTACAGACGGACGAATTCCCCAGTGGGAGACAAGCTGGTCAGATACAGCGCCGGCCCGTATTCCGCTTCGATGTGCGCTCTGAAGGCGCTGGGCACTTTGAGGCGCCCCTTGTCGTCAATCCTGGCTGAAATGCGGCCGCGGAGCACCACAACTCTCCACTTTGGTCCACTTTGGTCCACGGCGAGAATAGGAGTCCCCCGCGCAGGTGTCAACGGAAAGTTCTGAGCCGCAAGGAGTTCGCCTTAATTTCGCTATCGTTCGCGTGCTAGGATGCTCGGCGCTTGGCTCCTACCGTCCTCGTGTGCGAGGCGCAGGTGCCCTTCGTGCGTGGGGGCGCCGAGGCGCTGGTCCGTGAGCTGGTCCGCCAGCTGGAAGCCCACGGGTGCCTCGTCGAGCGGGTGTCGGTGCCCTTCAAGTGGTACCCGAAGCAGGAGTTGATGGCGCACGCGGCGGCCTGGCGGCTGCTCGACCTGTCCGAGAGCTGCGGCCGGCCCATCGACCTGGTCATCCCGACCAAGTTCCCGACCTACTGCGTCAGGCACCCCCGCAAGGTCACCTGGCTCATGCATCAGTACCGGGCCGCGTACGACCTCTGCGGCACCGAGTACGCCGACTTCGACCATCGCGAGGAGGACCTCGCGGTGCGCGAGCGCCTGCGCGACCTGGACCGGGAGATGCTCGGGGAGTGCGCGGCCGTCTACACGATCTCGCGCACGACGTCGGACCGGCTGACGCGCTTCAACGGCGTGCCGTCGGCGCCGCTCTACCATCCGTCACCCCTCGCGCCGAAGCTGCGGGCCGGTCCGTACGGCGACTATTTCCTGTCGGTCGGCCGTCTCGAGACGGTCAAGCGGGTGGAACTGGCGATCCGGGCGATGGCGCACGTGCCGCCGCCGGCCCGGCTGCTGATCGTCGGCGAGGGCACCTACCGGCACGGCCTCGAGCGGACCATCGCCGAACTGGATCTGGGCGACCGCGTGTCGCTGCTCGGCGGCGTGGACGAGGCGTCCCTCGTCGATCTGTACGCCGGCGCCCGCGGCGTGGTCTTCGCGCCGTTCGACGAGGACTATGGCTACGTCACGCTCGAAGCGTTCGAAGCGCGTAAGCCGGTGGTGACGGCTGCCGACAGCGGCGGCGTGCTCGAGTTCGTGCAGCACGACGTCAACGGGCTCGTCTGTCCGCCCGACGCCGCAGCCGTGGGCGCCTGCCTGGCCGAGTTGGCCGCGGACCGCGGCCGGGCGGTGGCGCTCGGAGAGGCGGGGTACGATAGCACCCGCGCGATCTCCTGGGACGGGGTCGTCGCCGCGCTCATCGCCGGCCTGGCACGACGCGAAGACCCGCCCGTCGCCTGAGACTCGTGGCCGCCCCGCACAGCGTTTCCATTCTCATCCCCGCGTTCAACGAAGGGCCGGTCGTCGGGGACGTGATCCGCGCGCTGCAGGCGGCAGCGGCGTGGCACGAGATTCTGCTCGTCGACGACGGGTCGTCGGACGACACGGCGGCACACGCGGCCGCGGCCGGCGCCACGGTGCTGCGCCATCCCTACAACAAGGGCAACGGCGCCGCCGTCAAGACCGGTATCCGGGCGGCGCGCGGCGAGTTCGTGCTCGTCATCGACGGCGACGGCCAGCACCAGCCGGAGGACGCGCAACGGATCGTCGAGCAGCTCGGCGACTACGACCTGATCGTCGGCGCCAGGGCCGGCCACACGCAGGCGACCGGCGTGCGGCGGGCCGGCAACGGCGCGCTCAACGCGTTTGCCACCTACATGACCGGCCGCGAGATTCCCGATCTGACCTCGGGCTTCAGAGGCGCGCGCCGCAGCATCCTGCGCGAGTTCCTCCACCTCATTCCCAACGGCTTCTCCACGCCGACGACGACGACGCTGGCGTTCATCAAGGCCGGCTACAGCGTGGCGTTCCTGCCGATCGAGGCGCGGCAACGCACCGGCCACTCCAAGATCCGGCTGGCCCGTGACGGCACGAAGTTCCTGTTGATCATCCTGAAGATCGTGACGATCTTCAGCCCGATGAAGATCTTCCTGCCGGTGAGCGCCGGTGCCTTCCTGCTCGGCCTCGTCTACGGTGTGTGGACGGTTGCCGCCTCGGGACGCATCGCCAACGGGTCGGTGCTGCTGCTGATGTTCGCCGTCATCGTCTTCCTCGTCGGACTGGTCTCCGAACAGATCTCCGCGCTGCGCTTCGAGGGCCGGTCGTGATGCCGCGCGTGCTCGTCGTGACGCCGACCTACAACGAGCGCGACAACCTGCCGGTTCTCGTGCGCCAGGTGCTCGGCCGCGGCCCCGACTTCTCGGTGCTCGTCGTCGACGACGCCTCGCCGGACGGCACGGGGGCGGTGGCCGACGGGCTGGCTGCCGAGTTCCCCGGCCGCGTCCACGTCCTGCACCGCACCGGCAAGCGCGGGCTGGGCCGGTCCTACGTGGACGCGCTGTCGCAGGCGGTGTCGATGGACGTCGACATCGTGTGTCAGATGGACGCCGACTTCTCGCACGATCCACAGTACCTGCCCGACATGGTGCGCGGCCTCACCGAGGGCGGCCACGACCTGGTCATCGGCTCGCGGTACCTGAACGGCGTCAGCGTCGTGAACTGGCCGCTGCGGCGCCTGATTCTCAGCACCTTCGCCAACAACTACGTGCGGACGATCACCGGCCTGCCGGCCCGCGACTGCACGAGCGGCTACCGGTGCTGGCGCCGCGAGGCCCTCGCGAAGCTGCCGCTGCGCCAGTTCGTGTCCGACGGCTACGCGTTCCTCGTCGAGATGCTGTTCGAGGCGATGGGGATGGGCCTGCGGATCGGCGAGGTCCCGATCATCTACGTGGAGCGCCGCGAGGGGCAGTCGAAGATGTCGCGCGGCGTGATCTTCGAGTCCGTCTTCGTGCCGTGGCGGCTGGTGGCGCGGCACCCCGCGTGGCGCGGAAAACGCGGCTGAGGTGTGCTAAGGTTCCCTGTTCCGGTATGTCAGAGATCCCACCCAGAACGCCTGCCGGACTGAGCATCTTCTTCCCGGCCTACAACGACAGCGGCACGATTGCCAGCATGGTGGTCTCGGCGCTGCTGGCGGCGCGGGCGCTGACGCCCGATCACGAGGTGATCGTCGTCAACGACGGCAGCCGCGACAACACCCCGCAGATCCTCGACGAACTGGCCCGGCTCTATCCGCAGGTGCGGATCGTCCACCACCCGAAGAACCGCGGCTACGGCGGCGCGCTGCGCAGCGGCTTTGCCGCCGCCTCCAAGGAATACGTCTTCTACACCGACGGCGACGCCCAGTACGACCCGGCCGAGGTCGCGCTGCTGTGGCAACGGCTCGGCCCCGACGTCGACCTGGTCAACGGCTACAAGATCTCCCGCTCCGATCCCTTCCACCGCATCGTCATCGGCCGGCTCTATCACCACACGGTGAAGGCGCTGTTCGGGCTGCGCGTCCGCGACGTGGACTGCGACTTCCGCCTGATGCGGCGGTCGATCTTCGAGAAGGTGACGCTCACGAAGAACAGCGGCGTCATCTGCCTCGAGCTGATGAAGAAGATCACCGACGCCGGCTTCCGGATCGCCGAGGTGCCGGTGCACCACTATCACCGCGCCTACGGCAAGTCGCAGTTCTTCAACTTCCCCCGCATCTTCCGGACCGGCATCGACGTGCTCCGCCTCTGGCACGTACTCGTGATCCGCAAGGAGCACCTGGAGCCGGGGGCGGCGCAGGCGCAGGTCAAGGGATGACCGGCTACCGCGAGTTCTATCGCGGGCGCCCGGTGATGATCACCGGCGGCCTCGGCTTCATCGGCAGCAACCTGGCCCGCCAGCTGCTCGACCTCGGCGCCGACGTCATGCTGGTCGACTCGCTGATCCCCGACTACGGCGGATCGCTCGAGAACATCCGCGGCGTCGAGGACCGGCTGCGCGTCAACGTCGCCGACATCCGCCAGCAGACGACGATGAACTACCTCGTGCAGGGACGCGAGGTGATCTTCAACCTGGCCGGGCAGGTGAGTCACATCGACTCGATGCGCGATCCGTACACGGATCTCGAGATCAACTGCCGCAGCCAGATGACCGTGCTGGAGGCGTGCCGGCGCAACAACCCGGGCGTCAAGGTGGTCTTTGCCGGCACCCGGCAGATCTACGGCAAGCCCGACTACCTGCCGGTGGACGAGAACCATCTGGTGCGGCCGACCGACATCAACGGCATCAACAAGGCGGCCGGCGAGCAGTACCACCTGGTCTACAACAACGTCTTCGGCGTCCGCGCGTGTTCGCTGCGGCTTACCAATATCTACGGCCCGCGCCAGCTCGTGAAGCACAACCGCCAGGGCTTCATCGGCTGGTTCATCCGCCGCATCGTCGAGGACCAGGAGATCGAGATCTTCGGCGACGGGTCGCAGATGCGCGACTTCGTCTACGTGGACGATGCGTGCGATGCGTTCCTGCGGGCCGGCGCCTCGGATGCGGTCAACGGCGAGGCGTACAACGTCGGCGGCACCGAGCCGATCCAGCATCGCGACCTCGTCGAGCTGATGATCGAGGTGGCCAACAGCGGCCGGCGCCGGTTCGTGGAATGGCCGGCCGAGAAGAAGGCCATCGACATCGGCAGTTTCTACGCCGACTCGACCCGCTTCACGACGACCACCGGCTGGACGCCGGCGGTGACGCTGCGCGAGGGGCTGACCCGGACGCTCGCGTTCTACCGCGAGTTTCTGCCCCGCTACCTGTGATCCGATGACTGCTGCGGACGTGCGCGTGCCGTTCCTGTCGCTGCTGCCGGGCGAAGACGCCGAGGCCGTGCGCGGCGCCGTGGCCCGCGTCATCGATCGCGGCTGGTTCATCCTCGGACCCGAACTCGAGGCCTTCGAACACGAGTTCGCCGCCGCCGCCGGCGCCAGCCACGCCGTCGGCGTCAACACCGGCACCGACGCGATCGCGCTGCTGCTGCGCGGCCTCGGCATCGGCCCCGGCGACGAGGTGATCACGGCGCCGCTGTCGGCCGCCTACACCGCCCTCGCCGTGATGATGGCCGGCGCCCGGCCGGTGTTCGTCGACATCGACCCCGAGCGCCACACGATCGATCCGGCGCAGATCGAGGCGGCGATCACGCCGCGGACCGCGGCGATCATGCCGGTACACCTGTACGGCCAGGCTGCCGACATGACGGCGATCGCGGCGATCGCGGCGCGCCACGGCCTGGCGATCGTCGAGGATGCGGCACAGGCGCACCTGGCCACGTGCGCAGGGCAGCCGGTCGGCGCGTTCGGCGCCGGCGCGGCCTTCAGCTTCTATCCCACGAAGAACCTCGGGGCGCTCGGCGACGGCGGCGCCATCACGACGAGCGACGCGCAGTTGGCCGCGCGCCTGAAGCGCCTGCGCAACGGCGGCCAGCAGGTCACCTACCAGCACGACGAGTTCGGCGTGAACTCACGGCTCGACGAGATGCAGGCCGCCATCCTGCGCGAGCGGCTGCAGCGCCTGCCGCGTTGGACCGACCAGCGGCGCGCCCTCGCCGCCCGCTACCGGACCGGCCTCGCCGGCGCGGCGGTGTCGGTCCCGCGCGAGTTCGACGCCGGTCACGTCTACCACCTGTTCGTCGTCCGGACGGCCGCGCGGGAGGCGCTGCGCGCCCATCTGGGCGGGCTCGGCGTGCAGACGCTCGTGCACTACCCCAAGGCGCTGACCCAGCAGCCGGCGATTGCGAGCGAAGCGCCAGCGGCGTGTCCGGAGGCGGAGCGGGCCGCCGTCGAAGTGTGCTCGCTGCCGCTCTATCCGTCGCTCTCGACCGACGCGGTCGACGCCGTGTGCGCCGCCGTCCAGTCGTTTCGGGGCTAGCGGCCGGGCTGGGACCCGCCTTCGCCCCATCGGCTTTGGCGCGCCACGCAGGCGGCCCTGCCTTTCTCTGGCAGATGAAGATCACTGAGCGTCGCGCTCACAGAGGGAGCGATGCCGACCGCGACGTTCGGCCAACAGTCCTATACTGGAACTTCGCGCCGACAGGTCGACGAGGGCTCCGTCGCACACAGCGGCGCTTCAGGTTGGTTCCCATGGTTCGACATCTCTTGCTGGCCGCCGGGCTGCTCACGGCGACGGGACTGCCCGCCGCCGCGCAGTCGATCTCGCTGACCATCCGCGACGGGCGCGTCACGCTCATCACCCAGAACGCCACGCCGGCCGCCATCCTGGCCGAGTGGGCACGGCAGGGACAGGTGCGGATCGTCGACGGCGAGCGGGTGCCTGGCGCGCCGCTGACGTTGCGTCTCGAGAACGTCCCCGAACGCGAGGCGCTCGACATCGTGTTGCGGGGCGCCGCCGGCTACATCGCTGCGCCACGCGTCCAGCAGGTGGCGACGCTGTCGCGCTTCGACCGCGTGATGGTCATGCCGACCTCGCCAGGCGCGGCCACTGCCGCCGCGCGCCCGGTCGTGCCCGTGGCGCGCCCGGCCGCCGTTGTCCAGAACGCCCCCGTCCAGGTCGACGAGCAGGCCGAGCCGGCCCCGCAGCAGGCCGCGGCCCCGGAGGACGGCCAGCCGGCCGTCGCCGCGCCGGAGCGGCCGGCATCCTCGACCGACTTCGACTACGCCAATCCGCAGCGCTACTTCGCGCAGCGCCAGGCCGAACAGCAGCAGGCCGCCGAGGCGGCCGCAGGCGCGGCGGGCACGCAGCAGACGCAGCAGCCGACGACAGGCACGAGCCCGAACGGCATCTTCGGCGCCACCCGCACGACGCCGGGCGTGCTGCCCACGCCGCAGCCACAGCCGCAGCCTGGCGCCAACGGCCAGGCCGGTCAGGGCGCCAATCCGCCGGTCAACCCGTACGGCCTGCCGTCGAACCAGCAGCCGGGTTCGGCCCAGGCGCCGCCGATGGAACCCGACCGCGCCAAGTACATCAACCCGTATTCACCGACGCCGCCCAGGCCGTAGCAGACCGAGATTCGAAATCGGGTATCGGGTATCGGGTAGTCCGTCGCCTGTAGCCCGTAGCCCTTCAAGGACACCGTGACGACCGACACGCCACTGCCCGCGCGGGTGAACGCCGACCTGGCCACCGCACTCCGGGCCCGTGACCAGCAGACGCTGGACACGCTGCGCCTGCTGAAGACCGCGTTCACCAACAAGCGCGTCGAACTGACCCGCGATCTCGACGACCGCGAAGCCCTGCAGGTCATCACGACGCTCGTGAAACAGCGCAAGGAGAGCGCCACGCAGTTTGCCGCCGCCGGCAGGGACGAACTGGCGACAAAGGAACGGGCCGAGGCGGTCATCCTCGAGCGTTACCTTCCTGCAGCGCTCGACGAAACCGCGCTGGTGGCTTTGATCGATCAAGCGGTGGCCGAAAGTGGTGCAAGTGGCGCGAAGGACATGGGCAAGGTGATGAAAGCCCTGATGCCTCGCCTCGCCGGCCAGGTCGTGGACGGCAAAGCGGTCAACGAGCGCGTGAAAGCGCGGCTCGGGAGCGCCTGATCCACAGGTAAACTTTTTCGGCGGGGCTTCGTCATACGGAGACGAGGGCTTTCTAACCAAGCCTCTCATCCATCCTCCTTCGACGGCCTCGTCCCTCAACGAGGCCGTCTTTTTGTTCTCGCGACTTTTCGCCGCCGCCTTCCTCGCGACGGCTGGCCTGGCCACGCTCGCCGCCCAGCCCACCATCCCGCAGTTCGAGAACGTCCAGCCGGCCTCGGGCGTCGGGTTCGTCCTGGCCAACGCGCCGACCCCCGCCAAACGCCTCATCGAGACGATGCCGGGCGGCCTCGCCGTGTTCGACTACGACGGCGACGGCAAGCTGGACCTCTTCTTCGCCAACGGCAACCAGACGACCGCGCTCGCGAAGGCGGGCGCGGCCTTCCACAACCGTCTCTACCGCAATCTCGGCGGCTTCCGCTTCGAAGACGTGACCGCCAGGGCCGGCCTGCAGGGCCGTGGCTATGCGATGGGCGCCGCCGTCGCCGACTACGACAACGACGGCCACCCCGACCTCTTCGTGCCGGGCGTCGGCCAGCCCACGCTGTACCGCAACACCGGGCAGGGCCGGTTCGAGGACGTGACCACGAAAGCCGGCATCACGCCGTCGCGCTGGTCGGTCGCCGCGGCCTGGTTCGACATGGATCGCGATGGACACCTCGACCTGTTCGTCGTGAATTACCTCGACTGGACCGACGGCGCCGATCGCTTCTGCGGCGATCGCGTCCGCGATCTCCGCGTGTACTGCCACCCGAAGTACTACACCGGCCTGCCCAACCAGCTGTATCGCAACAACGGCGACGGCACCTTCGAAGACGTGTCGAAGGCGAGCGGCATCGGCGCCCATGTCGGCAAGGGCATGAGCGCCGCCGTCGCCGATCTCGATGGCGACGGCCGGGACGATGTGTTCGTGACCAACGACGGGGTGCCCAACTTCCTGTTCCGCAACGTGGACGGGCGCCGCTTCGAGGAGTCGGCGCTGCTGGCCGGCGTGGCACTGCCGTCGTTCGGGCGGCCGGTGTCCAGCATGGGCGTCGCCACCGGCGACGTGAATGCCGACGGGCGTCCCGACCTGCTCGTGACGGCGCTGAAGGGCGAGACCTTCCCGCTGTACGTCAACGACGGCGCGTCGATGTTCCACGACGCCACGCATGCCGCCCGCCTCACCGCGCCGACCGGGCAGCGCAGCGGCTGGGGCGTGGCGCTGGCCGACCTCGACAACGACGGACGCCCTGACATCGCCACCGCGAACTCGCACGTCAACGACCGGATCGATCAGTTCGAGGCGACCGCCTACACCGAGCCGAACAGCGTGCTGCTCAACCGCGGCGGCTCGTTCGAAGACGTGACGGCGAAAGCCGGCGCCGGCCTCGCGCGCACCGCGGCCGCGCACCGCGGACTGGTCGCAGCCGATCTCGACGATGACGGGCGACTCGACCTGGTCACGACGAGCCTCGGCGGGCCGGTCGAGATCTGGAAGAACACCGGTCCGGCCGGCCACTGGCTCGGCCTCCGTCTCCGCGGCACCCGGTCCAACCGTGACGCGCTCGGTGCCCGCATCCTCGTCGACGGCCGCCCGACCTTCGTCACGTCGTCAGTCGGTTACGCATCGTCGGTGCGCGGCGCGGTCGTCGCCGGGCTGGGCAGCGCGACGACGACGCCGAAGGTGGAAGTGGTGTGGCCGTCTGGGACCACGCAGGTGGTCGAGGTGCCCGGAATCGATCGAGTGATCGACGTCACGGAACCGGCGCGGTGATCGTGGCGGCTTCCGCCGGCGGCGTTGCCTGCGCCGGCGCGGCGGCCTGCGATCGCTTCTGATATTCCGCGAGCAGCAGCTTGGCGCGGGCCGGCTGCCCGGTGCGCTGCATCGCCTGGGCGAGCTGGTAGTGCATGCTGCCGTCGGCATCGACGGGCAGCACCTTCTCGAGGTGCGGGATCGCCTTCGCCGCGTCGCCCGCCTGCATGAGCGCGCGTCCGAGCGCGGCATGGGCGTCGAGCCGCGAGGGATCGAGCGCCACCGCCCGTGACAGCAACGTCACCGCACGATCGATCTGCTGCGCCTGCAGCAGCGTGTCGCCGAGCGCCACGAGCAGGTCTGGCGCGTCCGGCGCCATGGCGTGCAGCTTCTCGAGCAGGGGCAGTGCGCCCTCGAAGTCGCGGGCGGCGTGCAGCGCGCCGGCCAGTTCGCGTTCGATGCCCGGATCGCCGGGCGCCAGCTTCAATGCCTCGCGCAACTGCGTGACGGCTTCGAGCGCCAGCCCCTGGTCGCGGGCGATGCCGGCCCGCATCACGTAGCGCTCCACCGACGGCGGCAGCTTCTCGAGCGTCTCGAAGGACCGCCCTGCGAGATCGTTGGCGGCGCGGGCGCGCCAGTACAGCGCGGCCGGCTGCCTGGCGCCGCTCGTCCGCGCCAACGCGTCCTCCAGCTTCCCCGTCAGGTACAGGCACGCCACCGGCACCTGCGCGCAGGCCGGCGTCTCCGCCTCGGCCTTCTGGCGCTCGGTGGCGGCCCAGTCGGCATGACCGCTCGCCGCGTAGACGCGGGCCAGCGTGTGGTGCACGCCGGGCAGCGTCGGCAGCGCCTGCTGCGCCTTCTTGACCAGCGAGAACGCCTGCGGGTACTTCTCCTCGATGGTCAGGACGTCGGCGGCGAGCAGCCAGACGTACGGCGAATCCGGGTCGATCTCCTGCAGCCGGGCGAAGGCCTGGCGCGCGATGCCTTCGTAGCTGCGGCCGAGAGCGGCCCAGAGTTGCGGCGACTGGCCCTGCGTCTTCGAGAGCGTCGCCAACTGGCTGCTGGCATCGGCGAACTCCTCCAGCGTCAGCAGCGCTTCGGCCAGGGCCTGCCGCGCATGGGCGTTGTCGGGGTCGGCGGCGATCACCTGCCGGAGCGGCGCCACCGCGTCGCGCGCCCGCCCGAGTTCCATGTAGGAGATGCCCAGGAACAGCTTGGCCGGCACCAGGTCGGACCGAAGCGCGAGCGCGGCCCGCAGCGGTCCGATCGCTTCGGCGGTGCGGCCGCCCATCGCTCTGGCCATGCCCAGCTGCATCTGGGCGATCGGATCCGCGGGCGTGAGCGCCACGAGCTTGACGTAGATCGCCTCGGCGTCGCCGAAGCGCGACGCCTCCATGGCCGCTTCGCCCTCGGCGCGCAGCGCAGCGACGGCCGGCGGCGTACCTGCCGGTTGCGCGGCCGTCACGGGTGCGACACGCGGATCGCCGAACGCGGCCGAGGCATGCAGCGGCGCCACCGTGAGGGCGAGCGACGTCAGGAGGAGAGAGGCAGTCCGCACGCAGCACTTGTAGGCCGGGCGGTGCACGGACGTCAATCGGGCCGGCCCGGGCGCGCCGGAGCCGCATGCGATGATGTCGTGATGCCCCCGCCGCGCGGCTCCTCCCTGATGCATGCCGCCGGCCTGGCGGGCAGCGCGACGATGGCGAGCCGGATCCTGGGGCTCGTGCGTGAACAGGTACTGGCGCACGCGTTCGGCGCCAGCCACCAGATGGACGCCTTCAACGTCGCGTTCAGGCTGCCCAACCTGGTACGTGACCTGTTCGCCGAAGGTGCCATGACGGCGGCATTCGTCCCGACCTTCAGCCGGGTCCTGACCCGCGACGGTGCGGAGGCGGCGTGGACGCTGGGCCGGCGGGCCCTCACGGCCCTCCTCCTGGTCACGACCGTCATCGCCGTGATCGGCATCGTCTTCGCCGAGCCGATGACGTGGGCGTTTGCCGCCGACTACGCCGAGGTGCCGGGCAAGTTCGATCTCACGGTGCGGCTGACGCGGTTCATGTTCCCGTTCCTGCCGCTGGTCGCGATCGCGGTGGCGGCGATGGGCATGCTCAACGCCGTCGGCCGGTTCTTCGTGCCGGCCTTCGCGCCCGCGATGTTCAACGTCGCGTCGATTGCCTGCATCGTCCTGCTCGTGCCGGTGATGCCGATGCTCGGGCTCGAGCCGGTGACGGCGCTGGCGATCGCGGTGCTCCTCGGCGGGCTCGGGCAGGTCCTGCTGCAGTGGCCGTCGCTGCGCCGCGAAGGCTTCCGCTTCTGGTTCGACCTCGCCCCGCGCGATCCCGGCCTGCGCGAGATCCTGCTGCTCATGGGGCCGGGCACGCTCGGCGTCGCCGCGACCCAGTTCAACGTCTACGTGAACACGGTGCTGGCCACCGGCCAGGAGGCCGGCGCCGTGTCGTGGCTCAATTACGCGTTCCGCATCATGTACCTGCCGATCGGGCTGTTCGGCGTGTCGATCGCCAGCGCGTCGCTGCCCTTGTTGTCGCAGCACGCCGCCCGCGAGGACACCGCGGCGGTGCGCCAGACGCTGTCACACGCGATGCGTCTCGTGGTGGCCCTGACGATACCGGCCACGGCCGGACTGATCGCGCTCGGCGTGCCGATCGTGCGGGTGATCCTCGAGCGCGGCGAGTTCGGGCCGCGCGACACCCAGGCGGTGGCGCTGGCGCTGATGGCGTACGCGCCAGGCCTGGTGGGCTATTCGGCGGTGAAGCTGCTCTCGCCGACGTTCTATGCGCTGCGCGACAGCCGCACGCCCGTGATCATCAGCGTCGTCTCGGTGCTGATCAACGCGCTGCTCAACGTGCTGCTGGTCCGCACGTACGGATTCGCCGGACTGGCAGCCGGCACCGCGCTCGCGTCGCTGCTCAACGCCGTTCTGCTGCTGACGCTGCTGCACCGCCGCCTGGGTGGTGTCGACGGCGCGCGCCTGCTGTCGACGGTCGTGCGCATCACGGTGGCGAGCGTGACGATGGGCGTGGCGGCGTGGGCGACGCACGGGTGGTTGTCGGCACGGGTGTTCGTCGGCGCCGGCTTCGTGATGCAGGTGCTCCAGGTCGGCATCAGCATCGGGACGGCGCTCGTGCTGCTCGCGCTGCTGGCGAAGCTGCTGCGCGTCGAGGAGTTCGACGAGGCGTTCGGCAAGATCCTGCGGCGGCTCCGGCCGCGGCGTTCCCCGGAGGTGCCGCGTGGCTGACGCACCATTGCCGCCGCCACTCGACGGACGGCCGCTCGGCGTCGTCTCGTCGGCGCACTTCATGGTGGACGCGTACTCGAACATGTATGCGCCGTTACTGCCCCTGCTGATGCCGCGGCTCGGCATGAGCCTGCAGGCCGCCGGCACGCTGATGATGGTGTTCCAGGCGGCCGCGTCGCTCTCGCAGCTGCTGTTCGGGCGCCTGGCCGACCGCGGCCATGCGCGGGCCCTGCTCGTGGCGGGACCGCTGGTGAGCGCGGTGATCCTGAGCCTGATGGGCCTGGTGCACCACCAGGTGGCACTCGCGGCCGTCCTCGTCGTCGGCGGCCTCGGCATCGCCGCCTTCCATCCGCCCGGCGCCATGGTCGCGCACACCGCGGGGCGCGGGCGGTCCGGCACGGCGATGAGCGTCTTCGTCACGAGCGGCACGATCGGCTTCGCGCTGTCGCCGCTGCTGGTGGCCAACGCCGCCCAGCGCTACGGCCTGGGCGCCACCGTCTGGTTCCTCCTGCCCGGCCTGGCCGCCTCGCTGATCTTCGCGCGCGCGGTGCCGGCGCTGCCCCTGGCGCCGCCACGTCCGCACGGCGGTGGGCTGGCCGCGCTACGCCCGCAGGCGCGCAACCTGTTCCTGCTCTACACGCTCGTGGTGTTGCGGACGGTCGTGTCGCTGTCGTTTGCGACGTTCGTGCCGGTGCTGCTGACGCGCCAGGGCATGAGCGTCGGCGAGGCCGGGGCGGCGATGGCGCTCTACCTGTTCATGTCCGGGATCGGCGGCTTCTGGGGCGGCACGCTCGCCGACCGCTTCGGGCCGCGGCGCGTCATCGTCTGGTCGCTCCTGCTGTCCACGCCGTTCCTGCTCATGGCGCCGCAGACGCAGGGCTGGACCTTCGCGATGCTGCTCGCCGTCGGCGGGCTCTTCCTCCAATCGACGCTGCCGGTCAACGTCAGCTTCGGGCAGGCGCTCGCGCCGCACAGTGCCGCCACCGTGTCGTCGCTGATGATGGGCGTTGCGTGGGGGACCGGCGGCATGCTCGTCCCTGTCACCGGGATGCTCGCTGATGGGCTCGGTCTGCCGGTCACCCTGACGCTGCTGGCGACAGTGCCCTTCGCGGCCGCCGCCCTGGCGCTGCGGCTGCCGGCAGCGCCGCCGCTGCCGATGCACGTCGAGCCG
The DNA here is from genome assembly GCA_966211945.1 of uncultured bacterium. Lineage (GTDB taxonomy): Bacteria > Acidobacteriota > Vicinamibacteria > Vicinamibacterales > Vicinamibacteraceae > Luteitalea. The sequence continues at coordinate 38,748 of CBIHOS010000020.1, forward strand.
GTCGAGGTGAACGTCGCCGCCGTCGACCCGGTCGACGACGACAGGGACTGACCGCCGTTCCAATGCTGGTAGGGCCGGCTGCCTTGGCGCACCGAAGCCGTGAGGCGAAGGTGGGTCCCAGCCCGGCCTTCGATGGGCCGCGTTGGGACAACGGGCCCTACCTCCCCCGTACCCGGTACACTGACTGACGTGTCCCGATCGTCCTACTCCCGGGTGTCCTATCAGTTCGGCCCCGGGCCGCTGACCCCGGCCGTCAAGGCGCTGCTCATCGCCAACACCGTGCTGTTCCTCGCGCAGGTGCTGGTGCCCGCGATCACGGTGCTGGGCGGCCTGACGCCGGCGGCCGTGATCGAGTCGCTGTGGCTGTGGCAGCCGTTCACCTACATGTTCCTGCACGCGGGCCTCACGCACCTCGTGTTCAACATGCTGGCGCTGTGGATGTTCGGCGTGGAGCTCGAACGGCTCTGGGGCACGCAGGCGTTCGCGCGCTTCTACCTGGCCTGCGGCCTGGGCGCCGCGGCGACCACGATCGTCGCCGCGCTGCTGCCCTTCGGCTTCGCCAATTTCCTCTACGTCACGCCCACGGTCGGCGCCTCGGGCGCGATCTACGGTCTGCTCGCGGCGTTCGGCATCCTGTTCGCCAACCGCCCGATCTACATGTACTTCCTGTTCCCGGTGCCGGCGCGGATCTTCGTGCTGATCACCGGCGCGATCACGCTGCTGCTGTCGGTGACGTCGTCGGGCGGCCAGATGGCGCACCTGGCGCACCTCGGCGGCCTGGTCACGGGCTGGGTGATGCTGACGCGCGGCCGCGGCGGGCTCGGCGCCGAACTGAAGTACCGCTACACCAAGTGGCGCCTGCAGCGGGCGCGCAAGCGGTTCGACATCCACCAGGGCGGCCGCGGCGGCGGCGGGTGGAACGTTCATTAGCGGCTTCGCCGCAATGCGCAATGCTGAATGCGCAATGTCGAGAGCATTCAGCATTGAGCATTCGCGTTAGCGTGGTGGGCTGAACACGCCAAGCACGAACGTGTCGTCGAGCGCCACGGCCTGGTGGGCGATGCCGCTCGGGATGTGCAGCACCTCGCCTTCCTCGACCCGCACGTCCTCGCCGCCGACCATGAACTGCAGCGTCCCCTGCAGCACGTAGGTCATCTGCTCCTCCTCGTGCGCGTGCAGTGGCACCAGCGCACCCTTCTTGAGGTAGACCTGCGTCAGCATCTCGCGCTCGCCGCGCACGACCTTGCGCGAGACCATTTCGGTGACCTTCTCCAGCGCGATCTCGTCCCAGCGGTACAGCGGCATGGCGTCAATCGTACCGGGAGCGGCAACCGGGAACCGGCTCACGCCGCCCTCCCCTACCGACTGGATGCCGCCGGAGGAATGTGGCGGTACATTAGGTATCGAGCGCCCTATAATCACGGGCGCATCCGGCGAGAAGCTGCCCTTATGTCCGATCCCGA